>JANMQR010000085.1:0-5213 GCA_031370625.1 Burkholderiales bacterium | reverse complement strand
GCTGTCACCAATCACTTCAGGTGCCCGATAACCAAGTAATTCGGCGGCGGCGTCGTTCCATTCCACGATGCGCAATTCTGGCGTACAGGTAATCACGGGAAGCAGCGTTTGCTGTACGTGGCTCGCCAGCGCATCTGCCTGGCGGCGCGCGGCTTCACCGGAACGGGCTACCTCGTCAGTACGCGTTTTGAGCTCGTTATTTTGCGAATCGAGTTCGTCGTTATACGCACTCAAGCGCTCCAGCAACGCCTGATTCTCGAGTTCGTAACGCAACCGCTCCACCACGCGTTTGTGCATCGGATAGCCCATGTAGAGCATGCAGCCGATAAAGAACAGGGCCATGGTGCCAGACAGCCACGCAGTGCCGCCCAACATAAAAAAGATATAGACCGTCGGCGGTATCGCCGCCGGGATCGCCAACGCCGGATGCGCCCACTTTAACGAGGTGAACGGCACCATCGCCGAGCCGACATAACTCACGATCACCAAGACAATAAATAGCTGCCGATGAATATCGATTGAGTTAAAAAGCAGCGTGCCCAGAATGCCCCATTGCAGCCCAACCAGAATATTGCCGAGAATTAACAGCGCCTCCCAAACTTTGGCCGCGGGGAATGCGACATCTACGCGCTTCAATGCTTGAAACCGCGTGGCCAGCGTAAATCGAAACGCGAATACCGCCAGCGCGCACCCATACCAGTACAGGCCTGCGCGAAGATCTCCCGTGTTGCCCAGCACCATCAAGGTCAACGAGGCCGCAAACAATGAAATCGATGAGGATAACTGTAGCGATGCAAAAGCTTCCTGTACCTGCCGACGATAGAGTGCGGTCGGGTCAATTTTCGGTGCGCCAGCCGCACGCGCGCCATTGGCGCTCCGACTTATGGGCGACGTGGCACTTGACAATCCGGCCGTTGAATTTACGTTCATTGTTGCGTTGGCACCATCGCGGGCTGCGCTATTCAAGTCGCGCGTTAGCCTGCGTGGAATCTATTTCCTGAGAGTTGTGAAATTACGTTATCGCAGAAAATTTGCCACAAATGTGAACGTTCTTGCCACTGAGACAAGTGTTAACAATCTCACTTACAGTACTGACAGACTCTGCTAGTGAACCGGCGCTTACACACTTTGTCATAGCGTGCGTTTTGGGGATTTCTGCCCTTTTCAGTGCATTTATGGTCGAAAACGGCCGCAGGCGCTCGGGTTTATCAGATTTTTGGATTCTTTAAGTACCGCTTTGCGCGCGTGCCACAATCGTCGCGTCAATAAACCGAACGCAATGCGCTACCATTCATGCCATGAAGCCAGCAAAACACTCACATCGCGTTGTTATTGCCACACTTGGCCTTACGCTGCTGCTGGGAGCCTGTGCGACCGCGCCTGACCCCATGCGCGCGCCAGCGCCCAGAGCTGCCATCGACGCGGCCCCTGCGCCTTCCAAAGGCACCAGCGAGCCCCTCGCGCCCACGCTTGTTCCGCTACGTCCGCAGCCGCCTGGCGCGACCGCCGAAGTTAAGCGTGATCGCAACTCAGAACTTACGATTTATGCGTTGTCGCTGGTCGGTGTGAAGTACAAATTCGGCGGCAATAGTGCGGCTACCGGTTTTGACTGCTCTGGCTTCGTCAACCATGTGTTTGGTGAGATCGCGAATTATGTATTGCCGCGTAATTCAGAGGCGATCGCGCAACGCGGCGTCACGGTTGATCGAAATGAACTTGAGCCTGGCGATTTGGTTTTTTACAATACGCGTTCGCGCGCCAACTCGCACGTCGGTATTTATTTGGGGAACAACACGTTCGTCCATGCGCCGTCTCGCGGGAAAAGCGTCGAGATCGTGGATATGACGGAAAATTATTGGCGAAAACGCTTCAATGGGGCAAGACGAGTGTTGGCTGACCCACCGCCGACGATTGCCAGCAGTATTGCGACGAATACCGCACAAAAAGTGCAGATTGTGACGCCCGGGTTAGCCAGATCGACCCCAGTCACTCGACAGCAAGGCCAACCTGACGGAATGCCTCTCACCGATGAACAGTAGCAAAATACCGCAAAGATTTAGCGAAACACTAGAGTGGGCGCGGCTTTTGAGGCAAAAATAGCCTGAAGAGCGCGCACCCGCTAGGGTTTGGCTAAATTTGATTGACTGTGCTTACTCGCCGTACATTTTCTGCTTGAGCTCGCGTCGCTCTTGCGCCTCAATCGTTAGCGTCGCTGTCGGGCGTGCCATCAGGCGTTGAATCCCAATCGGCTCACCGGTTTCCTCGCAGTAGCCGTAATCGCCACTATCGATGCGGACAATCGCGGCTTCAACTTTCTTCAACAGCTTGCGCTCGCGGTCGCGTGCACGAAGCTCCAGTGCATGCTCCTCTTCAAGCGTGGCGCGATCAGCCGGATCCGGTGCAACCGCCAATTCACGAAGATGCTCAGTGGTGGCGCCTGCGTTCTCGCGCAATTGCGCGCCGAGCATTTGCAGCTGATATTTGAAAAACTTGAGCTGGTCATTCGACATGTAATCGGTTTTCGCTTGCTTGATAAGCTCAGCTTCGCTCATCAAACCTTTGCCGGATGCGTCGACGGAAGCAACAGCTTTCGACGCAACTTTGGGCGCGGGTTTAGCGACAACTTCAGCCGGTGCTACGGCTTTGCTTTTTGCAGCGGACGATGCACTGGGTTTGGCGCCAGTTTTAGCCAATGGCTTGGCTTTATTTGCAGTGGCCAACGTGATTTCTCCTGAAACAAACATCTAGAAGCAACTATTGAACCCAAACTGTCTGGTGTCAATTTCGAAAAACGGGTAAGTGTACTGAAAGAAAAAATCAAATACAACGCAATTATTTTTTCTTTTTCAGGCACTTTTCAGAATGCCAGACATCGTGTTTTTTGACTACGCATTGATATAGGGGTGAAAACGCATTTTTCAAGTACTTGCGATTACGTACAAAGGTGCGTGAAACGATGGTCGTGCACCACAAACTTGCGCGTATCAACATAATTTAAGCTGGCGTTCACCACAACCCGTCGGCGACCATCATAATCGCAATCCAGCGGCAGTTACACCAATCGCACACTGTCTTAGCAAGTCGATAGCGCATTTCAACGCTGTCACGCTTCTGCCGCACTTCCAAACCTCGTTAGAACACGTTAAATCAAAATGCCGGAAAGCTCATTTCGCCAATCCCGTGTTTCCCAATATTTCGGGAAACTACCGCCGCTGTTGCTGGCGTTCGTCCTCGCGTTACCGATTCTGGGCATTTTGTTTAGCGTATTCAGCAAAGACGCCGGTGCTTGGGCGCACATTACTGCAACCATATTGCCCGATCTGCTCACCACCAGCTTGATTCTGGCCGCCGTTGTCGCGGTAGGTGTGATCGTGATTGGCACGACTACCGCTTGGCTGACCGCCAATTATGAGTTCCCGGGGCGCTCATTTCTGGAATGGGCGTTGATTTTGCCACTCGCAATGCCCGCATACGTGATGGCATATGCGTATACAGACGCATTGCAATACGCCGGCCCGGTGCAAACGTGGCTGCGCGAATGGTTCGAGTGGCAGGGCAAATCAGCTTACTGGTTTCCCGACATTCGCTCCATCGGTGGTGCTGCGACGATCCTGATGTTCGTTTTATATCCATATGTATTTATGCTCGCTCGGGTCGCATTTCTGGAGCAGTCCCCTTCGTTACGGGAGGCGGGTACCACGTTCGGATACTCCCCGTGGCGCTTGTTTATGCGCGTATCACTGCCACTCGCGCGTCCCGCCGTTGCCGCCGGCACGGCGTTGGCGCTAATGGAAACCTTGGCAGACTACGGCACAGTGTCATATTTCGGTCTGCAAACTTTTACCACCGGCATTTTTAACGCGTGGTTCTCGCTCGGTGATCGAATCGCCGCAGCCAAACTGTCGGCAATTCTCCTGGTGTTTGTGGCACTCATTATTTTTGTAGAGCAAAACACACGACGGCGTTCACGCTATTTTCAAACCGGAAAAGGACGCACAAACCGCACACCACTTTCCGCAATATCACGCTGGATCGCCACGATGGTGTGTGCGCTGCCGTTGGTGGTTGGCTTCATCATCCCCACGCTCATTCTGCTCAAGCAAGCGACGGCTGACGATGCGCTTGCGAGCCTGTTCAGCACGCGCTTTGCAGCGCTAGTTTTTAATACCGTGACACTTGCGACCATTACCGCTGCGATTGCCGTCATGCTGGCGCTCTGGCTTGCCTACACGGCGCGCAAAACCAAAAGCCCGATCAGCACAAACGCAAATCGGCTGATCGGCATCGGCTATGCCGTACCGGGCACCATCATTGCCGTGGGCGTGCTGATTCCTGTGATTAAGCTCGACCATTTGCTGGTGGACACATTAAATGGCTGGTTTGGCACCACCTGGGGCTTGCTGCTCACGGGAAGTTTGGGTGTGCTGGTTTACGCTTACTTGATCCGATTTTTAGCGGTCGCGCTGCAAAGCGTGGAAGCAGGCCTCACCAAAATCACCCCGTCGATGGATGATGCAGCGCAGTCTTTGGGCGCGACCCGGTTCGGTGTCTTGAAACGCATCCACATACCGCTGCTACGCCCGAGTTTGGTGACAGCGGCACTGCTGGTATTTGTTGACGTGATGAAAGAGCTGCCCGCCACGCTGGTGCTGCGACCGTTTAATTTTGATACGTTGGCGGTACATGTTTATGTGCTGGCCAAGGACGAGCGTCTTGCCGAAGCGGCGTGGCCGGCATTGGCGATGGTCGCGGTGGGGCTGGTGCCAGTGTTGATTGCTTCGCGGCAGATTACCCGGCAAGCAAAAAAATGAAAACACTAATACTGGTGCGGCGAACGAGCCATAAACTGCTCCACCCGTTCGGGTGTCTCCGTCGAAATCGCCGCACCGTGATTAACGTTTCATTTTTGCAAAACAAGCCTACTTCCAGCCCACCCGATCAAACATCTGCGACGCTGCTGCATAGTTTTTTCCGACCGCGTCCATCGTCAAGGGATCACGCTTAAATTCGCCGAGCGACATCAATTGCGGATTGCCGGTTGCTTTGCCGACGACCGGATATTCGTTGTTACCGTTGGCAAGGTAGGCTTGCGCTTCGGGGCTGGCAAGGTATTCTAAAAACTTGATCGCTGCCTCTTTGTTCGGGGCATATTTCGCCACACCCGCACCGGAAATATTGATGTGTGCACCGCGATTGGACTGATTCGGAAACAC
>JANMQR010000053.1:0-3277 GCA_031370625.1 Burkholderiales bacterium | reverse complement strand
GTGCGAGCGCGCAAAAAGTTGAGAAGATTGAAGTAACTGGCTCGCGCCTTCCGGCACCCAATCTTGAGGGTGCCAGTCCGGTTACTGTTATCGATGCACAATCCATCAAGATTGATGGCGTACGCTCTGCCGAGAACCTACTGAATAATTTGCCGCAAGTGTTTGCTGGTCAAGGGGGCAGTGTTTCGAATGGTTCGAACGGCACCGCCACGGTTGATTTGCGTGGGCTCGGGCCAACTCGCACGCTTGTTCTCGTCAACGGTCGCCGCCTTCCTGGCGGTAGTCCGCGTCCTGGCACCAGTAGTCCGGCACCGGACTTAAATCAGAGACCCGCGCCGTTGATTAAGCGTGTTGAAGTCCTGACTGGTGGCGCAGGTGCGGTGTATGGCTCTGACGCGGTTGCAGGCGTGGTCAACTTCATCATGAACAATAAGTTCGAAGGTGTCCAGGTCGAATTCAATCAGAGTTTCTACAACCACCAGCAACAAAATCCCAACGGTGTGCAAGATGTTTTGAACGCACGTGCAGCCAGGAATCCCTCGCAATTTGCGGTGCCAGCCGACAAGAGTTCCGACGGGAAAATTTATGATGCGAACATTCTAATTGGCTCTAATTTTGATAACGGCAAAGGCAACGCCACCGTCTTTTTTAGTTATAAAAAAGAAGACGCACTATTGCAGTCCGAGCGCGACTTCAGCGCATGTACGTTGGGCTCGACCAACAACGCCTTCACCTGCTCAGGCTCCAGCACAACGTCGCCTGCTCGCGTCTTGATTCTGTCGACCGGCGCCAGTCGCGTCGTGACCAACGCCGCCGGTAACACCCGCGCGTTTAATGGTTTGACCGATCAATACAACTTTGGCCCAACCAATTATTATCAGCGCCCATCGGAGCGGTATGGCTTTAATGCTTCGGCAAATTATGATTTGAATGAGCGCGTCAATCTGTATTCGGAATTTTCATTTCACGATGATCGTACTGTCGCCCAGATTGCACCGAGCGGTATCTTTTTTGGTAACCGCACCTTCAACATCAACTTTGAAAATCCACTGCTCTCCGCAGACGTGAGACGCGATCTGGGGCTGGCGATGGCGGGCGATACGTCGGCGGTGTTTATCGGTCGTCGCAATGTCGAAGGCGGTGGTCGGCAGGACGATATTCGCCATACTTCATTTCGCACTGTGTTGGGATTAAAGGGTGACTTCGCAAAAGTTTGGAACTATGACGTTTCCATGCAGACGGCCAAAGTCATTTATCAAAATGCCTACAAAAACGAATTCTCAAATACACGCTCACTGAACGCGCTTGACGTGGTGGTGGGGCCAGGTGGCACACCGGTGTGCCGTTCCGTCGTCAATGGCACTGACCCTAACTGCGTGCCCTATAACGTTTGGGCGATAGGCGGCGTTACACCTGCTGCGCTGAACTACATTCAAGTGCCCGGCATTCAAAAGGGTGAAACCTCGCAGACCATTGCCAGCGGTAATTTGTCCGCTGATCTGGGTGGTTACGGCGTGAAGCTGCCGTCAGCAAAGAGTGGTGTGGGCGTGTCGTTCGGCGTTGAGCAACGCACCGAGAAACTTGAATTGAATGCCGACACCGCATTTCAAACCGGCGACTTGGCAGGGCAGGGCGGGCCGACCCTGGATACGTCTGGAAAGTACACCGTAAAAGAAGGCTATTTGGAAGCCCGTGTACCGCTGATTGAAGAGCGGCCGTTTGCACATCTTCTCAGCATCAATGGCAGCTATCGTCGCTCTGACTACAGCATCAATCAAAAGACCGACTCCTATGGTTTCGGCATTGAGTGGGCACCGATAAGAGCCGTCAAGGCACGCGGAAGTTATCAGCAAGCGGCGCGAGCCGCCAACATTCAAGAGTTGTTTGCGCAACAGACTTTAGGCCTCTACAACAATAGTGCCGACCCGTGCGCAGGTGCATCACCCACCGCCACATTGGCGCAGTGTCAGCTCACTGGCGTCACACCTGCGCAGTACGGCAGAATTATCGATAGCCCCGCAGGTCAATACAATTCGCTCAACGGTGGCAACCCGAATCTGAAACCGGAAACATCAAAGAGCTACACAATAGGTTTGGTGGTGGAGCCGACGCGAAACATGAGTGCCACCATCGACTTTTTTAACATTAAATTGGACGATGCAATTTCCACACTTCCGTCGCCGATTGTGTTGCAGCAGTGCTTGGCCTCAGGGGTGTTTTGTAGTTTGATTACGCGTGATCAGATTGGCTCGTTGTGGGCATCACCGACGGCGCGCATCATCGCCACCAATATAAATATCGCGAAAGTGAGCACGTCTGGTATTGATATCGGCTTTAATTATTCCCAGAAACTTTCGGGCTATGGAAGTCTGGCCGTCTCGTTCAATGGAACGTATTTAAGCAAGCTCGAAAACGAGCCGATTCCGGGCACGAGTTACGATTGCCGGGGGTTGCACGGAACAGTGTGCGGTACACCTGCGCCAAAGTGGCGGCACAAGCTGCGCGGCACGTGGTCAACGCCGTGGGATGTTGATTTGTCGCTGACGTGGCGTCATGTCGACAAAGTCAATTTTGAAGGCACCAGTACAAATGCCAGCTTGACCGCCCCAACAAACGATATTGATCGTACTTTTGCTGCGCGTGAATATTTTGATATTGCCGCATCGTGGAATGCCACCAAGAAGCTTACGTTCCGTGGCGGCATCAACAATGTGCTGGACAAAGACCCCCCGATCAGCAATTCCAATAACCTGGCCGCCGTATTTGGCAACGGCAATACTTACCCGCAAGTCTACGATGCGCTGGGTCGTCGTATCTTTATTAATGCGAGTTACAAGTTTTGATTTTAGCGGCGTAATTTTTCAAACAGCATCAACAGACGTTAATTTTGCAGTGCTCAAAAAATGGGGGCTTCGGCTCCCATTTTTTATTATCTAAACCGTGGCTTTCAGTGGCAATATATTGGTATGGCTAAACTCTTTCTCATGCTGTGGGGCTTGGTTTTATTGACCTCGCTGTTGTCGTCAAAAATCCAGGGGACGATTTATGATTGGTCGTACGCCTCAGTGGCGAAAACGAATTCAACCGAGCGGGTGCGGCGCAATCACGTGATGATGGAAGCGCTGTTAGGCGCATATCCGCAATCGCAATGGCAAGAGCGTTTCGATCTGCTAAAAGAAAAAACCGGATCGACAGAATATTTTTGGGGGCCGTCACGCATGCTGCCGCTGGATGCGCTGGCGAAGGAAGGTTTGATCCCTGCCGAGGGCATCGCAAA
>JANMQR010000048.1:0-7779 GCA_031370625.1 Burkholderiales bacterium | reverse complement strand
CTGTTTCTGCCACGAGCGTGGCAAGCTCGCGCGTGGTCCGAATACGTCCGCCGCTCCTTGCCGCAACAATCTTCCTTGCAATCGACTTAGCAAACCGTTCTTCACCATAGCGCCAAATGACCTCCCCAATGTCGCGTTCTTGTGCGCGATCCAACCAATCGGCCACGGTCTCACCAGAACTCTGATCCATCCGCATATCGAGCGGCGCATCAAACCTGAAACTGAAACCGCGTTCTGCTGCATCCAGCTGCGGCGATGACACGCCCAAATCCGCCAGAATTCCATCTACTGTTTCTACTTGCTGCTGTTTTAGAACCGCAGCAACATCACTCATCGCTGCGTGCACCAACGTAAATCTTTCATCCTTGATTGTGTTCGCGTCATGCGCGGCCACATCACGATCAATCGCAATCAGCCTACCGCTCGGCCCCAATTTTTTGAGAATTTCGCGGCTGTGTCCGCCGCGCCCAAACGTGCAATCGACGTAAACGCCATCTGCTTTAATTGCCAATTGCTCAACTGCTTCATAAAGCAAAACAGTAATGTGGGTTGGCGCAATGTTGGATTCATTCACAGCGCCCAATCAGAGAGAAAAACTCTCGGTGCCCGGCGGCAAACCAGCCGTGCCGGAGGTGAGCGCTTTCAGTTGATCATTCCACGCCGCCAAATTCCACAACTCGAAATGGCTGCCTTGGCCTACCATCATGATTTGCTTTTCAATCCCGGCGTAGTTGCGCAGCTCAGGCGAAATCAAAATGCGGCCCGCGTTATCGAGCGTCAACTCTTCCGCAAAACCCATCAGCAGCCGCTTCCACAATGCCGCTGTGCGATCCAGACTCGGGAATGCCATCAACTTATCGCGAATCGGCTCCCATGCCGCGAGCGGATAAAGCAGCATGCAGCCCTCAGGATGCGCGGTTAGTACCAACTTACCGGCGGAAGGCGCGCTCAGGGGGTCACGATGCTTTACCGGCACCGCAAGCCGACCTTTCGCATCCAAACTGATTTGTGAAGCCCCTTGAAACACGCATTCCCCTCGAAATCATTTTGTGCAGCCAATAGAAAAGCAGGAATTACGTAAATTCCCACTTTTCACCACTTGTGGACACTATAGGCAATAAAAAACCCGCGGTCAAGCGGGTTTAAGGATTTTTTCGTTATGCGTCAGAGACTTACACGCGAATCTTTATCTAAAATCCCTGTGGAAAACTTTGTTGATAATTAATAAGATAGCTTTGAGACTTAAAGTAACTTGAGAAGAAAAGACTCGAATAATCAATTGTTTACTGTATTTTTGTACATATATAAGAGTTTTTTGTTGGACATAGGTCGCAGTAAGTGTCTGCTTGAACGAAGGGTTAGGCAGCGCTGCGGAACAGCGGCAGACAAGCAAACGCCATCTGGTCGACGTGACGATGATCCGTACCGCAACACCCGCCGAAGACGTTGAGGTGCTTCAATTGGCGGCTCTTCAACAAGGCATAGTCCCGGCCAAGCGCCTCTGGGTCGCCAGCGTCAAGCTCAACCGCTTCATTCAATTCTGCATGGCTCATTTTGGAGGCATTTGCGCGAAGCCCGTGAATGCGGTCCTTCCAGGAATGTTCCCCGTCAACGACACTGCTGAAGTGGGTCGGATGTGCGCAATTGATCATGAAGTACGAGGGGTAGCTAGAGGTGGCAGCGTCGATTTGCCTGATCGCATCGCCGAGGGACTGGCCGGTCGGAAGTCTTCCGTCAGTCTCGACCGTCAGCGAGATGACGACCGGCAATTCCGCATTTTCGGCCGCACGGGCCACGCCGATTGCCTCTTCCGCATAGTTCATCGTAATGGCCGTGACCAGATCGGCGCCGGTTCCAGCGAATGTCTCGACTTGTTGGCGGTGGTACGACTCAGCTTGATCGCCCGACATCAACTCGGTAGGCACATAGCCGTCCCCGCGGGGACCAATACACCCGCTGATGACGATAGAAGATTCTGCGGTTTCGTACTCGGTGCGAACTTCCTCAAGCATCGCGACGCTTTTTCGATTGACCTCGGCGAGTTCGTGAGAGGTATATCCGAGCTTGTTGCCCCAATCCGCGCTGGCCCTCCACGTGGCCGTCTCGAGCACCAATCCTGCCCCGTGCTTCCTTGCCAACTCAGCATAGGTGCGGAAATACTTCCTGAGAGCATCTTCGCCCTGCTGCGTCCGGAACAAGTGAAACGCTGCGAAGAAGGGGAGATCCAGACCCTCCAGAAAGATCAGAGTCGTCTCGATTCCGCCATCCGTTAGGAACAAGTCGCCTCTCATCTGGGACAACGCACGCCGATACTTCGCCATGATGTATCTCCTTGAGTGGACTACGCTTCGACTGCGCGCAAGAGCGTGAATGACAGAGTCGCGTACGGCGACTCGGTGTGTGGTGCCAGCTCTCGTGCGGCCTACTCAATTTAGGGAGCACCACATCCGCATAACATTCCGCGTTGCTCCGTAATGTTCCCGCGGAAACCCGATAAATTTCCTTGCAATCAACAATCTTCATGGTGCGATCACATAAATATACATTCAAAACAGAATCACGTTTTGGCGCACCGGCGGCCGGGGACTTTTCACATCAGCGGATGAACTTGGAATCAGATTAGCAGTGAAAAATTTGCCACACAATTGGCAATCACCCCCCAAACACTAACGCAAAAAAACTACCCCGCCAGCCATCAAGACCGATGGGGTAATTTATGTGCAACCAATTCGCCGAAAAACCTACCGAACCTTACCCGCCTTCCACGCATTCAGCAGCGTGTCATACGCAATCGTTTCGCCTTTCGGTTTTTCGTTCGCGAGTTTTTTCCAGGGTGCGCCTTTGTCGCTCAGGTATTTGTTTGGGTCACCTTTGGGATTCAGTTTCGGTGGGCAGTTCGCCATGCCTGCACGTTCGAGCCGCGACATCACTTGATCCATTTCTTCGGCCAAGTTATCCATGGCGGCTTGTGGTGTTTTCTCGCCCGTCACCGCGACAGCAACGTTCTTCCACCAGAGTTGTGCGAGCTTTGGATAGTCCGGAACGTTGTTGCCCGTCGGTGTCCATGCCACACGTGCAGGACTGCGATAGAACTCGATTAAGCCGCCGTATTTCGCCGCGTTTTGCGTGAAGTATTCGTGGCGAATATCGCTGTCACGAATAAACGTTAAGCCGACCACCGATTTTTTCGCGGACACGGTTTTGGACGTGATGAACTGCGCGTACAACCACGCGGCGGCAGTTTTATTGGCATCATGATTTTTGAAGAACGTCCATGAGCCGACATCCTGATAACCATTCTGCATGCCCTGCTTCCAGTACGGGCCATTGGGGCCGGGAGCCATCCGCCACTTCGGTGTGCCATCGGCATTCACCACCGGCAAACCCGCTTTGATCATATCCGCCGTGAATGCGGTGTACCAAAAAATCTGCTGCGCGATTTGGCCTTGCGCGGGCACCGGGCCTGACTCACCAAAGGTCATACCGCTAGCTTCTTTTGGCGCGTATTTTTTCATCCAATCGACATATTTGGTTAACGCATAAACCGCCGCCGGGGAATTGGTCGCACCGCCGCGCGAGACTGATGCGCCCACCGGCGTGCATTTATCCGCCGCCACGCGAATGCCCCACTCGTCAACCGGCAAGCCATTCGGAATACCAATATCGGCTGTACCCGCCATCGACAGCCACGCATCGGTAAATCGCCAGCCGAGTGAGGGATCTTTCTTGCCGTAATCCATGTGACCATAGATCGGCTTGCCGTCAATGGTCTTCACATCCACCGTGAAAAATTCGGCGATGTCCTCATACGCGCTCCAGTTGAGCGGCACGCCCAGGTCGTAACCATATTTCGCTTTGAATTTATCTTTCAAATCCTGACGTGCAAATAAATCAGCGCGAAACCAGTATAAGTTCGCAAATTGCTGATCAGGTAATTGATAAAGTTTTCCATCGGGCGCTGTCGTAAAACTGGTGCCGATAAAATCTTTCAAATCCAAACCGGGGTTGGTGTATTCCTTGCCCGCGCCCGTCATGTAATCCGACAACGCCAGAATTTTTCCGTAGCGATAATGCGTGCCGATCAAATCGGAATCCGAAATCCAGCCGTCGTAAATCGATTTGCCGGATTGCATGGAAGTCTGCAATTTTTCAACAACATCGCCTTCCTGAATGATGTCGTGCTTGACCTTGATGCCGGTGATTTCTTCAAACGCTTTAGCGAGCGTTTTCGATTCGTATTCATGCGTGGTGATGGTTTCGGAAACGACGGAAACTTCTTTCACACCTTTGGCCTGCAGTTTTTTCGCCGCATCAATAAACCACTTCAGCTCTGCGGCTTGCTGGGTTTTGTTCAGGGTGGAGGGCTGAAACTCGCTGTCGATCCATTTCTTTGCCTCAGCTTCACCTGCCCATGCGCCGTGATGAACGACCAGCGCTGTGATGGCCGTTGTGACGGCGTATGCCAGCGTCTTCAAGCGGAATCTCATGTTAACTTCTCCTCAAGATCTTCCCGTTGGGATGACGACGGCTCAGTGGGGAAGGTGTCACCGAACCCGTACGAAAATAGTTTACCCCTTGCGCAAAATCAGACCCAGCAACAACATCGACAGTACAAAGCTGATCCAAATGGACGGCTCCTGTTCAAGCCCAAACCAGACGATCATTTTTTCACTCACCGCAACGAAGGCGAGGTTCACATAAGCGGCGCTCACCAAGCCAATAAACAGTCGATCCCCGCGCGTGGTTGCCATCGGTAACCAGCCCTTGCGCTGCACGGTGGGCGATTTGATTTCCCACACCGTCATGCCCACGAGCATGAGTACGATGCAGGTAAAAAATATTGCCACGGGCATTGTCCAAGCCATCCATTCGAACATACGATTTTCCTCGCGATGCTTCTACAAAATTCCTAAACTCGCCCCATCGCAAAACCCTTCGCGATGTAGTGTCGCACGAACCAAATCACGATGGCACCCGGCACAATCGTCAATACACCCGCCGCTGCGAGCACGCCCCAATCCATGCCGGATGCTGAAACGGTGCGCGTCATCACCGCCACAATCGGCTTCGCATCCACGCTGGTTAAGGTGCGCGCCATCAACAGCTCAACCCAGCTAAACATGAAACAAAAAAATGCGGCCACGCCGATACCGGCTTTAATCAGCGGCACAAAAATCGTCAGAAAAAAACGCGGGAACGAATAGCCATCAATGTACGCTGTCTCGTCAATCTCGCGTGGGATCCCGCTCATGAAACCTTCCAAAATCCACACCGCCAGCGGCACGTTAAACAACAGATGCGCAAGTGCGACCGCGATGTGAGTATCCATCAACCCAAGCGTGGTGTAGAGCTGAAAAAACGGCAGCAGAAATACGGCGGGAGGCGTCATGCGATTCGTCAGCAACCAGAAAAAAACATGCTTATCGCCGAGGAACGAATAGCGCGAAAAAGCGTAGGCGGCAGGCAAGGCAACAGTGAGCGAAATCACAGTATTGATCGCAACATAAATCATCGAATTGATATAGCCGGAATACCAACTCGCATCGGTAAAAATGGTTTTGTAATGCGCCCATGTGAAATTTTGCGGCCACAAGCTGAACGTGGAAAGAATTTCCTCATTGGTTTTGAACGACATGTTGATCATCCAATACACCGGCAAAATCGCGAACACCAGATACGCAATCAGGAAGATGGTGCGTTTTTTGAAACGTCGCTCATCCATGATTGCCTCCAGAGTTATCTTGGGTTCCCACGCGTTGCATCCAGTTGTAAAGAATGAAACACAGCAACAAAATAATCAAAAAATAAATGAGCGAGAACGCCGCCGCAGGCCCGAGATCAAATTGGCCGACGGCTTTTTGCGTTAAATATTGCGAGAGAAATGTCGTCGCATTTCCTGGCCCGCCGCCAGTCAGCACAAACGGCTCGGTGTAAATCATAAAGCTATCCATGAAGCGCAACAGCACCGCGATCATCAGCACGCCGCGCAGCTTCGGCAGTTGAATATAGCGGAACACCGCAAATTTGCTCGCCCCGTCAATACTCGCCGCCTGATAATACGCATCAGGAATCGCGCGTAAGCCCGCGTAGCACAGCAGCGCCACCAACGGTGTCCAGTGCCACACATCCATCAGCAACACCGTTAACCACGCATGCGTGGCGTTGCCGGTGTAGCTGTATTCAAAACCTAATTTGGCGAGCGTGGCACCGAGCAGGCCGATGTCGGTGCGGCCATAAATTTGCCAAATGGTACCGACCACATTCCACGGAATCAGCAGCGAAATCGCGACCAGCACCAGCACGGCTGAGGACTTCCAGCCTTTCGCGGGCATCGATAGTGCAAGCGCAATCCCCAGCGGAATTTGCACCAGCAAAACAGAAATTGAAAAGCCTATTTGTCGCAAGAGCGCACCCTGCAAATCATCATCGCGCATCACCGCCTTAAACCACTCGGTGCCAACAAACACGCGCCGCTCAGGCGAGATGATGTCTTGCACCGAATAATTCACCACCGTCATCAGCGGCAAAATCGCCGAGAACGCGACGCACAACACCACGGGCAGAATCAACAACCACGCTTTTTGATTTATCGGTTTCATGCGATCAACTCCTCGTTACGGTAGAAACAGGTGTGTGTACCAATGACGTTAAGCCACACCACATCGCCCACTTTCGGGATATTTTGCTCGGGGCTCAAGCGTGCGCGAATCAGCGAGCCGTCGCGTTTTTCATGGTCATTACCAACATGCGCAGTGATCAGCCAATAAGTGCCGATATCTTGCGCCTGCGTCACGGTGGCGGGTAGCGCGCCGAAAGTTTCCGGTACGGCAAGCGTCACATATTCAGGGCGCACACCGAGCGTGATGGCGTCGTCGCCGTCCAGTTTTGCATTAGCTGCCATCACCCGCAGACCCCCAACACTCACACCTGACGCGCTCACATGCGCAGACAGGAAATTCATGCCCGGTGAGCCAATAAAATGACCAACAAAAGTGTGTTGCGGCCGCTCGAACAACGCCGATGCACTACCGATTTGCACCGCACGACCACGCGTCATCACCACCACTTGTTCGGCAAAGGTGAGTGCTTCAACTTGATCGTGCGTCACGTAAATAAGTGTTAACTTCAACTCTTGATGAATCTGCTTTAGCTTGCGCCGCAATTGCCATTTCAGATGCGGATCAATCACGGTCAGTGGTTCATCAAACAACACTGCGCTAACGTCTTCGCGCACCAAGCCACGCCCCAATGAAATTTTTTGTTTCGCGTCCGCAGCGAGCCCCGCTGCCCGGATATTGAGTTGGCCACTCAATTCCAACATCTCGGCAATCTTGTCCACGCGTTGTTTGATCTTATCCGCCGCCATACCGCGATTGCGCAGGGGAAATGCAAGATTTTCCGCCACTGTCATCGTGTCGTAAATAACCGGAAACTGAAACACCTGCGCGATATTGCGTTGCTGTGGTGTACGGCCAGTCACATCAACACTATCGAACTTCACGCCACCTTGTGATGGCTTAACAAGACCGGAAACAATATTGAGCAACGTCGTTTTGCCGCAACCGGATGGGCCCAGCAGTGCATACGCGCCACCATCATTGAAGGTCATCTTCAGCGGCAGCAACGCGTAATCTTCATCACGTTGCGGATTCGGTTTGTACGCATGTGCCAAATCGAGATCGATGCGCGCCATCTTATTTCCGCTCCGGTGCGACGACCAAATTACCGTCTGCGCCGAATACGTAAACTTGGCCCGAATTCAAGTACAGCGTGATAGCC
>JANMQR010000047.1:0-10007 GCA_031370625.1 Burkholderiales bacterium | reverse complement strand
TGCGGGCGCGTGTTCGCTCAATATCGAATGCCAGCAGTCGAGCATCGACTTCCGCTTGCGCACGCGCTACCTTGATGAGCAGGCAACCGATCTTGACGATGCGTTGGCGCGAATCAAGAAATACACGAGCGAAAAGCGCGCCATCTCCATCGGCTTGCTCGGCAACGCCGCTGAGCTTTTGCCTGAGCTTGTGCGTCGCGCGAAAGCGGATGGCCCGCGCCCAGACTTGGTGACCGATCAAACCTCTGCACACGATCTGGTGAATGGCTATTTACCGATGGGCTGGACGCTGCAACAGTGGCAAGCAGCGCGCGCAGATGAGAGCCAGTTTGCGGGCTTGCGCGACGCAGCCGCCAAGTCCTGCGCGCAGCATGTGCAGGCAATGATCGACTTTGCCGATATGGGTATTCCCACCGTCGATTACGGCAACAACATTCGTCAGGTGGCGTTCGATCAGGGCGTGAAGCGCGCGTTTGACTTTCCGGGGTTCGTGCCTGCTTATATTCGTCCGCTCTTCTGCCGCGGCGTAGGTCCATTCCGATGGGTCGCGCTGTCGGGTGATCCCGAGGACATCCGCAAAACGGATGCGAAGATCAAAGAACTATTTCCAGAAGATTCGCATCTGCACCGCTGGCTCGACATGGCGGGTGAACGAATTGCATTTCAAGGCCTGCCAGCGCGCATCTGCTGGATAGGGCTCGGTGAGCGTCATCGCGCCGGGTTGGCGTTCAACGAGATGGTGAAATCCGGCGAGCTAAAAGCACCGATTGTGATCGGTCGCGATCATCTTGATTCTGGCTCTGTCGCTAGCCCCAACCGCGAGACAGAGGCGATGCGTGATGGTAGTGATGCGGTGTCCGATTGGCCGCTGTTGAATGCGTTATTGAATACCGCCAGCGGTGCCACCTGGGTGTCACTGCATCATGGTGGCGGTGTGGGCATGGGCTATTCGCAGCATGCAGGTGTGGTGATTGTGTGTGATGGCACCGATGCTGCCGCGAAGCGGATTGAGCGTGTGTTGTGGAACGATCCCGCTACGGGCGTGATGCGCCACGCCGATGCGGGCTATGAAACGGCAATCAATTGTGCGCGCGAACAAGGCCTCAATATGCCGATGCTGCCCGCATGAATTCTCTAACCATCAAGCCGGGCCATTTCACCCTCGATCAATTGCAAACCATTCATGCGGAATGCCAAACACTCAGCATCGATCCTCTCGCATGGGCAGCCGTGCGTGCCAGCGCACGTGTAGTGCAACGCGCCGCGCAGGGCAATGGGCCCGTGTATGGCGTCAATACTGGCTTCGGCAAGCTCGCCCATCAGCGCATCAGCCAGGCGCAACTTGGTACGCTGCAAGTCAATTTGATTCGCTCGCACAGCGTTGGTGTCGGCGAACCACTCGCGCCTGCCGTGGTGCGTCTGATGCTTGCACTCAAGGCAGGCAGTCTGGCCCGCGGCTATTCCGGTGTGCGTGTGGAAATTATCGAAACTTTGCTCGCGGTGCATAACGCGGGGTTGATTCCATACATTCCCTCGCAAGGTTCGGTCGGTGCATCGGGGGACTTGGCACCGCTCGCGCACATGACGCTTGCGCTAATGGGCGAGGGCGAAATGTTGGTTAATGGTATTCGCCAAGCTGCTGCGCCGCTATTGCACAAAGCCGGTATCGTGCCTGTGAAGCTCGGCGCGAAAGAAGGGCTCGCGTTAATTAACGGCACACAAACATCAACCGCATTGGCGCTGCATGCCTTGTTTGAATTCGAGCCCGTGCTGGAAGCAGCACTCGTTGTCGGGGCGCTCACGGTGGATGCTGCACGCGGCAGCGATGGCCCGTTCGATCCGCGCATTCATGCGCTGCGCGGCCAGCCGGGGCAGATTGATGTGGCGCAGTATTATCGTGCGCTGCTCGACGGCAGTGCGATTCGACGCTCGCATATTAGTGGCGATGATCGTGTGCAGGATCCGTATTGTCTGCGCTGCCAGCCACAAGTGGTCGGTGCCTGCCTCGATCAATTGCGACACGCCGCACTCGTGTTGCTGCGCGAAGCGAATGCGGTGACTGATAATCCGCTGGTGTTTGCGGAAGACGAGATGTTGATTTCCGGCGGCAATTTTCATGCGGAGCCGGTTGCGTTGGCGGCGGATGCGATGGCGATTGCGATTGCCGAGGTGGGCGCGATTGCGGAACGTCGTATCGCGATGTTAATTGATAGCAGTGTTTCGCGACTGCCGCCATTTCTCACCGCTGATGCCGGGCTCAACAGCGGCTTCATGATTGCGCATGTGACAGCCGCATCGTTGGCCTCCGAAAATAAATCGCTGGCGCACCCTGCCAGCGTGGATAGTTTGCCGACCAGTGCCAATCAAGAAGACCATGTATCGATGGCCACCTTCGCCGCACGTCGCTTGCAGCCGATGATTACCAACACCGCCCACATCATCGGCATTGAGCTGCTCGCTGCCGCACAAGGCATTGAATTTTTGCGCCCACTGCAAACGTCAGTCGCGCTCGAATCCGCGCACGCGTTGCTGCGGTCAAAATGTCCACCGATGCCGCAGGATCGTTATCTGGCACCGGATATTGAAGTGGCAACTGGACTGGTAAAAGATGGCTCGTTGGCGCGTGTGTTGCGCAGCTTGCCAGCATTGCCCGCGCTGTGGATTCCCAACTAAGACATATGATTTGAAAAGCTAACCCCAACATTAGCGGGCATCTTGAAGCATAAATGCTCGAAAAAGCCCGTCAATATTAGGTTTTCAGTTTTTGTGAAGTGCCAGCGTGGATTGAATCCGCTGCGTACTTTGCCGATTGTTTGCAACGCCTCTTGTCCCGTTCAGCCGATTCAACCGTCAACTGGCGCGGTCACGCAAACGTTTTGTCGCAATTGTTCCTCCGGCGACAGCACGCACTTTTATGATTGTGGTTTGATGCAAACCAACAACATAAAGGTAACTCACCATGCACCGATCACTATGCCAAATCGTACTTTCTTTTTTGTGTCTTCTGTTGACTGCGCAGGCTATGGCCGCCCAGGTTGGCTGGCGCCAGATCAAGATACCGGGTTCCGCGTCAGGTGCACCACCAATTACGTTGGCGATGTATTACCCGACTCGGGCGAATGCGCGGCCCATCGCGATGGGCCCGTTCACCGTCCGCGCTGCTATTCAGGCACCGCCTGACGCGACGTTCAAAGGCTTGATCGTACTGAGTCATGGAATGGGCGGCAGTGAGATTGGTCACAGTAGTCTGGCTGAGGCATTGGCACGGCACGGCTATCTCGTTGCTGCGCTACGTCATCCCGGCGACAATTGGCAGGATCGCACACTGTTGCAGAGAAGCGCTGCGCAATATTTTACGGAACGGCCACAACATGTGTCCCGCGTGTTGGACGCGTTGCTGCGCGATCCTGAGTGGAGCGAGCGCATCGCAAAAGACGCGCGTGGCTATCGCATCGGCGCAATTGGCCATTCAGCGGGGGGCTATACAGTGTTGGCGTTGGCAGGAGGTGAGCCTGATCTTGCGCGTATCGCGGCACATTGCGAGAGCAATCGCGCAGCCGATCCGATTTTCTGCGGGGTGGGTCGATATGCGCCGGCGGCAATCAGCAGCGTGGCTACGTCGTTAATTGACTCTCGGGTACGCGCGGTAGTGGCGCTCTCCCCGGTAGGTGCGATATTCAGCGCGCAATCGCTCGCCAAGGTACGGATCCCGACAGCAATCTACGTGGCGGAACAAGATCGCTTTTTGGTGCCGCGGTTTCACGCGGAATGGATCGCGCGCAATCTGGCCGAAGCAGAGCTCCGTCGCGTGCCCAACGCATGGCACTTTGCGTTTATAGATACACCCAGCTCACCTATTCCGAGTGCAGATGGCGATCTTGGGACCAACCCGCCGGGCTTTGATCGTGAGGCATTCCTGCAGCAGCTAGGCAATGAACTTCCTGTTTTCTTCGACAAAGCATTTCGCTAAGGGCACGGCACCAAAACCTTTGGTATAGATGATCGCTGTTGGTTGCGTCCGAACTCAGAAAACATCGTCAATATCCATTGCTGCCTGATGCCGTCTTTGCGTTTATATAAGGCTCAAGCTCGGCTGGAATGCCTGGCTGATCTTGTGTGCTCAGCATGCGTTTGGGGCCATCGTATTTGTTAAAGAGGTGCTGATGCGCATTGAAAGAAAGATCGCCGTCACGGTGATAGTAATCCCGAACCCATGACAACAGAAACGCGAGTTTTTCGTCTTGCTCCTGTCTCGATTTGTATTTGTGCGGCTCCCACGGACGGCGCTGACAATTAGCAATGCAGGCTGCTACGCCGGGTTCCATAAAGATCAGCAACGGATTGTGCTTGAGCGCTTCTCCAACGAGGTTCGCATAACAGCCTTCGATGATCCAACGGGAATTGGCCGCACCAAACTTATTCAGGTCGCTACGCGCTGCCGTCGGGTCACGCGCAACGCTCACGAGACCCGGCTCCCATGCGATGGTGTCGAGATCTAACGCGACGGCGTCGTGCAAAGTCGAAAGCCGACGCGCTAGTGTTGATTTACCTGAACCTGAGTTACCAATAATTGCGATGTGCATTGATGATTTAATCTCTTGGTTTTACTTCCCTGCCGCTCGCGGTGTCATATTAGCATCGTGCCACTAACCGATGCAGCCGGACGGTCGCAAGTCTGAGTAAATTAAATGTTGCCGAAGTATCAGCAATGCCCGCCTGATCTGCGATTTAACGCTGCCCAGCGGCATGCCACAATGTTGAACAATTTCAGCGTGCGACATGCCGCGAAAAAACGCCAGCGCCAGCAGCTGCCGCTGTACAGATGAAAGCATGTGAAGCGCGGCAAGTAGATTGGCTTTTGAATGCATAGCCGACAGCAGATCATCAGCACCCTCAACGCTCAATTGTGATTCATCAATAAGCTCCAGCGGATCAGCGGACGAAAATGCTTTGTCTTGTTTGCGCAGTAAATCAAGCGCGCGCGTACGCGCAATAATGAGCACCCAGCCCAGCACCATCCCGCGCGTCGGGTCGTAGTGCGCGGCATCGCGCCACACCTGCATGTAAACGTCTGTCGTTACCTCCTCGGCCAACTCTGGCTTGCGAGTTATTCTTAGCGCCGTGCCGTACACGCGGTCGATAGTAGTTTCATAAAACTGACTCAACGACTGCTGGCATTTGTGGGCAATTTCATAAACCAGACCGCGCAATACACTGTCGTCAAGTGTGCCCAGCCCAGTTTCTATTTTCTGTGTGCGATCCATTCAGTAGCGTCCGATTCTGTTCATACCACCGCGCATACCAATGTGGTGCGCCTTCTTGGTGTGTGTCGGATTGAATCGCAGAATCGTTACGAAAAATAAAAAATAAATCGAGATCGTATTAGGTTCGACCACGCTTTCTCACCAGCAGCTCGTCCAGAGTATCGAATAGCTGCTCAAACTGGCGGCCTGCGATGTGGCAACGCGGGCATGCCTGTATATGGAGTGCCAGGCGAAGCTCGTCTTTTGCGCCGAGTTCATGATCGCGCATCAGGCTCACCATCTCCACACTTTCCCGGCATGTGATTTCACCGGGTGAGCGGTCCTCAATAGTGTCATCGCGTGGCTGATCGGTCATGATGTTGTCCCTCGGATTTTTGTGTCAAGGCAGGTGCGCAGGCTCAAGCGGGCGCGATGGAGCAATACCCGCACGTGACCCGATTGCAGCCCTGTGTGGTCGGTAATTTCCCCCGTTTCGAAACCGAGGTATTCACGCAACAAGAAGATGCGCCCGGTTTGCTCGGGCAGCTTGGTCACGCAAAGCTCCAGCAGATTCATCAATTGATTCTGCAAGATTTGTCGCTGAGGGCCGTCGGCAAAATCTACGAATTCGCCCCACGGTTCTGGCTGTTCTCGCCACTGATTGGCGTGATTAAAAAGAACGTCGAAGTCCGATTCTTCGTACTCGTTGTGATCAATCAATGTTACGGGTTGTCGCGTTTGGCTGCGCAAAGCGTCAATCAATTTGTAGCGCAATATGCTGACCAGCCAAGTGCGAACTGCGCTGCGCCCCGCAAAGCTTTGTTGATTCTGCCAGGCGGCAACCAATGTTTCTTGCACCGCATCTTCAGCGAGCCCTTGGTCGCGCAATTGACCACGGGCGAGCTTCATTAAAAAACTGCGATGCTGGGCAAGCTCAGCGTCGAGCCAGCTCGGTACTCGTTGATCTGACTCGACATTCATGAAAGCTTTCGTGGGTGTAGCAAAACAAGCACGCTAAGCCGGCGTTGCTCTATCTGGCCCGCCTGGAGAGTGATACCGCATATGCTGCTGCTCTCGCCTTGAGAATGGGATCATCTGAACCCTCAATATTTTGCGGGAGCTGCAGTGGCAAAAATACATTCGCATCACAATCATCTTTTGGTGTCAGACTGGAAGCCACTAATTTGCCAATCGCAATACGCTTTTTCCCAGTCCACACTTGGCTGGGATCAACCAGCGAATCGCCTTTGTCGGGGAGCTGCGCGTAGATCGTAAACTCAAATGGTTTTTGTGCAAGTCTGTTCTTCAATTCGTCTTCCAAAAATAAATCCGGCATGCTTTTTTCTTGTTCAGCACTCAAATACTGGGTGCCCTCTTTGGGTTCAGCCAAAATTCTGGCCCATGTGAGCTGTTGCTTTTGATTGTGAAATCCAAACGCGTTGGTGGAAAAATAGGACGTTGCTGCGTATGACGTTGGCGCAGCATGAGACGCCAGCAACAAAGGTTGAATGGTGCCTTCGGGAAAGCGTGCATTGTGCGCGGCGATTTTTTGCGGGTCAGGCTTTTTAGTGGCAGGATCAGGAACGCGCGCATTTAGAAAGCTGACGAAAGATTCTGGCGTCGCCGCAAAAAAAGCGGGTTCGGAAATCAGCACAAGATCATAGGTTTCAGCAGCACTGCTCAAGCGAATCGACATCCCGCGTACCGAGCGGCTTTTGTCGGAAACGCCAGGATTGCCGCCGCCAATAGAGAATCGTAACTTGGCCGGGATTGTTCCGCGCATGAAAAGCTTGTTGCTTACCAGCTCGCCAATATTTTTGTCCGGCGTGAATTCGCCTTTTGCACAAAAACCTTTCGCGTGCGAGGCTCTGGCACCATCATGTTTGCCAAAAGTTCCGTTCAAGGCATCTACCAATTGAACGGGGCCTGCTTTCATTTCTTCGTTTGCGGAAACAGTGGTTGCAGCCAATATGGGTGTGAGCATGATCATTACTTTATAAAATAGCTGAAGCAGTTTTTTCATCTTTCATTTCCAGTTAGCGAAAGCGGTACTGCACACCAATTGAATAGGTGTCGATATTGCGGTTTTGAGCTAGCAACTCGTCAGCATATTTACGGGCCTGTGATGCTTCAGCAAGCAACGCGATATTTTTTGTGAAGTCATAGGTGACGCCCGCACCAAACGTAGCTTTTGTTTGCCGTTCTGCGCTGCCTTGAACACCGTTCAGCAGCTCTACATCGCCTGATGTTGCGAAGCTGGTTTTGCGTTCGCTCATAAATGCGCCTGCGCGTGCAAACAGCGCGAACTTGTTGGTTACGGGCAATGTGCCAACGATGCTGACATCGAAACCTGTAGTTTTGATGTCCCGCTCAAACGTACCCGTGGGCACTACATTTGTGCGAATGTTCGATCTACCAAGGTCAGCGTAGCCAGCCTCAACGCCGATGTAGCGATTGAGTTGATAGCCGCCGAACACACGAAATGCTGTGCCGCGTGTGTCGGCTTGAGTTTGTGCATCGCTATATCCGAAATCCAAAAATTGTGCGCTTAAGCTGTCCCCATTTATTTTTGTGCGCGATTCGCCTGCGGTGGCACCCGCATACCAGTGCGCTTGTGCAGGAATAGCCGTAAACAGTGCAACGGTGGTGGCGGCGATTATTGTTGCTTTATTCATTTTTTTCCTTGGATGAGAGTTTGGGGTAGTAACTAAATTCATGCGCCGCGCTGGTTTTAAAACGGCATAAATTGAAAATCAAGCGAACGCTCCAGCAGCCAGCCGGAAGCAATAAATGCGATCAATATTGATCCACCGGCCAGAACCACACGCGGGTAAGCAGATCGGGCACGAAATAAATAGGCGGCCGGCAGCAGGAGAGCAACCAGAGCAAGCTGACCCAGCTCAACGCCGATATTGAATCCCACCAGTGACAACACCAAATCGGTGCGCGGCAAATTGAGATCTTGAAGCACGCTGGCGAAACCAAAACCGTGGATCAAGCCAAATGCAAACGCGATCAACCAACGGCGTTGCCGAAGCAGCGGCGGAAAGATGGGCACAATATTATCGACAGCAGTAATCACAACTGATACCGCAATCAAAATTTCAACCCATCGTGCGGGCGGTGTGATGACGCCGATGGTGGCCAATGAAAGCGTGATGGAGTGTGCAATCGTGAACGCGGTGACGATGCTGGCAACGTTAAACAGCGCCTTACGAAATGTAGTCACTGGAAGCCAGCGCAGGCCGTCCTTTTCATTGCGCACCAGCACGGCCGGCAGCAGCAGCACGACTAAAAATAAGATGTGATCAAAGCCAATCGCGATGTGTTTGACACCATCAGCGATGAAGCCCGACATGCTTGATGCGCTTTTAGGTTCGTGCAAACGAAATTCTTGCGTCGGGTTATTGGCTGGAAATATTGCGCTTCTGGTTTGGCCGTTATCCATCAGCTTGAGCAGGCCGCGATGTTGTGCGTCGATATCAAACAGCAATCGGTAATCAATTTTGAGTGCAGCGTCGGCGCTATCTGGATTGCAAAGACCCTCGAGTCGTAACACCGCATAAGTGCCATCGGTATGACGATCAAGTAAATGTTCGGTGACGTTGAGCTTGCACGATGTATCACCTGCTTGCACGGTGAGCCGTGATGTTGCATAGCGGGCGATTTCGGCTTGCTTCGTTTTTACTTCGTTCCACTGAATGTCACCATTGCCGTCTGCATCCAGCCCGATTGCCACATCAAGATCGCGCAACGCAATATCCCATTGCCCGCTAATTTGAATACCGTCGCGCTTCAGTGTGAGCAGACTGTCGCTCGCCTTGTGTGCAAAAGCAGTACTGGTAAATAGTGTGATGAAAGCTGTGGTGACCAATACAAATAGGGCGCGCGCCGCCATCATAATTTCCGCGCCTCTCTAGCCAACTGTGTCAGTGCGCGACCTTCAAGTTTTGTGTCATCAAGCCAAGCCAACGCTATTTGTGCTTCCGCGCGTTGTTTTGCGGCATTGGCAGATTCGAGCAAGATGCGCAGATCAGCAGGTTCTTTTTGTACTTGCCAATTTTTTCTGGCGAGTTTTAACGCTTCTGCGGGTTGACGGCGAACATGTAAAACAAACCGTGCTTCTTCGCGCAGGTGCAACTGATCACCGCGCGTGCGCGCGGCATCGTAGCCCGCGGCGAGTTTGTCGGCCATGGCGGATGCATTAGCACGTTTGAGCGAAGTTGCAGCTATAACGCGACGCAGCAACAAAATATCCGTATCAGTTTCAGCGGGGATCAAACGCAGCACTTCTGGCGCACGATTTTGATCCAGCAAATAGTCTGCATATGCGGCCACGGTGTATGCATCGCGCTTATCAAGGGCTAATGCTTGACGATAAAATTTTTCCGCAGCCAAATTTTGACCAGCACGTTCTGCCAGTTCCGCCTGCAGTGTTACGATCCACGCGCGCACATCTCGATTGATGCCCGAGGATAATTGCAATGCGCGTGCCAGTGAGGCTGCGGCATTTTTTGCGCTGCCTGAGTTGCCATCAATCGCGGCTACACAGGCTGCATGAACCGGTGGCGCGATCAAAGTCGTGAGCTTGCTACAGCTGGCGCGTGCGGTGGCAGTGTCGCCGGTGACTTGGGCAACAGTAGCCAGCGTCAGCCACGCTTGCGCGTTGCCGGGTTCACGTGTGACCACTTCTTCGACTGTGCCGCCAAAATCAATTTTACCCATTACAGATCTCCATAAAATCCCCCCCAGGGGGGCGGGGGT
>JANMQR010000179.1:0-6339 GCA_031370625.1 Burkholderiales bacterium | reverse complement strand
GCTTTGCTAACGGCTCCCCGCTACCAATTTGAGTTTCCCCTTTACAAATTCCTTTTTGCGCGCCCTCCCTCTGCCCAAACTCGGTCATACCCCCAATCACCTACTTCGCGCTTGTTTTTGCCAGCCCAACCTCCATGCCATCGGCGCGAATCAAACCCGAAGCGACTCAATACGTGCGGCGTGGCGCTGAGTAGGTGTCTTTTGGAAACACAAAAGGCGGTGTGCGACCCACCAACGTTTCAATCAAACCTAACTCTTGATCGGTGTGGTTGATAAACGGTGCGTTGCGAATATTTTTGCCGCGACCGCCATCATTGACCACATAAACCGGCCGATCATGATGGGTGGCCGCGATGGTTTCCGTGCTTGATGGATCCGCCGTCGCTTCAACCGTGATCAGGCCGTAGCAGGTACAAAAATAGGTTTGCTCTGGTTCGGCCTCGATGTAAAAACCCGTGCCGCGAATGCCAATCGTCGCGTTTCGTGTACTCACTCTCATCGGCGTTGAGCGTGAAACCGACAGCAACGCTCCCGTCAGCAAACGCAGGCCGGAAATAATCAGCGACGTCGATTTTTCTTCTTTTTCAATAATCACGGTGCTGCCGCCACGAACCACCATCGCATTCGTGTTGACGACAAAAATAATCTCGCTGTCTTTAGCAGTCTTCACGGTATCACCCGGATTGATCCGCGTTTGCAGATTCGCTTCCTTGTCGTTCACCGTGGCCGCACCTTGCAGACGATAAATCGACTGCGCAGGCGGGAGTTTCGATGGCCGACTGCCAAAAATGCTTTGCGCGAGTGCATCGCCAACAGGCAGGCCGCTCGCAAACACCCCCAGAGAGAGGGCCTGGAGTAGCGTGCGGCGACGTGGATCGTCTTTTTCTTCAGATGACATTTTATGCGCCTTTGTTTTTCAATTCTTGTGCTTGAAAGTTTTTTGTGCGAGGTATTACGTGAGACAAATTTTTTTGGAAAACTAATCGGCGCTCCAAATTGTTGCCGCTTAGCCAGCTCGATACGAGCACATCCCATAATGCACGAGCTTACACCCAGAATATACGGTTGATTGAGCGCCACGCCCACCCCTCAATTAAGGGATACGGAAACTGCGCCCAATAGGTCATCACAATACCGAAATCCGGCCGCCCTGAGAAGTGCAATGCGTCACGTTTCCAATGCGAAACTAACGCTCGCCTCCACATTTCAAATCCCGTACCAATAATATTAAAAGCCAATACTGGCGTGGTTTTTGCGCCATTAATGCTCCGAAAGACTCGCCAGTGCTGGGGTTTTCATGTCTGCGTCAGCGTCGTGCGGCCAGGCTCATCTTCGCGGCTACGCCATACTCCGCTGTGCAGCCGGGGGTCACGTGATAAAATTTGCTCACTTTCAACCGAGCACGTTCGCCAACCTAACGACATTGAACGTGTTTTCTTTTCTGAGGCCCTGCATGTTTTCTCGTTCCAACACGATTGAAAAAACCGATCCCGAAATTTTCGCGATGATCCAGAAGGAAAATCAGCGGCAAGAAGATCATATTGAATTGATCGCCTCTGAAAATTACACCAGCCCGGCGGTGATGGAAGCGCAGGGTAGCCAGCTTACGAATAAATACGCAGAAGGTTATCCCGGCAAACGCTATTACGGCGGCTGTGAATTTGTCGATATTGCGGAATCACTTGCGATTGAGCGTGTGAAAAAATTGTTCGGCGCTGAAGCCGCGAACGTGCAACCAAATAGCGGTTCGCAAGCGAATCAGGCGGCGTTTTTTGCGTTGCTCAATCCGGGCGATACCTTCCTCGGCATGAGTCTGGCCGAAGGCGGGCACCTTACGCATGGGATGCATCTGAATATGTCTGGTAAATGGTTTAAACCGGTTTCGTACGGACTCAACGCGAAAGAGGAGATCGATTACGACAAGGTGGAGCAATTGGCGCATGAACACAAGCCAAAACTAATTCTGGCCGGTGCATCCGCGTATTCATTGCACATCGACTTCGAACGCTTTTCGAAAATCGCGAAGGACGTTGGTGCCTATTTCATGGTGGATATGGCGCACTATTCGGGCCTGATTGCCGGTGGCGTTTATCCGAATCCGGTGCCGCATGCTGATATCGTCACCACCACTACGCACAAAGGTCTGCGCGGTCCACGCGGCGGCATTATTTTGATGAAATCGCAGCATGAAAAAATCATTAACTCCGCGATTTTCCCTGGCATTCAGGGCGGGCCGCTGATGCATGTAATTGCGGCCAAAGCGGTGGCGTTTCACGAGGCCTTGCAACCGGATTTTAAAATTTATCAGCAACAGGTCATCAAGAATGCGGACGTCATGGCGAAAACCCTGATGAAACGTGGCTTGCGTATTGTCTCGAATCGTACTGAATCGCATCTCATGTTGGTTGATTTGCAAGCGAAGAAAATCACCGGCAAAGAAGCCGAAGCGGTGTTGGGGCAAGCGCACATCACGGTGAATAAAAACGCGATCCCGAATGATCCGGAAAAGCCATTTGTCACCAGCGGCGTGCGCCTCGGCTCACCGGCAATGACCACACGTGGTTTCGCGGAACCTGAAGCGGAAATGACGGCGAACTTGATTGCAGATGTGCTCGATAACCCGCGCGACGAAGCCAATATTTCGGCGGTGCGCGCGAAGGTTTCTGCGCTGACGAAGAAGTTTCCGGTTTACGGATAAGATTTATTTTGCAGCCCATAAAAAATGAAATGCCCCTTCTGTAGCGCGCAAGAAACCCAAGTGATTGATTCGCGCGTGGGAGAAGAGGGCGATGAGGTGAGGCGTCGCAGGCGCTGCACGGTCTGCCATAAACGCTTCACCACCTATGAAACGGCAGAGTTGCGGATGCCGACGATTGTGAAATCGAACGGCCAGCGGGAAGATTTTTCGCGAAAAAAATTGGAAACCAGTTTTCATCGCGCGCTGCATAAACGCCCCGTGAGTGAGGAGCATGTTCTTGCCGCGATGGATCGCATTGAGCAAACATTATTGAACGAAGCAAAACGTGAATTACCATCGCGCAAAGTCGGTGAAATGGTGATGGCGGAATTGAAGTTGCTCGATGAAGTGGGTTACGTGAGATTTGCATCGGTCTATCGCAGCTTTTCGGACGCTGAAGAATTTAAGACTGCGATTCGCGAAGTGCAAAAGAGTTAATGTATGGTTTTCAAGCAACATATCGAATTCCCCGTTCCCGCGAAGGCGGGAATCCAATCTTCGTCTCATGCGGAAACCTCAATTAGGCTCCCGCCTTCGCGGGAGCAGGGAAGTTGTTCGATTGTGTTCATTGTAAAAAATGTTTAATGCCTTAGACCACGCCATGATGGCACGCGCCATTCAATTGGCCGAGCAAGGTCGCGGTATCGCCACGCCCAACCCCCATGTAGGCTGCGTGATCGTCAAACATGGCCGCATCATCGGCGAAGGCTTTACCCAAGCTGGTGGCCGTCCGCATGCGGAAGCAATGGCGCTCAATGCATGTACCGAATTGAGCGAAGGCGCGACAATTTATTCCACGCTGGAGCCGTGCGCGCCGCACGCAAAATCGCGTGGTCCGGCCTGTTCTGATTTGCTGATCGCCGCCAAAGTAGCGCGCGTGGTGTCAGCCTTGCACGATCCGTTTGAAGGCGTTGACGGCATGGGTCATGAACGGTTGCGACAAGCCAATATTCAGCTTGATGTTGGCCTGATGGAAGCGCAAGTTCGCGAGCAATTAAAAGCCTTCCTAGCCCGCGTATCGCGCAAACGCCCGTGGGTGACACTGAAAGTCGCGGCGAGTATCGACGGTAAAACCGCGCTCGCAAACGGTCAATCAAAATGGATCACCAGTGCAGATGCGCGTCGCGACGTGCATCTGCTGCGCGCAAAAGTTTGCGCGGTGATGACCGGTATTGGCACGGCGTTAGCGGACGATCCTGCGCTCACTGTTCGCGATGTTCCATCCAATCGACAACCGCTGCGCATTCTGCTCGATAGCCGATTGGATGTGCGCGATGATATGCGGTTATTGCGCGGCGGCAATAGCTTAATCGTGACCGCCACGGGCTCAGATGAGCGCGCAGCAGAGTTGATTGCACTTGGTGTTGACGTGATGCGCATTCCGACCGAAACTGTAAAAGGCAAAACGGACTTGGTCGCGATGATGCAATCGCTTGCCAATTTTCGCGGTGGCATCAATCACATCATGGTGGAAACTGGTGCCAAACTAAATGCGTCGTTGCTTGCCGCCAATGTGGTTGATGAGATTATTTTTTATATCGCGCCCAGTATTTTTGGTGACGCCGCACGCGGCCTGTTTGCGCTACCCGAATTGACTGATCTTCAAGATAAAATCGAGCTCAAATTTAGTGATGTGAGAATGATCGGCCCCGATCTGCGCATCACCGCAACCATCAATTCAGCAGGAGAAACATAGTGTTTACCGGCATCATCGAAACCACCGGCATCATCGAAAAAGCAGATGTAAGCGCCGCCAATACGCAGCTCACGATCAACGCGCCGCGCTTGGGATTGCACAACGTCGCCATCGGCGACTCCATTTCCGTGAGCGGCTGCTGCCTGACCGTCGTCGCCAAAACGCCCGAAACATTCACCGTGGATGTATCGCAAGAAACACTTTCACTCACGCAAGGACTAGTGCAGGGCGCGGAAGTTAATCTTGAAAAATCGCTCCGCTTCGGCGACCGGCTCGGTGGCCATTTGGTCAGCGGCCACGTCGATGGCGTCGGCACCGTCACCACGATGAATGATCTCGGTGCGTCATGGCATTTGCAAATCGAAGCCCCAAGCGAGATGGCAAAATTCGTCGCCCGTAAAGGCTCCGTGACGGTAAACGGAATTTCGCTCACTGTAAACAGCGTCAAAGATTTGCCCCACGGCAATGCCGTATTCGACATCAACATCATCCCGCATACTTTTCAATTAACCACCATTCGGCTATTGCGCAAAGGCAGCAAGGTTAATCTGGAAATTGATTTGATGGCCAGGTATCTGGAGCGGATGTTGGGCGTGCCAGTTAAATCGTAGATCATTAGCGCCTTTGCAAAATGTCAGCTTTTGGCGGTTAAGAAGAAATGCAGCTGGCGATCCTAAGTTGACTTTCAGGTTAGATCGCGGCGCAATCTAGCGTTCGAGTCAACCGAAGCGCAGGGTCAGGTCTCGCTCAAATCAGTTCTAGTTAACTTTACACTTGGCTTATAAAATCTTGGACAGCTCACTCATGCAAGACGACCGACTCTTGACACCGGACCACTTGACCACGGGACACCCACGCGTTACCAAGGATGGAGGACACTACACTATTAAAGGGGCAGTGCTTCAAGGGGGAAATTGGGATCTTGATCGAGTAATTATCCACAATTTGAGCCTCGAAGATTGTCACCTGGACGCCCCGATTACACTGCGATCTGTTCAAAACCTTGCATTACTTCGCGTTCAAAATCTTCAACGCGAATTTAAATCTGAGAATCCAGATAGCCCCGCTGATTTTGACGTCCAGCTCCTTAATAGCTTAGCAAGCCTAGAACTATCGGGAACTTCAAATGTTTACATGAAGTTTTCGATAAAATCCATTACTGACTGCAACATAAGCGGGGCAATTGAGAAGCTCGCAATCGTAGCTACACGCTTCGATAGATCATTAACTATTTCTGAGCTGCATACAAACGACATACGTTTTGCGAATTGTGGCTTTACTGACAGCCTTAACATTACGAAATTACGAGCCGACTGGCTTGTGTTTCGTAACTGCTCGCTCGGGTCTCCAACAATCCTTCAAGGAGTAGAAGGACATAAAGATGGACTTAACCTCTTAATAGACAGCTGCAGTGTAGTGAACGGCGTTGTTTCGCTAAGTGAAATTGAAGCCGACGTAGTATTTCTTTGCGGCCTTAGAATCCAGAATGGCGCAACCGTATCGCTTATTCGCGTTAATGCAGCACGATTTCTGGATTGGTCGCACATTAATATAGATGAGTCCGCACGATTGGAATTCCGACACACGCCATTATTCGTCTCATACTTTGATCGCACCCAGTTAGATCAAGTACATATTGGCGATGACTGTTGGAATGAAAGCGACAGAGGGACCAAACTATACCTTCACACCGTATTGGCATCAGCGACCAATGGAACCGTTCAGATTCGGCCGATTCAAGTTGAATATTGGCCAGTGTCACTTCGGATTTCTGAGGCCATTCAGAGTACACACGCACACTATTCGCAACTGATCAAGTACTACGAAGATCGTCGTAACTTTGGATTAGCTGAAATATTTTATGTCGGCGAAATGGAGATGGTGCGCTGGAGATTGTCAACGAGCA
>JANMQR010000013.1:0-17982 GCA_031370625.1 Burkholderiales bacterium | reverse complement strand
GCCGGTGAATCAGCGTGGGATAACCGTGGAACGCAAAAATGACCGGTTTGGTTTTGGTGAAAAGCGCGTCAAACTCCTGATCGCTTACGCCATGCGGATGGGCCGATGGTGATTGCAGCTTCATCAAGTCCACCACATTCACCATGCGGATTTTTAGCTGTGGCAACCGAGCACGAAGAATTGACACCGCCGCCAGAATTTCAAGCGTGGGCACATCGCCCGCCGCCGCCATCACGAGGTCGGGTTCTACTACGCTTTCCGCGCCGCCATCATTGCTCGCCCACTGCCAGAAGCCGATGCCAGCAGCGCAGTGCGCCGCCGCTGCGTCCATCGATAGCCATTGCGGTGCTGGGTGCTTGCCCGCAATGACCACATTGACGTAATGACGGCTGCGTAAACAATGATCCATGACCGACAATAAACAATTGGCATCCGGTGGCAGGTACACCCGCACCACCTCTGCTTTCTTGTTGACCACATGGTCGATAAATCCGGGGTCTTGATGCGAGAATCCATTGTGATCCTGGCGCCACACGTGCGATGCCAGCAGATAATTGAGCGACGCAATTTTTCGACGCCACGGTATCTCAGCGCTCATCTTTAACCACTTTGCATGCTGGTTGAACATGGAATCGATGATGTGAATAAACGCTTCATAACAATTGAACAAACCGTGTCGTCCCGTGAGCAAATAGCCCTCGAGCCAGCCTTCGCACTGATGCTCACTGAGCATTTCCATCACCCGCCCGCTCGGTGCCAGAAACGCATCGTTTGCTTCGATGTCCGCCGCCCATTGTCGATTAGTCACTTCAAATACCGCGCCCAATCCGTTCGAGGTAGTTTCATCAGGGCCAAATACGCGGAAATTATTTTCCGCCGCGTTCCATTCCACCACGTCGCGAATAAATGCCCCCAACACATACGCGTCGCGCGCCTCAATTGCGCCGGGCGATGGCACATCAACGGCGTAATGACGGAAATCCGGCATGTGCAAATCGCGTAACAAACCGCCGCCGTTTGCGTGCGGATTCGCGCCCATGCGCCGTGCTCCTTTCGGCGCGAGCGCTGCAAGTTCTGGGCGAAGCGAACCCGCCTCATCGAAAAATTCCTGAGGCCGATAGCTTTGCATCCAGGCTTCCAGTTGCGCCAGCTGTGCTGGGTCGGATCGGACGGCAGCCAGCGGCACTTGATGCGAGCGAAAAGTACCCTCGTTCGGCAATCCATCAACCAGCTTTGGCCCGGTCCATCCTTTTGGTGATTTCAGGACAATCATCGGCCAGCGCGGGCGCGCTGATTTTCCATCCGCCCTTGCACGCTGCTGAATATGTTGAATTTCGGCGGTGACCATCTCGAGTGTGGCCGCCATAGCTTCATGCATAAGTTCAGGCTCATGGCCTTCAACAAAATAGGGAGTCCATCCACATCCGCGCAGGAACTGATCCAGCTCCTCGTGGGTGATGCGCGCAATCACCGTGGCGCTGGCGATCTTGTAGCCATTCAAATGCAGGACCGGCAAGACCACGCCATCGGTGATCGGATTAAGAAACTTGTTCGAGTGCCACGCGGTCGCGAGTGGCCCGGTCTCGGCTTCGCCATCGCCGATCACACACGCGACGATTAAATCCGGATTGTCAAAAACAGCGCCGAAGGCATGGCTTAACGAATAGCCGAGCTCACCACCTTCGTGAATCGAGCCGGGACACTCTGGCGAAACATGGCTGGGAATGCCGCCAGGAAACGAAAACTGCATGAACAGTTTTTTTAGCCCTGCCTCATCCTGGGTAATGTGCGGGTAGATCTCGCTATAGGTGCCCTCGAGATAAGTGTTCGCCACCAACGCCGGCCCGCCATGTCCGGGGCCGGAAATATAGAGCATATTGAGATCAAATTTTTTAATGATTCGATTCAAATGCACATAGATAAAATTCTGTCCCGGCGTAGTACCCCAATGGCCCAGCTGTCGCGGCTTCACGTGCGATGCTTTCAACGGCTCGCGTAGCAACGGATTGTCGTACAAATAAATTTGGCCGACCGAGATGTAGTTGGCTGCGCGCCAGTAGGCGTCAATATTGCGAAGCTCATTAGCGTCGAGTGTGCCTCGCTGGGCGACAGTAATTTCGTTCATCATGGCGTAACCTCAAGTTGAAGCACGCGGCTCACTGCGCGTGCGATGATGGATTCTTCATCGGTATTGATGACGCGCACTTTCACGCGACTGTCTGAATCCGAAATCAATGCCGCATGCGCCGCATTTTCGGTATCGTCAATCTCGATTCCAAGATAGCTAAGCCCTGCACAAATGCGCGCCCGAACCAGTGCATTGTGTTCACCGATGCCGCCAGAAAACACCAGTGTGTCGAGTCCGCCCAGCACCGCCGCATACGCGCCAATCCATTTCTTGGCCTGGTAACAAAATAAGGCAATGGCCTCTGCCGCGCGCGCATCAGTTGCTTCCAGCGCGATCAGCTTTCGCATGTCGCCGGACGTTTCTGATACCGCCAGCAACCCGCATTCATGCGTTACAAATTCGGTCAGCCGTTCGGGGGTCATTGCATCGTGCGTAGCAATGAACGCGATCAGTCCCGGATCGATATCGCCCGGCCTTGTGCCCATCACCAGCCCGGCTGCGGGCGTGAACGCCATGCTGGTATCAATGCACTTGCCGTCTCGTACCGCCGCGAGGCTGGCACCATTGCCCAGATGCGCCAGGATCACTGCGCCTGCTTTAATGGCAGGGTCGCTCAGCCGCGTCAACTCGGCTTGCAGAAATTCATAGGACAAACCATGAAATCCATATCGGCGAATCCCCGCTTGCCCATATCGGCGCGGAATCGGCAAGAGCTGCGCAACACGCGGCAGGTGGCGATGAAATGCGGTGTCGAAACAAGCGACCTGTGGCAGACGCGGGAATCGTGCAGCGATTTGCTCAATCAAGGATATCTCGGCTGACAAATGCTCTGGCGCAAACGGCACAATTTGCTTTAGTTGCGCGACGACATCATCATCGATCAGTTGCGGCTTCCAGAGATCAGGGCCACCATGCACGATGCGGTGACCGATTGCGATAATTGCGTCGAGATTTATGGTTAGTTTTATTTTATCCAGAGCCCGATCAAGGCCCGTAGTGTCGCGATCCATGCGATCAACATTGCCGCGAAGCACCGCATCCAGCTTGCCGTTTGCAACGGCCTTTAAATTAAAAACCGCGTATTTAAGGCTCGATGAGCCGACGTTAATCGTCAGGACAAGTTTTTCCGAAACGATACTGTTCGGCGCATTCATCATCTGCAAATCATCAGTGAATTCACGGCACCACCGACTCTGCGCAAAATTTCGCAAGCTCGGCCAGCACACGGTTTGCGACTTCATTTGCGGCAACCACACCGCCGCGCGGATCATCGCTCGGTGCGGCCACGCTGGCATCAAATTCACGTGACGCCACCACGCGTCGAGTTGCCGTATTGACCAGCACGGCACGCAGAGTTAGACGGGTACGGCTGGGGTTAGACGTGAATTCCTGCTGTAGGCGTACCAGCTCAGTATCCAATCGAAAATCACTCATCGCCGCGGTGGAGCCACGCACCACGCTGCGAAAAGCACCACTGCTCTCCGCCGCACGAACGATCAGCGGTGCCAACATTTGCACGGGAGCATCTACCCATTGATTGAGCGCGAACCGTTCGAGCTCGTGTACATTGCGCTGATAAACAATGTACGTGCCGCTAAAACCGGCCGCCGCAATCGGTGTGCTTACGGTCAGCGTGGGAGCATTTGCGGGAGGCTGTTTTGCGGCCGTGGATGAACTATTGATCGCCGCGAGCGAGTTTATCGCTGCGCCGTCAAGAATATAGAGCGTCGGCTGGATCGGCGCTTTCGGCAACAGCGATCCGCATCCACTGATGACGGCCAATCCAAACGACAACAAAAATATTAAGCTCCACCGCAATGTAGGTCTTCGCGGTACATCGCAATCATGTCTCGTAATCATGGTTTTTCCTGTCCTTTTTCGCCCGGTCCCATCGGCACTCGGGACCCGCCCAGAAGTAAGCTGGTTGGGCTGCGTTCGGTTTGCTCAATTAATCTTCTTAACGAAGGCGCTAACTGATTTAGCTCGACCAGCAAACGCTCCAGTTCCGGCAGTGTTTCGGTGCTGAGCTGCTTGATGCTGGTTTCCGCGGCATCTACTGTTCTGCCCGCGCCCTCACCGGCGCGACTGACCACCTGCGCCATTTTTTCGATGGCATTAATGCTGGCCGTAACGCGATCCATCGCAGGGTTAAATTTTTCGCTGGCGCGTGCGGTGTTGCGAGCGATGCGCGCCGCGTCGGTGATGCTCGCATTGAGCGCCTCACGTTGCCCTGCCAGCATGCGCATGAGCGATGCGGTATCGGCCAAGCTGGTCTTTAGTGCCAGACGATTACCGTCGTCCAGCATCGCGTTTAAATTGGTGGTCATCTTGTCCAGATTCGACAGCACGGAGGTGGCTACGTTTTCCAGACGTGCGCTCAATGACGGTCTGGATCTAATGGTAGGAACCGGCTCTGCTTCGGTCGCGACCAGTGGGGGCGAATCCGCGCTGCCCCCATTTATTTCGACGTAGGCAATGCCGGTCAAGCCCTGACTTTTCAGCACCGCCTCAGTGTCTTGCTTAATCGGTGTGCCGCGATAAATCAAAAACTTCAACAGCACCTGCTGGGTATTCTCTGGATCAATCCCGATGGCCGAAACTTTTCCCACATCGACGCCCAAATACTTCACCGGCGCATCGATACTCAGGCCGGCCACCGACTCCTTCACAATCGCCTGATAGGGCGCGTACTGCTTTTTTGAATTGGCGCCAACGGCAAGCCAGAGCACGCCCGCAATCAGCGCCGCACCGAGCGCGAGCACGAATGCACCCACCACCGCATAGTTCACTTTGCTCTCCACGTATCCTCCTGCGCTGGCACGTCTGGCCGCACTTTTGATTTACTGATTTTTGATTTACTGATAATGGCCCGCTGATCCACAAAATACGATTGAATAATCGGATGCTGATGGTGCGACAACTCATCCATTGATCCCACCGCCAGCACCCTGCCCTCACCCAATACCGCAACACGGTCACTCACCGCCCAGAGCAAATCCAGGTCATGCGTAACCATCACAATGGTGAGACCGTAAAGCGCATGGGTGCTAAGAATTAGCTCATCAACGCCGGCGGAACTGGTAGGGTCAAGCCCGGTGGTGGGCTCATCAAGAAACAATAGTTCGGGATCAAGCGCGATCGCGCGAGCCAGCGCGGCCCGCTTGAGCATTCCGCCACTCAACTGATTCGGCGTCTTCAGCCCGGTACCCGGCGGCAGGCCGGTCAGGGATAGTTTCCACTCGGCAATGCCGTCGATCGTGCTGTCATCCAGCGCTGAATGTTCGCGCAGCGGCAGCCCGACATTTTCGCGCACGGTCAACGAGCTAAACAAGCCGCCATGCTGAAACAGCACGCCCCAACGTTGCCGAAGGCGGTGCGACTGTGCATCGGTAAGGGTGCTGATGTCTTCACCGAATAGTTTGATCGTGCCCGACGTGGGTCGCTGCAACAAAATCATTTCACGCAGCAGCACCGATTTGCCGGTTCCACTGCCGCCCGCAATCGCTAAAATTTCGCCGCGCCGCACATCAAGATCAAGATCAGTGTGGACGGTCTGGCTGCCAAAGCGCGTGCAGACTTTTTGCATTTCGATCACGATATCTTCGTTGTTATTCGGCATGTCAAATATCCAACATGCTGAACAGCACCGAGAACAGCGCGTCAGCCACGATGATGAGAAAAATCGACTGCACCACGCTCATTGTTGTCTGCCGACCCACGCTATCCGCACTGCCCTTGGTGCGAAAGCCCTGGAAGCAACCGATGCCAGAAATAATGAGCGCGAAGACTACCGACTTACCGATGCCGACCAGCAACGTCGCGCCGTGCATTTCACGACCAAAGCGTTCAATGAATTCATGAAAGCCAACGCCGAGCTGTGAGCGGGCCATGACCATACCGCCAATGACCCCGGTAATATCGGCGAAGACAGTCAGCAGCGGCAGCGCAATCACCAGTGCCGCAATTTTAGGCAGAACCAACAAATCAATCGGATCAATGTCGATGGTGCGCAACGCATCAATTTCTTCGGTAATTACCATCGTGCCGATCTCGGCGGTGTAGGCCGAGCCTGATCGCCCAGTGATGATAATGGCCGAAATAAGCGGTGCAAATTCGCGCAACATCGCATAGCCCACCAGATCAACGACGAAAATATTCGCACCGTAGTTTTTGAGCTGATCGGCACCCTGATAGGCCACCACGACACCCAGCAAAAACGAGGTCAAGCCAATAATGGGTAGCGCATCAAAACCGCCTATTTGAATGTTGCGCAATAAAATTCGCCAACGAATCCTGCCCGGATGCGCAAGCTGGCGTGTGGCTGCTGCAGCGGTCTCGCCAACAAATGACAGCAGCGCAAATGCTTGTTCAACGTTAGCCGTAGCACTACGCCCAACGCGTTCCAGGAATGACTTTTGTGGAGCCGCTGTAGGCGGATCGGCGGCACCTTCCGCCACTCGATCCATCAAGCGCTGCAAGTGCGGTGCCCAGTTTTTGAATACCGGGCTGGCAGTCTGTCGGCTTAGCCAGCGTTGCAAAAGCCATGCACCCGCACTGTCCAGCGCCGCCAATTTTTCACCGTTCAGAACCACTTCACTGCTGCCACAGGCGAGCTGATCGAGTCGACGCGGCATATCGCCCAACTCGCGCGCGGTCCAACTTCCGCCGAGCGCCCATTCGTCTCCCGCTTGCTCCAGAGTGGCGGGCGATATGTCGGTGCGTGCTTGATGTGGTTCGTTCTCAGCCAGGATTGGCATTTCGTTTCCCATTTACCCCGTGTAAGTCACAGGTTAAAAAATGGCGACCCGCACCGTCTGTGCGCTACCGAACTTTAGCCACGATGCTGATCGTGGTCTCAAGATTACCGGGCTGGATTATTCGCCTGAGGCGTTAGCGGTTGATCGCACTTTTCCTTCGACCCCCACCGCGAGAAAACAGCTCATTGCACTCGCCATTGCAGCAATCGCCCACAGAACAAAAAAGCCAAGCGAATAAATCGTGGTCCGCGACGCGTGGACGCGATCACCCAGCACCACCAATTCCATCGGATCAATCAACGTAAACGTAATTCCGACACCGATGCCCGCAGCGATGAATGAAGGCCATAAAATCCACATCATTTTCTTTAACATGGCAGTCCTTATTGAACGTCAGGGCGTTGCCGCAGCACGCGTCTCAGCATGACCCATTGCAAATGATAGCGGCGTTACATCTTGAATGACGACGGCGGTCATCAGCCGCCAAGCATGCGATGGATCATCAAGCGTTATGTACCATTTGCCGGGCTCAAGCGGTTGCAGGGCACCGACAAAAGTAATTTCGTCGTCGCGCCGATTGGTGCGCTGTAACGCCACCAATTGATCGTGGCCGGCCACAGAAGCACGCGACAGCGTAAGCGTCATATTGGTCAGTGCCACCGGCGCATTCACGACACTGACGGTCACGCGCCGGTTGGCAACATCAATAGTTGCTGTCGCCGAAAGTCCGGCCGTCTTCGCGGCGAGATCGCGCGATAAATCCTTGTTCACGGCAAGTCCTTGCTTGTAATAGTCATCGACCACCAAGCCATCGTGCGTGCGTACCGCGAGCACAGTAGTAATAATTCCGGCGACAACAACAATTGCCGGGCCCGACATCAACAGCCACGGCCAAGGCTCGCGATACCACGGTTTTATTGGCGTCAACAGCGTTTTCATGACATGGCTTTCATTTTTTGCAGGTAAATAAACGATTGAATCAACGGTTGAAAAAAGTGGCTTTTTCACGAACCAAAAATTCGCCGGGTGCATCGCTGCCTTGTGCATCCACGGCCACGATTTGAAATTCAATCGGCGACGTACCCTTCGGCAGTTTCGCCGGGTCCACCTGCACATTCAGCGCGATTGTTTTCGAGGCGGCTGAGCCCACTTCCAACAACGCTGGAAGACCGACAATTTGCAGGCCGTCAACACCGGTTGCGCGTACGGTCAGGCGCTGCGTCTTCTCTTGCGTGTTCATCAAATGCAGCTGGTAAACATTTTCAATCAAGCCGTCCTCCACTTCGCGCGACATCGCACCACGATCACGAATCACATCCACTTTCACCGGTGCGCGGTACCAGAGTGAGACGCCGGTGGCGATGATGATTGCCCAAAGCAAAACGGTGTAGAACAATACCCGCGGACGAAACACTCGCTTCAACATTTCGCGCCAACCAAAATGTTCATCGACTGAATTTAATGTTGCATAACGAATGAGCCCGCGCGGATAGCCCATTTTGTCCATCACCTGATTGCAGCCGTCGATACAGGCGGTGCAGCCGATACATTCATATTGCTGACCATTGCGAATATCGATACCGGTCGGGCATACCTGCACACAGATATTGCAATCGACGCAGTCGCCGAGACCTTTCGCTTTGTAATCGACTTTTCGGCCTCGTGCGCCGCGTGGCTCTCCTCGCCCCTCGTCGTAGGTGACGACCAGTGTGTCGCGATCCACCATCGCGCCCTGGAAGCGCGCGTAGGGACACATGTATTTGCACACTTGCTCGCGCAGCCATCCGGCGTTGCCATAAGTTGCTAAGCCATAAAACAAAATCCAGAATACCTCCCAGCCGCTGATCGTCAATTGCACAATTGACGAGCCGAGTTCTCGGACGGGCGTGAAATACGCAACGAGGGTGAAGCCTGTCCAAAGTGAAAGTGCAATCCAGGAGCCGTGTTTGGCGGCTTTTAGGCTCAACTTCCGCGCCGATATTGGCTCTTGATCCAGCCGTTTCTGCGCAATAAAGTCGCCTTCAATCTTGCGCTCAATCCATAAAAACATTTCTGTGTAGACCGTTTGCGGGCATGTATAGCCGCACCACAATCTTCCCGCAACGGCGGTAAACAGAAAAAGTGAAAACGCCGAGATCAACAAAAGTATCGTCAAATAAATAAAATCCTGTGGCCAGAAGACGATGCCGAATATGTAAAATTTTCTTGCGGTTAAATCAAACAATACCGCTTGCCGGTCATTCCACATCAGCCACGGTGTGCCGTAGTAAACCAGCTGAGTCGCGAAGATAAAAAACCAGCGCCACTTTGCAAACCAGCCCGTTATCGCGCGCGGATAAATCTTTTTGTGAATCTCGTAAAGCGCATTTTCGTCTGCAGTTGCTTCCGCACCGTGAGGCAGAGGCGCAGTCGCCGCAATAATCGGAATTACCTTACTCACGGTGCTTTCGTCTTGGGTTCCATTACAGCCACTGCCGCCTGTGGAACAGGCGCCACACCACCACCCAAGCTGTAAACATAGGCCGCCAGCAAATGCACTTTCGCTTCGCCCAAACGCTCCAATTGCGCAGGCATCATGTTGTTGCGACCGAGGCGAATTCCTTCGGCAATATTTTCTTCGCTGCTGCCGTAAAGCCAGATTTTGTCAGTGAGGTTTGGCGCACCCACAGCTTGATTGCCCTTGCCTTCCGGCCCGTGACATGCCGCGCAAATCGCGAACTTGGCCTTGCCCGCCTCAGCGAGTGCGGCGTCGTGTTTCAAGCCCGATAGCGAGCGCACGTAATGTGTCAGCTCCTTGATTCCCGGCTCGCCACCCACTGCCGCGCCCAGCGGCGGCATGATGCCGTTACGACCGGCGCGCAGCGTAGTTTGAATCGCATTAGGGTCCCCTCCATAAAGCCAATCCGCATCGCGCAGATTTGGAAAGCCCTTGCCACCGCCCGCATCCGAGCCATGACATTGTGCGCAGTTATTCAGAAATAAACGCTGACCAATTTCGTTCGCAGCCTTGTCTTTCGCCAGGGTCGGAATATCAACTTGCGCATACTTCGCAAAAATCGGCCCGAATTCAGCCTCCGCTTTTTTTACTTCCTCCTCGAACTGATTGGTGGATGTCCAACCAAATGAGCCCGCAAAATTACCGAGGCCGGGATAGACGATTAGATAACCGAGCGAGAACACGATGGTGATATAAAAAAGCCACATCCACCACGCGGGCATCGGATGGTTGTACTCCACCAAATCTTCATCCCACACATTGCCATGCAGCTTCACGGTTTCGCCCTTGGCGGGTCGTTTGGTGGTCTGTGTCCACAGCAACACGCCGCAACCAACAATCGATATCAGCGACACAATCGCGATAAACCAATGCCAGTAGATGCTGACAAAATCACTCATGCCGATCTCCTGACGCACATGGCTTGCGTTGCGTGCCGAGGCCCTCGTCGGCATCAACAAACGGCAGATTGGCCGCTTCATCAAAGCGTTTTTTCTGTTTGCCGCTATACGCCCAAAACACCACGCCCACAAATGCCACAAACGATAGCGTCGTCACGATAGTACGAAGATCACTCAAGTCCACTTTTTTCTCTCCTATCGAGTTGATTTCAGTGCGGTACCGAGCACTTGAAGGTAAGCAATGAGTGCGTCTTCATCAGTCTTGCCTTCCACCTCTTTGCCTGCCGCCGAAATTTCCGCATCTGTGTAGGGCACGCCCACCGCACGCAATGCGCTCATACGCGGTGCGGACTCGGTCACATCCAGTTTCTGCGTCTGTAGCCACGAGTACGCGGGCATGTTCGATTCCGGTACCAGATCACGCGGCTGACGTAAATGCAAGCGATGCCATTCGTCGCTATATTTGCCGCCGACACGATGAAGATCCGGCCCGGTGCGTTTGCTGCCCCACTGAAACGGGTGATCGTAAACAAACTCACCCGCCACCGAATAATGGCCGTAGCGTTCCGTCTCGGCGCGCAGGGGGCGAATCATTTGCGAATGACAGTTATAGCAACCCTCGCGGGTGTAGATGTCGCGTCCCGCCAATTGCAACGCAGTGTAGGGCTTCAAGCCCGTGACAGGCTCAGTCGTAGAGCGCTGAAAAAACAGCGGCACTATTTCAACCAGCCCGCCGATGCTGACCACCAGCACAATCAGCACCACCATCCAGCCAATGTTTTTTTCAATCGTTTCGTGGCTAAATTTCATCGCCTAATCTCCATTGCTTAATCTCCTAGAGCAGGTTGCAAGCCAATCGGTGCCGCGCCTGGCTTTAAATCAGGATGCAACGGCAGCGCGGCAGGGATTGGCGCATCGTAGGGACGGCCCATCTTCACGGTACGGAATACGTTGTACGCCATGATCAGCATGCCAATGAAGAACAGCAATCCGCCGATCAGCCGAATGGTCCAGTACGGGTAGCTCGCTTTCACGCTCTCAACAAAACTGTACGTTAACGTGCCATCAGCATTCACCGCGCGCCACATCAGACCCTGCATCACACCTGAAATCCACAGTGCTGCGATATAAAGCACCACGCCAATTGTCGCGATCCAAAAGTGCGTGGAGATGAGTCGCACGCTGTACATTTCTTTAAGACCGTACAAACGTGGGACCAGGTAATAGATGGAGCCAAACGTGATGAACGCGACCCAGCCCAGCGCGCCCGAATGCACGTGACCGACAATCCAATCGGTGTAGTGCGCGAGTCCGTTAACAGTCTTGATTGCCAGCATTGGCCCTTCGAATGTGGACATGCCGTAGAACGAAAGTGAGACGATCAGGAATTTTAAAATTGGATCGTCGCGCAATTTATGCCAAGCGCCGGAGAGCGTCATCATGCCGTTAATCATCCCGCCCCAGCTGGGTGCCAACAGGATCAGTGAGAACACCATGCCAAGCGATTGTGCCCAATCCGGCAACGCTGTGTAGTTCAAATGGTGAGGGCCAGCCCACATGTAGGTGAAAATCAGCGCCCAAAAATGCACCACGGATAACCGATACGAATACACCGGACGCTCGGCTTGTTTCGGCACAAAGTAATACATCATGCCGAGGAAACCAGCCGTCAAAAAGAAGCCGACCGCGTTGTGCCCGTACCACCACTGAATCATCGCGTCCTGGACACCCGCATAGGCTGAATACGACTTCCAGAAACTTGCGGGCATTGCTGCGCTATTCACAATATGCAGCAACGCTACCGTGACAATGAACGCACCATAAAACCAATTCGCCACATAAATATGTGCAGCTTTGCGCTTTACAATCGTGCCGAAAAACACAATCGCATAGACTACCCACACCACCGTGATCAGTAAATCAATCGGCCACTCCAGCTCCGCGTATTCCTTGCCTTGCGTATAGCCGAGTGGTAACGAAATGGCGGCCAGCACAATCACTAATTGCCAGCCCCAAAAGTGGAACGCGGCGAGCTTGTCAGAGATCAATCTGACCTGGCAAGTGCGCTGCACCACATAGTACGAAGTGCCCATCAGCGCGCACCCACCAAACGCAAAAATCACCGCGTTGGTGTGAAGGGGGCGAAGCCTGCCAAACGACAGCCACGAAATGCCCAGCGTCATATCCGGCCAGATCAATTCGGCGGCGATAATCACGCCAACCAGCATGCCCACCACCCCCCAGACAATGGTCATGATGGCGAATTGGCGCACCACTTTGTAGTTATAGGTTTGACTGATTGCAGCCTGCATGACTGATCCTTTTTTGTTGGATTGAATCGCGACTATTTATTGAATCGCCCAAAGTGATACTCGCAGCTTCAAAAAATTGCGATTTGATCTCGATCAAACTCAACGTAGATTCAAACGGTTTTGTTATGAGTCGGAACCGGCGCGCGATCATCGTCCTGCAACAAGCGCTCGGCGGGGCCTTCAAGGTCATCAAACTGGCCCGTGCCGGCCGCCCACCAGAACAGCGCGCCGATGATGAAAGCCAGCACCACGCTCAAAGGAATCAACAACCAAAGCGATTCCATCGTTACCCCGCGCTGCGCAACAAGCGCATCGAATTCAGTACCACGATCAGCCCACTGACACCCATGCCAATAGCTGCCCACGCTGGGTTGATCACATTGGCGAGCGCCAGCGGAATCGCGATCAGGTTGTACAAAATTACCCAGCCAAAATTTTGCTGAATGATGCGTCTCGTGCGGCGCGCGAGTTGTAACGCGGTAACAATTGTCGAAAGACTTGGCGACAACAGCACCGCATCAGCAGTCAAACGCGGCAAATCAGCGCCAGCACCCATCGCGATTGACACATCTGCAGCACCGAGCACGGGTGCATCGTTGACGCCATCGCCAATCATCGCGACCTTACATCCCGCTTTACGAAGCCGCTCAACATAAGCAAGTTTTTGCGACGGTGTTTGTGCGGCAAATGTATGTTCATCGCTAATGCCCAATTCCTTCGCTACGTTTTTGACCCGCAGGGCGCGATCTCCTGAAAGCAGGTGTACCGTAAGCCCTGCTTGCTGCAAAGCTGAAATGGTTTTTACAGCGTCAGCCTTAAGCGCATCCTCAGTCTCAAACTTCGCGAGCCACTTGCCATCGCGGCTTAGTACAAATGCGTCGTCGTCACTTTGGTCCGCACATGCAAACGCACGGTTGCCGAGCCGATAAGTTTTCTCGCCGATTACGCCCTCAACACCGCCGCCAGGAATCAGGCGCAGCTGCTTGGCAATCATCGTTGGGTTGTTTGGATACTCGAGCGTCAGTGTTTGAACGGCGCGGGCGATGGGGTGCGCGGCACCGATCTCAAGCATTTGCGCAATAGCCACAATTTCGTCACGCGTCGTGCCATACGCCGTGACAATGTCGGTAATCACGAGCTGGCCGTTGGTGAGTGTTCCGGTTTTATCAAACACCACATCGGTGATTGTCGGCAACACTTCCAGCACATGACCGCGCGCGATCAGCAGACCGTGCTTCGAGATCGTCAGCGTAGCACTCGTAAACGCGAGTGGTGCGGCCAGCGCAAGTGCGCACGGACACGTCACGGCAAGCACGGCGACGGCAACATTAAAACTCTGCGTGCTATCGATAAAAAACCACACCACTGCCGCAACGCACGCCAGCACGATCAGCGAAGGAGCAACAATTGTCGCGACACGATCTGTGAGCGCCGCTAACTGCGGGCGCTCTCCCAGCGAGCGCTCAGCGAGTCGTGCAATGGAAGCCAGCGTGCTTGCTGTGCCAACGCGCACGACGCGTGCAATCAGCGGTGCGCCTAGATTTAGCGTGCCACCGATCAGTGTCGAGCCGATACCAGCTGTCACCGGCCGTGATTCGCCGGTAACAATCGCTTCATCCACCTCGCCAGCGCCTTCCAGCAATATTGAATCAGCGGCAATTATTTGGCCGGTACCCACAAGAATAACGTCGCCCGCCTCTAACGCTGCACTGATAATTTTGCTTGATTCGTTAGTATTGGGATAGCCAATAAGCTTAGTCGCAACAGCAGGCACCGCATTAGTAAGCCGCTCAATACGGCTAAGAGCACGATCACGAATGCTCGATTCCAAATAGCGCGAGGCGAGCAATAAAAAAACAAACATCGAAATCGAATCGAAATAGAGTGCGCCATGCGCGGTGAAAATCGACCACAGGCTACTCGCAAATGTGCTCGCGATTGCCAGAGCGACCGGGGCATCCATGCTGAGATGTCGCGTGCGCAAATCACGCAACGCGCCCTGCCAGAATGGTTTTGCGGAGTACAGTATCACCGGCAACGTGAGCACAAGGCTCGCCCATTGCATCAACCGTTGTGCTTCGTGTGAAATATCGTCAGCCGCTGTGAAATACAGCGGCACGGTAAACATCATCACTTGCATCATCGCGAGTAACGCAACGCCCAACTGAATGAACAAAGTGCGCCGCTCTCGCGCACGTGAAATCTGACGCTCAGCAGCGGAAACCGGCATCGCCCGCAGGCCGACGCGCGTGACGGCTTCAACAATTGAGGCGAGCGTTGTTTCCGTGTCGCTCCACTTCACTTCAGCACGATGCGTAACATAATTTAGCGTGACCGATGTGATGCCGGGCACGCGCTTCAGGGCTGATTCAGCCAGCCACAGGCAGGCATTGCAGGTCACGCCATTAATGTAGAACGCCGCCGATTTTGCCTCGCCTGCACCGGCGGTGGAAACATAACTTGATTGAATTTCGGGTAGATCAAATTCGGTCAAACGTCTGCTTATTCCGCCATTATTTGGGATTGCGTCTATGTCAGGCATCGCACTTCGCCCGCGATAGTAATCGCCAAGGCCCGCATCAATAATGGTGTTTGCAACCGCCTCACAACCGACACAACACATCGCACGAAAGCTGCCATCAAACGACACGCCAAATTTTGTATCCCTTAACACCGGCAGCCCACAGTGAAAGCACGCTACGGCAGCATCAAAGCGCGCGTTGAAGGCACTATCGGATGGCAACAGCGGCAGTTCTATTGATCCGGCGATTAAATATGGTGAATATTTAACGAACACCCTCTCTCCAACCTCTCTCCCGTCGAGGGAGAGAGGCTCAGCCTCCCTCTCCCCTCGCGGAAGAGGGAGAGCGCAGCGAGGGTTGGAGGGAGAGGGGGTGGCAACTGGATCGGCATTCAACATATTTAGTTGTCGATCTATAGGATACTCATGGCACACCTCGCACCAAGTTTGTAACCGCGCTTGAGCAGAGCGCGGCGAAGCTTGCATAGTCCGACAGCCCCGCTAGTGCTGGTGCGCGAGTCAAGCCCAGCAACGCCATCCCGATCACCACCAGCCCGGCTGCGATCCGCAAACGTTTATCGCGCAACGTTTTTTTCAGCTGCGCGCTCAACATCCCTGCCGCCGTCATCGCCGGTAAGGTGCCAAGCCCGAACGCAATCATGGTCGCCGCGCCATGCAAAGCGCTACCACTCGCGAGTGCCACTACCAGCATCGCGTAAACGAGTCCGCAAGGAATCCAGCCCCACAGCCCGCCCAGAAGTGCCGCCTGCGGCAAGGTTTCTACGGGCAGAAATTTGTTTGTGAGTGGCGATAGATGACGCCACAAATACTGGCCCGCGCGTTCCAACGGTGCTAACCCGGTGGTCCAGCCGGCAATGTACAAACCAGTCAACAGCATGATGAAATTTGCGGTTAGAAAAAGAACCAACCGAAACGGCATGGCATCACTCATCAGCAACAAGCCCGCTCCACTTCCGAGCGCACCTGCCGCTGCACCGGCCACACCATAACTCAAGATTCGACCGCCGTTAAAGGCGAGCACCAACGGCAAATTCGTCATCGCAACGGCGGTCGATCCAGCGGCATGTCGGGTGGAGACCAGCGACGCAATCGGAAACGTCGCAATCTTTGCGTTTGAAGATTTTGGCTTTGCCGTCAACATCATCGCTGATATCGCGCCGCCACACATGCCCAGGCAATGCAAGCTGCTGGCGACACCCGTGATGAACGCCGCGCTTACTACCGTGACCAATCCTGCGGAGATAAACGACGACTCCATCGGCAAACTCAAATGACTTTCGAATAACGCTCGCGCACCATGCCGACTTTGAGGTAACGGTCAAATATCATCGCGACAACGCGAACCAGCAATCGACCACAGGGCGTGAAGCGAATGTGATCGTCTTCAATGTGGATCAATTCCTCGCGCTCAAATTGTTGCAAGAGCGGCCACTCATCCGCAAAATAATCCTGAAACCTCACTGCGTGCGTTGCCTCAAAATCAGGCAGCGAAAGTTCGAAATCGCACATCAATGTTTGAATAACATCGCGGCGCAGCAGATCGTCATGATCCAGTTCCACACCGCGAAAAACCGGCAGCTCGCCACGATCAAGGGTTGCATAATATTCGTCGAGCGTTTTCACGTTTTGCGTATAAGTGCTGCCGATATTGCTGATTGCCGATACGCCGAGCGCGAGTAAATCGCAGTCGGGCCGCGTGGAATAGCCCTGAAAATTTCGATGCAGCGCCGATTCTTTTGCGGCCACCGCCAATTCGTCATTCGGTAGTGCGAAATGATCCATGCCGATGTAAACATAGCCCGCGTCGCCCAGCTTTTCGATAGCGAGCGCGAGGATTTGCAAACGTTCCTCCGCCGTGGGCAAATCGGCGTCAGCGATACGCCGCTGCGGCTTAAAGAGTGTCGGTAAATGCGCGTAGCTGTAAAGCGCGATGCGGTCAGGTTTGATCGCCATCACGCGATCAAGCGTGCGCGTGAAACCAATCACATTCTGCTTCGGCAAGCCGTAGATGAGATCGATATTGACTGAGGTAAATCCATTCGCACGCGCAGTCGCAATGGCGGCGGCGGTTTCCGCTTCGCTTTGGATACGATTCACCGCGCGCTGCACGGCATCATCGAAATCCTGTACGCCCACGCTCATGCGGTTAAAACCAAGCGTGGCAAGCGTTTCAATTTTTTCGGTGTCTACTGTACGCGGATCAATCTCAATCGAGAATTCCCGGCTCGCATCATCAGCGCGCATCTCGAAATGCTGCGTCAGCATCGCCATCAGTTGGCGCAATTCGGGCGTTGACAAAAAAGTCGGTGTGCCACCGCCTAAATGCAATTGATCCACCCGCCGCGAGCCGGTCAGATGTTTGGAAACAAGTGCGACTTCGCGTTCCACATAGCCGAGATAGGTGGCACTCCGGCTGTGATCTTTGGTGACGACTTTGTTGCAGCCGCAGTAATAACAAATCGTGTTGCAAAACGGCAGGTGAACGTATAGCGAGAGCGGGCGATCAGGGGAAGTTAAGCCGCGATTTTGCAGCGTGCGTAAATGTTGCTCCGGGCCGTAGCCTTCAGCGAATCGATCTGCGGTTGGATAGGAGGTATAACGTGGCCCGGGCCGGTCGTATTTTGCGATCAGCACTGGCTTGATTTCAATGAGTGATCGAGGCGAATTTTCAGCCTGAATAGGCGCAGGTTTACCGATGATATGCATTTTTGTTTATCGCTTCGCGTTAGTTTGAGGTGCGTCGATATTTGCATATTGGCGATTTACCAGCGATGGCCTTTGATCCTTATCAAATGGGCGGCAAATTGTTTTGTAATTACGGCTAGCAGCCTGTCGGACTTAAAGAAT
>JANMQR010000168.1:0-10328 GCA_031370625.1 Burkholderiales bacterium | reverse complement strand
GAAAATGACTGGAAGCGCGCACAACAAACCGGCGAATTTGCCAGTGCCGATTTGAAGGCCGAGGGATTTATTCATTGCTCGGAGCAGCATCAAATTTTACGCACCGCGCAGAAATATTACTCGGGAAAGAAGGGGTTGGTTTTACTGGAAATCGATGAGGGTCCAATTACCGCGAGCCTTCAGCGTGAAGATTCAACCGGGCGTGGCGAATTGTTTCCACACGTTTTCGCGCCGATTCCGATTGCGGCAATCACCCGGCATTTCAATTTTATGGAAACTGACGGCGTATTTGTGTTGCCGTTTTGATCATTTCGTTTTGATCATTTCGTTTTAATCACTTCGTTTTAGCCATCTTTTTAGTCATTTATATGTGGATTAATTTCAGCCGAGAAAACTGGCTACTGTTTTCTTGTCTTCCAACGCCTTCGCAAACCAGCGCAATGCCTTGCCAGTGCGGTTAGGCCGCCATGCGGCAACTAATCCCCCTTCGTAACGGGCGGGAGAAACCACGGGCAGCACACGGAGCTTCTTTGCCGCAATTTCGGCCGTCACCAAATGCGGTGGCAAATAGCCGACGCCCAGCCCGACCACCTGCGCCGCAATTTTATCGCGCATCGACGGCACAGTAAGCACATCCTGCCCCGAGATCAGACCAACGGTGCGCGGCGGCAGATTACGTGATGAATCGGCCACGCTAACCGCGCGATACTTGAGAATCACGGATTCCTTCAGCGGCAAATTTTCTTTGCAAATCGGATACTTGGGAGACGCCATAAACACAAATGGCAAACGCCCCAGCAATAGCGTCGCATAGCTGCCGCCAGATGGCATTTCGCCCGACGCACCGACCACCAAATCCGCGCGCTGCGAGACCAGCGCGTCCCAGCCGCCACCGAGAACTTCTTCCATCAGTTTGATGCGCGTGCCCGATTCCTCAGCGGCAAATTTTTTTATTAACGGAAACAATTTTTCCACACCAATCACCGTATCGACCGCGATCCGCAATTCGGTTTCCCAGCCCTTGGCGACCTGCTGGATTCGGTCCTCCAAGTCACCCGCCGCACGCAGCAACAGGCGGCCCTCTGTCAACAATTCGTAACCTGCGCCGGTCAAGCTGGCGCGGTGTTTGGAGCGATCAAATAATTGCACATCCAAATCTTGTTCCAACTGTTGAATCGTATAAGTGATGGCAGAGGGCACGCGATGCAGTTCCGCTGCCGCTGCGGCAAACGAACCTTTGCGCTGAATTGCGTCTAAAACTTGCAGTGCGTCGAGAGAAATTCGCATGACAGCATCCATTATTCAGTAATTTTGAACGACTTAAGCAAAATTATCCGCTTGAATATGTGCTTTCGCAAGCCCATCATAGGCAGCACTAGTTCAAAAAAGGATTCAAAATGATTGAAATTCGCAAATCGCAAGACCGTGGCTATGCTGATCACGGCTGGCTGAAAAGTTTTCACAGTTTTTCCTTCGCCGATTATCACGACCCCAAACATATGGGATTCGGATCATTGCGTGTGATTAACGAAGATCGCGTAGCGGCAGGCATGGGTTTTGGTACCCACAGCCATCGCGATATGGAAATTATCAGCTATGTGTTGGATGGCGCATTGGCGCACAAAGACAGCATCGGCAACGGGTCATCAATTCGCCCTGGTGACGTGCAGCGCATGAGCGCGGGTAGCGGCGTGCGGCATTCTGAAGCAAATGATTCAAAAGACGACACCACGCATTTTCTGCAAATCTGGATTGAGCCGAATGTGACCGGTATAGCGCCATCGTATGAGGAAAAGCATTTTGACGAATCATCCAAGCGCGGCAAATTGCGTCTCGTTGCGTCAAGCGACGCGCGTGATGGTTCGGTGAAGGTTCATGCGGATGCGGCTGTGTATGCAGGGTTGTTTGATGGCGCTGAAACCGCCACGTTGGCAATCAATAGCGGACGGCGCGCGTATGTGCATGTGGTGCGCGGCAACGTGAATGTGAATGGCGAAAACTTTGGCACCGGCGATGCCGCCAAATTGATCGGCGTAAGTGAAGTTGTCGTCAAAAATGGCGATAGCGCTGAAGTGCTCGTATTTGATTTGGCTTAATTTGGCTTAATTTGGCTTAATTCAGTTAACTCAGGAAATCATCATGCGAAAAATTGAACGTATCTTGCAGGCCCATATTGCACCCGTCGGCACCTTTAGCGTGCGCCGTGCGCTGCCGGATCGCGCGCGCCAATCGGTAGGGCCGTTTGTATTTCTCGATCACTTTGGGCCGTTCGCGGTTACACCCGGTGTGTACGGTGTGGGGCCGCATCCACATGCGGGGATTGAGACCGTGACGTATCTACTTTCCGGGCGCAACGAACATCATGATTCCGCCGGACATCGCGGCATTGTCGGCCCGGGCGGCGCGCAGTGGATGACGTCTGGGCGTGGCGTGGTGCATGCGGAATATCCGCGTCCGGAAAATGAATCTGAAATGACACAGCACGGCATTCAGCTATGGACAACATTGCCGCGCGCATTGAAAAACATGGAGCCACGCTATCAGCGTATTGATCGCGATGCGATTCCGGTGGTTGCAACACCAGAAGCGACAGTGCGTGTGATCGCGGGAGAATTTGGCATTGCAAAAGGCGCGGCAGAAGTATTGATGCCGACATTGCTGTGGCATGTGACCGTGAATCCTCGGCAGGCCTTTACGGCTAGCGTGCCAACCAGCCATGAGTTGGGCGCGTATGTGTTTGAAGGTGTGGGCGGATTCTCACCCGATGCACAGCGTGTGGGCATTGGCCAGCTCGTCGTATTCGAAAATTCCGGCGACACCATTTCGTTTTCGAACACGGGCGATGCAGCGCTCGAAGTGATGCTGCTCGGTGGTGCGGCGGCAGAGGGTCCGCTCGTGTTCCACGGCCCGTTTGTGATGAACAGTGTCGAACAAGTGCGTGCGGCCGAGAAAGCTTATCACTCGGGACGCATGGGTGGGTTGCAGGAATTACGAAACTAGAGCGAACAAGATGAATCCAAACAACAATCGATATTCGCGCGTGGCGATTGCATTTCACTGGCTGCTGGCGCTGATGATATGCATATCGTTTGGCGTGGGGCTTTATATGACCAATCTGGCGTTTTCGCCGCAGCGCTTGAAACTTTACAACTGGCACAAGTGGGCGGGCGTGACGATTCTGCTACTGTCGGCGGCGCGACTGTTATGGCGGCTCACGCATGCAGCACCTGCGCTGCCGCACACGATGCCCGTGTGGCAACGCATGGCCTCGCACGCTTCGCACTTTGCGCTGTATGTGTTTTTCTTTGCGGTGCCGATCACAGGTTGGTTGTATAGCTCGGCGGCCGGATTTCCAATCGTATGGTTTGGGCTGATTCCGATTCCGGATTTGGTGGAGAAGAATCGCGAAATTGCCGAGACATTGAAACCGTTTCACTGGATTGCAGCGTATTCATTAGCGACTGTCGTGGTCATTCACATTGCGGCGGCCCTGAAACATCACTTTATTGACCGCGACACGATTCTTAAACGGATGCTGCCGCAGTCAAAAAAATCATCATTTAACTGAAGGGCTATTGTGAAGAAACTTATTCAATTTATTGTCTTTAGCGCGTCGATCATCGGCGTTTCTGGTGCCGCCGTAGCGCAACAAAAACTACTACCCGCTGAAAGTGAAATAGCATTCATCAGCAAGCAACTGGGCGTACCCGTGAGCGGCAAATTCAAGAAATTTGATGCCGAGGTTTTGTTCGACCCGAAAAAACCGGAAGCGTCAAAAGTGAATTTCACCTTGGATTTGTTGAGCGCCGATATTGGTAACACCGAGACCGAAACCGAACTTAAAAAACCGGGCTGGTTTAACTCGGCAAAAGTACCTGCTGCGACGTTTCAATCGAGCAGTGTGAAATCACTCGGCGCGGGCAAGTTTGAATTTAGCGGCAAGCTCGCGATTAAAGGCATCTCGCAAAATGTGGTCGTGCCGGTGAACGTGACGCAGAGCGGTGGCAAATCACGCGTGACCGGCAGCTTTAATTTAAAGCGCCTTGATTTCAAAATCGGTGATGGCGATTGGAATGACGTCACTCTTGTGGCAAACGAAGTTGTGGTCAACGTCAACCTGACGTTGACCGGAATTCCCCCGTTGTAATTTTCTATTTTTTTTGAAAGGTAAACGTATGAACAAGATTTTAAAACCGCTGGCGATGCTCGCCGCCGCAACAGGCTTTCTGGGTGTTGCGAATGTCGCGATGGCGCAAAGTGCGACTTACACGATCGATCCCACGCACACCTTCGTTACCTGGCAAGCCAAGCATTTCGGCACATCCACTAGCCATGGTCGTTTCGATAAAAAATCAGGCTCGATCACCATCGACAAGGCGGCTAAAACCGGCAAAGCGGAAATTGTGATCGACATGAAATCGATGAATACCGGCGTGGCACCGTTCGATAAACATCTCACCGGCGAAGATTTTTTCGCCGCTGACAAATTCCCGGAAGCAAAATTTGTTGGCACCAGTTTTAAATTTGACGGCGACAAAGTGTCCGAAGTCAGCGGCACGCTCACAATGAAGGGCAAGACAAATCCGGTCACACTGAAATCGACGGGCTTTGGTTGCTATGACAACCCCTATTTTAAACGCGAAGTGTGCGGCGGCGATTTTGAGACCACCATCACGCGCAGCCAGTACGATATAAAGTACGGCCTGCCTGGTATTCCCGACAATATTCGTTTGCTGATTCAGGTTGAGGGCATCAAGCAGTAACTCTTATCGCTGCGAGGCAAGGCTCATTATTGGCGCGCCCTTCAGAGGGAAAAGTGCTCAAAAGGCGCGCCAATGCTTGAGTTTATAAAACCAAATCAACCAAAGAAAAACATGACCAACGTAAAAATTCTCGCCTTCGCCGGCAGCAATCGCAAAGAATCTTTTAATCGCAAAGCACTCTCACTCGCGGTTGAGGGCGCGCGCGACGCAGGTGCGGACGTGACGGTTGCAGATTTACGTGATTACCCGATGCCAATCTATGACGCGGATTTTCATCATGACAGCGGCGTGCCAGCGACGATGTTGAGTTTAAGAAAACTGATGTTGTCCGCCAACGGTTTGTTGATTGCATGTCCGGAATACAACACGTCCATTACGCCGTTGCTCAAGAATACGATTGATTGGTTATCGCAATCGGTCGATGAAAACGACAAAGCTGTTTTTGGCAACAAAGTGTGCGGACTGCTTGGCGCATCGCCCGGCGGTTTCGGCACGATTCGGGCGCTGCCGCATGTGTCCTACATATTTTCCAATCTGGGCACCATAGTCTTGCCCGTAGTCGCGGTGCCGAAAGCGCATGAGCTGATGAATGCGGATGGCACAGTCAAGAATGAAGCGGCGGCAAAAATGTTGCATGCTCTTGGCGGGCGGGTTGCAAAAGCGGCAGCGGCACTTATGCCCGTCTGGTCTTAGCCTTATGCATAGCCAACGGCAATCATTTCCATCTGGAACTTGAATTGGTGAATTTCGTTCGCATCATCAATAATGGTTTTAGTCGAAATTGTCAGTCATCCTAATCAACTTATGGAGAGCAGTATGGCGAAATCAAAAAGTGCTACGGTCTCAATCGATATTGGCATCAGCGAAAAAGATCGCGAAAAGATCGCAGATGGTTTATCGCGACTGCTCGCCGACACCTATTCGCTGTATTTGAAAACGCACTATTTTCACTGGAATGTCACCGGGCCAATGTTTCAAACGCTGCATCTGATGTTCGAAACGCAATACAACGAATTAGCGCTGGCAGTCGATTCCGTTGCTGAGCGGATTCGCTCGCTGGGTTATGAGGCACCGGGCAGTTATAAGGCTTATGCAAAACTGACCTCGATTGAAGAAACAGATCACGTACCCGAAGCGACTGACATGATTCAATTGCTGGTAAAAGGCCACGAAGCGGTGGCGCGCACGGCTCGCAAAGTGTTTCCGGCTGCTGATAAAGCAAGCGATGAATCGACGGCGGATTTACTCACGCAGCGTTTGCAAATTCATGAAAAGACCGCGTGGATGTTGCGCTCGCTTTTACAATCCTAGAAATCTTATTGAAAGTCACACATGGCGACCCTCGAACTCACCCATGCAAATTTCAACGAAACAATTGAATCCGGTAAAACCGTGATCATCGATTTTTGGGCACCGTGGTGTGGGCCATGTCGCGCCTTCGCGCCGACGTTCGAGGCGGTGGCCATCGATAATCCCGAGGTAATTTTTGCGAAGATCAATACCGAAGCTGAACCTGAACTGGGCGCGGCGTTCAATGTGCGCTCGATTCCAACATTGATGGTGTTTCGCGAAAAAGTAATCCTGTTCACGCAGGCCGGGATGTTGCCAAAATCAGCGCTGCAGCAAGTCGTGGCGAAATCGCAGGAAGTTGATATGGCCGTGGTGCATGCGGAGATTGCGCAGCAGGAAAAGGCGGCGTTGGTTTCGTAGCAAAATATTGCGGGCTTTGCTTTCCGTAGGTCAGGTTGCGCAGCTACCTGACATTGGCCTCAATGTGCATACCGATGTCACGTAGCTTCGCAACGTGACCTACTTCTTCCATCATCCCGAACGCTTCCCCACGAACGGCCACGCGGCATGACCACTAAACGCGAGCACTGGCGCGGCGTTTGACACGAAAATGCTCCGAACGGCAATCTGGACGCGCACCTTCATTTTGGTGGGTCATGACCTAGCCACGCAACATCGCGCTCACCCACATTCGTTCCGTTACAATGATGAGGTATAAAAACTACTCCTAACCTCAGGTAAAACATTGTCTACGCCCACCAAAAGAAAAGGCCTTCTCGACCCCGAACGTCGGCGCAAGGGCATCTACATCCTGCCGAATTTATTCACGGCAGCGGCGCTATTTGCAGGCTTCTACGCCATCGTGCAAGGCATGAATGGCAAATTTGAAACCGCCTGCATATTCATCTTTATCGCGATGGTATTGGATGGGCTTGATGGCCGCGTCGCACGACTCACACGCACGCAAAGCGATTTCGGCGCGCAGTTTGATTCGCTCTCCGACATGGTTTCATTTGGTGCTGCGCCTGCGCTGGTGATGTACGTGTGGGCGCTCAAACCGATGGGCAAATGGGGCTGGGTCGCCGCGTTTATTTATGTTGCTTGCGCAGCGTTAAGACTCGCCCGATTCAACACCAATATCGGCGTCGTCGACAAAAAATATTTTCAGGGCATCCCCAGCCCCGCCGCCGCCGCGCTCGTCACCGGCATGATCTGGGTGCTCAACGATTATCAAGTGCGCGGCGGCGAAGTCGAATGGTTCGCATGGGCGATCACCGTATTCGCGGGTATCACCATGGTCACAAACATCAAGTACTACAGCGGCAAAGAATTCAACCTGCGCCGCAGCGTGCCGTTCTGGGTCGTGCCAGTAATTTTTGTCGCGTATCTCGTCGTCACGATTGACCCGCCGACGGTGTTGTGGGGATTGTTTGTTTGCTATGCGCTGTCGGGGTATGTGATGGCGGGGATGGAGTTGATGCGGGGTGAGAAAAGGACATCTGAGCAGTTGCCGTCGAACAAGGACGACGAGGGCTGACGTCGTTTATGCCCGAGGTTCGCGCCGATTATTTAAGAGAAAGCAAGCGCCTTGCGAATGTAGGCAAGTGTTTGCATTTTAATGCTGACGCAGATTGCGGCAAACCCATAAGGTCGCACTCGATTCAGAAGGCGGGCCAGCTCAGGAATATTGCAGAGGGCGGCCATGTTTACCGGGTAGGTGTGGTTCCGCCGGAGACAGTCCATAAACCACCACAGATCGACATGCTGAAAGTTGGGCTAAACAAAGTCTCGACGTTTCCTGGATTCTGTGATTTTCATGATAGCGAGTTGTTTGCGCCGATTGATAACTTCTTGCTAAATCCTACGGATCAACAAGTTTTTCTGTATGCGTATAGATGCTTATGCAGAGAGCTTTTCGTTAAGCGAAACGCGGTATCTCTGATGACGGCCATGTGCGATAGAGGCGACCTTAGTGATCATCAGAGGAATATCTTTCAGCCCAGCAAGCTCGGGCATGAAAATGCTCTGCGCAGCCTTGAAGAGCACAAGCGAGCTTTTGACCGTACGCTCAAACGAAAATCGATTGATGTTCATTACGTTTGCTTCGCGATAACAAACCCTTGGAACTTTCAAATTTCGGGAGTTATTTATCCCGATTATGATTTCCTCGGCAGGCCAATACAGGATCTGCTTCAGGCGGCGCGAATAATAGATCTAGCAACTTATTTTACTGCGCCTATGCACGACGGCTGGGCATTTGTTTTTGCGTGGCATCCATCTAGTGATCAAGCGTGCCTAAAACTAACGCGCTCATTGGCAGACGTTATTACACGAGGCGCAAGGCCGGAGGACGCCCCATTTCGTTTCGCGTTCACAACAAGTGAAAATCATGCTGTAAGAATATCTTGGTGGGATGGACTCTCAGACGAGAAGAGGCGCGCAATCAAAAAACGCATGAGCTTATCGCTTAGCTTGACTGAACTGTTACCGTCAAACTATCTGGCAGTTGGTCTTGAAGGCATCGCGGAGTGGGAACTATCCCACGTCATGACGAATGTTTAGTGCCTAGATTTGCGCTAGCTTCATCAAACCCACCATCGTCGATGACATTGATGCCGAAGCTTGGTAAAAGATAACGTTGTTTACCCAACTTCGCCCACTTTTCTATTTTTGTAGTTATAATAATGTAACTACAAATTGGTCAACAAGACATGATTACATGGGATGAAAAGAAGAGCCGCTCGAACTTGAAAAAGCACGGTGTGAGTTTCGAGGCGGCGCAATTTGTTTTTGAAGATCCGCTGCATGTTTCTCGGCAAGACCGAGTTGAAGATGGCGAGCACCGTTGGCAAACTTTAGGAATGGTTGATGGCGTACTGCTTATTCTTGTCGCGCACACTTGGAATGAGACAGACGGTGGCGGCGAACACATTCGTATTATTTCGGCTCGGCGAACCACCAAGATAGAAAGGAAAATTTATGAGCAAGGTACCTGACGCAATTCGCAAAGAATTGGCGGCATTGGCCGCTAAACCAGAAAGCAAAATTGACTTTTCTGATCTGCCCGCCACTGCAGCTAAAGACTGGCGCGCCGCAGAACGAGGGCAATTCTATCGACCGCTCAAGCGACAACTGACGGTGCGAATTGATGCCGATGTGTTGGAGTGGCTGAAGTCACAAGGCAAGGGCTATCAAAGCCGACTCAATGATATTTTGCGGACAGCGATGGTAACGAAGGCACGGCATCGCTGATGGCATTAAAGCCGATGTTGGGCAAACGATGAAACTGTTTACCCAACCTACCAAAATGTGATCTCTTGCCCGTCTATCGCGAGACAGTTGCACCCGACCCCACATCGCGTTAATATCTAACTCATGCAATCGCAAAACCCCGTCTCGATTCGTTTCATTTCAGCAACCCCAGCTCTGGGTTTTTTGCTGCTAGCTTCGCTGCTGCGCCCGGCGCGCACATAACCTCCCCCCTCTCGTATTCGCACTCCCCCACGCTCACCTAAAATGGTTGAGCGAAAATTCTGTATGTATTTTTGTTTCTGTAAATTCGTTCGGAGATTCCCTTGGATAAATTGATCATATTTGACACCACGATGCGTGACGGCGAGCAGAGCCCGGGCGCGTCCATGACTAAAGAAGAGAAGGTTCGCATCGGCAAGCATTTGGAGAAAATGCGCGTTGATGTGATTGAGGCTGGTTTTGCGGCGGCGAGTCAGGGTGATTTTGAGGCGATTCATGCTGTTGCCACGGCGGTGCGCGAGTCAACCGTGTGTTCGCTCGCGCGCGCGCAGGCGGGTGATATCCAAAAAGCGGGTGACGCGATCAAGCCTGCGGCACGTGGCCGCATTCACACTTTCATTGCAACGTCACAGATTCACATGCAGCACAAGTTGCGCATGACGCCAGAGCAGGTGTTGGCGACGGCCATTGACTCAGTAAAATTCGCGCGCACGCTGACCGATGATGTGGAATTCTCGGCTGAAGATGCGGTGCGCTCTGATATTGATTTTTTATGCCGCGTGTTTGAAGCCGCGATTAACGCCGGTGCGCGCACCATCAACGTGCCGGATACGGTGGGCTATTCCACACCGGATCGCGTCGGTGAAATGTTCCGCCAACTTCTCTCCCGTGTGCCGAATGCCGACAAGGCCGTGTGGTCGGCACATTGCCATGACGTTCTCGGCATGGCGGTCGCGAATTCACTCGCTGCGGTGCAAGCGGGTGCGCGACAGGTGGAATGCACGATCAACGGGCTCGGCGAGC
>JANMQR010000390.1:0-9956 GCA_031370625.1 Burkholderiales bacterium | reverse complement strand
TACTTCCAGCAGTTGTGCCTGTACGTGCGGCGTCTTCCCGCGGCCCGCCTTGAGATGTCTGTAGTGCCCGTCGGCGCACATCTCCCACACGTCGCTGTTGCGTTCCAAAAACGGCTTCAGGCCTTCGCGGATCACGCGTTTTTTGAGCCGCGTATCGAGCACGGGGAAGCACACCTCGATACGGCGGAAAAAGTTGCGGTCCATCCAGTCCGCGCTCGACAGGTAGACGTCCTCGGCACCGGCGTTATGGAAATAAAAAATGCGCGAATGTTCGAGAAAGCGACCCAGCACCGAACGCACGCGGATATTTTCCGACACGCCCGCAACCCCCGGGCGAAGCGCGCACACGCCGCGCACGATCAAATCAATCTTCACACCGGCGGCGGATGCGCGATAAAGTGCTTCGATCACATCAGGATCAAGCAGCGAATTCATCTTGGCGATGACCTGGCCTCGTTTACCTGATTTTGCTATTTTGATTTCATTATCGATTGCGGCGATCACACGATCATGGAGCGTGAATGGCGATTGCCACACGTGTTTGAGCTTGGTCGCTTTGCCAAGTCCGGTGAGCTGCACAAAGATTTCGTTAACATCCGCGCAAATGCCTTCGTTTGAAGTCAACAGACCAAAGTCCGTGTAAAGCCGGGCAGTACGCGGATGGTAATTACCGGTGCCCAGATGGACATAGCGGCGTAGTATTTTGCGGCCTTCGTCACCTGTTTCAAACTCGCGACGCACAATCAGCGCCATCTTTGCGTGGGTCTTGTGGCCCACCACGCCGTAGACTACATGGGCACCCACCGCCTCCAACTTTGCCGCCCAATTAAGATTGGCCTCTTCGTCAAACCGCGCCATCAGCTCCACCACCACCGTCACTTCTTTGCCGCGTTTGGCGGCGTCAATTAATGTTTCCATGATCGCGGAGTCGGTGCCGGTTCGATAGACAGTTTGCTTGATGGCCACCACTTGCGGATCGCGTGCGGCCTGCTGAATAAATTCGATCACTGGCGCAAAACTTTGAAACGGATGATGCAGCAACACATCTTGTTTAGCGAGAATTTCAAATATGCCGCTCGCCTCTTTTTGCTTGTTGAGCTTCTGGATCACCTTGGGCAGACCCGCTGCAAATGGCGGAAATTTTAGATCGGGGCGCGCAACCTGATCGGGCACGTTCATCAATCGCACCAAATTAACCGGACCGTTTACGCGATATAAATCCGCTTCGTCCAGCTCGAATTGCGCGAGTAAAAATTGCGTCATTTCATCCGAACAATTATCGGCAACCTCAAGCCGCACCGCATCACCCAAATGGCGTTGCGGCAATTCACCTTGCAGGGCAATGCGAAGATTTTTTACCTCTTCCTCATCGACAAACAAATCTGAATTTCGGGTCACGCGGAATTGATAACAGCCCAGCACATCCATACCCGCAAACAATTCGCCGACATGCGCGTGAAGTATCGATGTTAAAAATACAAACTCGCTTGATCGATCATCCGTCACACTGGCAATACCGTCCGGGAATTTGATGACACGCGGCAGCACGCGTGGCGCCTGCACAATCGCGCGCTGCGAGTCGCGGCCAAACGCATCGCGACCACGCAGCTCCACCGCGAAATTAAGCGATTTATTGAAAACCCGCGGGAATGGATGCGCGGGGTCAAGACCGATTGGCGTGAGTAATGGCATCATCTCGCGGAAGAAAAACTCTTTCACCCATGTTTGCTGGGCGGGCGTCCAATTGGCGCGCCGCACAAAACGAATTCTCTCTGCCGCCATGGCCGGGAACATTTCGTCGTTTAATAGCGCATATTGCCGCGCCACCATCGCGTTAACGTCAACCATCAATAAACGAAAAGTCTCTTTTGCACTACGACCGTCGTCACCACGCGCTGACGAGCCCAGCTTGATTTGCTCTTTCAATCCAGCCACGCGAATCTCAAAAAACTCATCCAGGTTTGACGATACGATCGACAAATATTTGAGCCGCTCGAGCAGCGGAACCGTCTGGTCTTCTGCTTGCGCCAATACCCGATGGTTGAATGCGAGTAGTTGCAGTTCCCGATTCAAAAATCGGGGCAGCGTTTTTTTGGTAGTCATACCTGATTGTTTTTTATGATGTCGTTTCACGATACCGATAGCTTATGACGTTTTTGTGACAACGGGTGATTTGCAGAACTTTGCACAGCTTATGACATACTCGCGAAAACCTGATTGCCCACAAAAATCGCGAATAAATTACCATCCAAGAAAATGCCTCATCACACCCTTGCCGCCGTCGATCTCGGTTCCAATAGTTTTCACCTGCAAATTGTCAGGGTGCTGGATCACCAGTTATATCCACTGGACTCGCTCAAGGAAACCGTGCGGCTCGGCGCGGGCGTCACACCCGAAAAACAAATCGACAGTGAGACCGCGGAGCGTGCCCTCAACGCGCTGCGATTGTTTGCGGAGCGACTGCGAGGCATGCCAAGGGACGCAGTCCGTGTGGTCGGCACGAATGCATTACGAATTGCGAAAAACGCGAGTAGCTTTATACGCGAAGCTGAAACTATTCTTGGTTATCCGATTGAAGTCATCGCCGGGCGTGAAGAAGCGCGCTTGATTTATGTGGGCGTCGCCCATTCTCTACCCCCCGCAAATCATAACCGGCTGGTGGTCGATATTGGCGGCGGCTCGACGGAATTCATTATCGGCCACCGCATGAAACCAAAACTGGTTGACAGCCTGTACATGGGCTGTGTGTCGTTTTCTGAACGATATTTTCCCGGCGGAAAACTGGATCGGAAATCATTTAAAGATGCGGAATATGCAGCGGCTCGCGAGCTGGAATCCATCACCACACCATTTCGTAAAGAAGGCTGGCGCGAGGCGTTTGGGTCCAGCGGCACCGCAAAGGCACTCGGCATTATCTTAGTCGAAAATGGTCAATCGAAAGACGGCATTACGCGCGACGGATTGGCGTGGCTAAAAGAAAAGGCAATCAAGGCCGGCGATTTCAAAAGCCTTGATTTGCCCGGCGTTAAAGGTGATCGCATACCGGTGTTGCCAGGCGGCTTGGCGATCATGACCGCGGTATTTGAAGAGTTGGGGCTCAAAGAAATGTCGATTGCCGACACCGCGTTGCGTGACGGCGTGCTCTACGATTTATTGGGTCGCACATTTCACGCAGATATTCGCGATGCCACCGTGACGCAATTTGCGAAGCGCTATCATGTTGATCAAGCTCAAGCAGCGAGAGTGTCTGCATCAGCTTTGCGTTTTTTTGATGTGATTGATAGCCCAAACCAATGGCATTCTGAAGAAAAAATGGACGCTGAGACCATCAATGAGCGCCGCTTTCAACATCGTCAAACACTAGGCTGGGCGTGCCATTTGCACGAGATCGGCGTATCAATTGCACAAGCCGGCTTTCACAAACACTCGGCTTACATCATTGGCAACGCCGACATGCCGGGCTTTTCCAAACGCGAACAAGCCACGCTCGCCGCGCTCATCCTTGCTCAACGAGGCAAACTTTCGAAGGTCAACCCGGAATTTATGCAAGACCCGTTGTTCGTATCGCGGGTGATATGTTTGCGGTTGGCGGTGTTGTTGTCGCGCAGCCGACGAAACGTCAGCGGACGACTATTCGACTTGTCACGCGATACAACGGGGAAAAAATTCAAGCTTGATGTGGAAAGCGATTGGCTGACCAAAAATGATCTGACCGCGTATGAATTGAAGCAGGAAGCAGCTGAGTGGAATAACGTGGGAATTGAAGTGTTGATTTGACCAACCGCGTTGCGAACACTGGCGCGCCGAACAAAAAGCCCCGCAATTCGCGGGGCTTTTTTTGCATCAGCGAGCACGTCACGATCTGACGCCCGCTCAGAAAATTACTTCTTTGGTGCGTCTTTTGCCGCATCTTTTGCAGCGTCTTTAGCGGCAGGCTTATCGGCCTTGGGCGCTTTTGCAGCAGCTGCTTTTGCTTCTTTGTCGGCCTTGGCTTTGTCAGCTTTGGCTTTCTTTTCTTCAGCGGCTTTAGCAGCTTTATCGGCCTTCGCTTGCTTGGCAGCAGCAGCTTTTGCTTTCTTCTCTTCAGCGGCAGCGGCTTTCTTGTCAGCAGCAGACATTTCTTTGGTGTCTGCTTTTTTCGCATCAGCGGCCATTGCTTTTTCGGCTTTTGCAGGTGCTGCGTCTTTTTTCATTTCAGCTTTGGCAGGAGCAGCGTCTTTCTTTGCGTCTGCTGGTTTCGCGTCTGCTGGTTTTGCGTCTGCTTTCGCCGCTACGGGTGCTGGTGCAGCAGCAGGTTTCGCGTCTGCCGCTTTTGCGTCAGCCTTTGCAGCTGGCTTGGCATCGGCTTTCGTTTCGGCCTTGGCGGCAACAGTTGTCTTACCTGTCAAACCAACTTCTTTTTCGATTTTTTTGATCGTGCCTTCACCGATGCCAGGAACCTTGTCCACGTCAGCGAGTGACTTGAATGGGCCGTTCTTGGTGCGGTAGTCGATAATGGCTTGCGCCTTGACTTCGCCAATTCCATTGAGGGAAATCAGCTCTTCTTTAGTCGCGGTATTCAAATTAACCGCGGCGAATGCCATGGTAACCGACGCAAAAAATGCGCCAATAATTGTGAGGATCTTATTCATATCTTTTCCTTGGAGTGAGTGAAAGTGAAACATCAGTGCTACTGGCGCTTTTGAGTCTGCAAGGTCAACAACGATTAACCCAACCCGCAGGACTTAGCTCCCACTAAAACGGGAGCACAATCAAACGGTTGACACCGCGCTACGCCAAAACCCTGCCCTTTTGTCGAACCAATTCAGGCGGGATTGTTAAGTGTATGAAAACAAACCCGCCGAAATCCCTGAAACTCTTTGATTATACAAAGTTTTTTGAAAAAAGCACTAGCGTTTGACTTGAGACGCGTCAACTCATTGGGGCGTTAGCGCAAAACAGAAACCCGTCTCTGCGGTAGCGCAAGTGACTTGAAGCCCTTACTTAACGGATATCAGGTACACCGAACCCTTATCCGTTTGCGCAACTGCCTTACCCGCATCAGCTCGCAGGGAAACAACGCGGCTGCCGTCCGTCGATGTTCGGCCGATCAACTCGCCGTTTTCTGGCGATAGCGCGTGAATCAGTCCATTCATGTCGCCCACCAAAACTTTCCCTTTAACCACAATCGGCGCACCCGGATCGCGATTCACCAATTTATCCTGTTTCCAAATTGACGCGCCGGTGGTTTTGTCCAAGGCATGCACATTGCCATCGACATCGGCAACATACAAATATTTTGCGTCAATTGCCACACCATCTGCACTTGAAATCTCGCGGGTCCACAGCACATTGCCGTTCAAGGTTTCCACGCAACCCGTGCGCCCCTGATACACCGCCGCGCACACACGTGAGTCGTCCAACACCGGCACACCTGAAACGTCCGCCACACGCTCAAGCTCGGTCGCACCGCGTGGCAACGACATGGTTGCCTCCCACGTTGGTTTACCGCTTTCGGCTTCAATAGCCACAACCTTGCCGCCGGGATAGCCCGCGTAGAGCGTTGAGCCGCTTACCAGCACACCCGCGTTGGTACGAAGCGTGAGTGCAGGCGGGGGACGCTGGAACACCCATTTGCGTTTGCCATCAGCACGATCCAGGGCAAAAATGCGGCCATCTGCGGTACGCACGATGACGCTGCTCGCCATCACGTTTGGCGGGGCCAGCACTTCCCCAGTCACGTTTGATTTCCATAGCGCTCTACCGGCTGGGTCGAATGCCAGCACCTCGCCCTTGTTACTCGCCACCACGACAATATTTTCTGCCGCTCCGACACCCCCACTCAACTTCGCCTTGGCGTCAATTCTATTGACCAAGCGACCGCCCTCATCGGCTAACGCGCTCAATGTGCCATCATGCGCCGCGGTGTAGATCAATTTGTCGGCAACCGCTGGCACAAACAAATAGCCGCCCGACTTGCCGGTTGAAGCAGCCCATGCGGTGGTCACCGTATCATTCTTAAGATCAGCGAGAGGTACCGGTTTTTTTCCACCACCGCCAAACCATCCACCGATGGTGCTACACCCTGTGAGCGCGACAACGACAAACGCGAGTGCGATTCCGTTGCGGCAAATTTCACTCAAACGCATTTTCGATAAGTCGTCGGCTCGCAGATTACGTTCAATCACTTTTTTGCTCCTTTGTCTTCGGCTGGCTTGGCGTTAACCGTTTTGTCGCTGCCGCCAACAACAGCACCCGCAATAGCCACCGCACCACCGAACGCATCAAGCTTGGCCTGCGAAATCGCTTTGAGTGGACTGCGGTCGCCTGCACGCTCAACGGCAACTTGATACGCTGCTCGGGCCTCGTCACGCTTGCCTTGCACGGCAAAAATATCGCCGCGCAAATCCGCGGCAACGCCGACAAATGCATCTTCTTTGACACCATCAAGCGTCTTTAATGCGTCGTCATATTTTTTGTCCTCCAGCAGCACGCTAGCCAGCTGAACGCGGGCGATATTGCGATGCGTGTCGCGACCTTTGTCAACGACCCACTGTAGATGCGCTTTAGCCGCTGCATAGTCTTTGGCATCAAACGCGCCCTTGGCTGCCATTAACTGCACATCGGTTGCTTGAAAAGTACGCGGAAACTTTTCAGATAACGTATTCGCGGCCTCGGAAAGTTTTTTATATTCCTTGCTAGCGTTGGCTTCCTCAGCCGTTTTTTTCACGCTCTTGAACAGCGCTTCCGCTTGCTCGGACTGTGTCTTTTGATAGTAGCGCCAGCCCTGTACACCAATGACACCGATGAAAAACGCAGCCACCGCGAGATAAACCCAGTTACCCCATTTGTCCCACCAATCTTTAAGCGCGGAAATACGTTCTTGTTCTTCTAAATCATAAGCTGACATGGAAAACCTTTTGGATATTGCTGAAACAGTTAAAAAAATGGGGGAGAAAATTAAGGCGCCGCTCGCGCACGCAGGGCGAGTGAAGCAGCGTCATCGACAGAAACCAGTTGTTGGCTCGCGCCATGTAAATCCGCGCCGCGCAAATCTTTCATACTCAACATCGATTGCGCCACTTCGTCGGAACCCATAATGATAGCAAAGCGCGCGCCGCTGCCGTCAGCTTTCTTCATTTGCGATTTAAAGCTGGCCACTGCGCCGTCGCTCGCATTTGCAACCCCCGCATGCACCGCGACCCGCAAGCCGCGATCACGCAAGCGCTCCGCGACGATCCACGCATCGTTTTGTGTTTCAGCCGCGTAAATAACATAGGCGTCCAACGTTTCTATCGGCGCAGTTGTCGCCTCCTGCAAGGCCATCATCACCCGCTCAACGCCAATACCAAAGCCGCAGCTTGGTGTGGGCTTGCCACCCAATTCAGCGAACAGACCATCGTAGCGACCGCCGCCCGCGATGGTGAGCTCCCAATCGCTACCTTTGGCGATGAATTCAAACACGGTGCGATTGTAGTAATCAAAGCCGCGCACGAGTCGCGGGTTAACGCTGTACACCACGCCCGCCGCATCAAGCCGCTGTTTCACACCGTTAAAGTGCGCAATCGCGGCTTCATCCAAATATTCCATCAGCTTCGGCGCAGCATCGACCAAGGACTGCATCTTTGGATTTTTCGTATCCAATGTGCGCAGCGGGTTGGTGTACAACCGGCGTTTGCCGTCTTCATCGAGTTGATCCTGATGCGCTTCAAAATATTTCACCAGCGCCTCACGATGCGCGGCGCGAGCGCCCGCATCGCCAATCGAATTAATGTGCAACACAACATTGCCAATGCCGAGCTTTTTCCACAGACGCGTCAGCATCACAATTTGCTCGGCATCCACATCGGGCCCGGCGCAACCAAATGCTTCGACATCAAACTGGTGAAACTGCCGATAGCGGCCTTTTTGTGGGCGCTCATGGCGGAACATCGGGCCCCATGTCCAGATGCGTTTCGGGCCTTCGTACAAAATATTGTGTTCAATCGCCGCACGCACCAGGCCGGCCGTGGCTTCGGGGCGCAACGTTAATTTTTCACCATTCGCCCCGTCTTCAAAGGAATACATTTCCTTCTCAACAATATCAGTCACTTCACCAATGGAGCGCACAAATAACGGGGTAGGCTCAACTATCGGCGTGCGCATCAAGCGATAGCCGTACTGCTCGAAAACATCGCGCGTGGTGTCTTCTAAAAATTGCCAAAGCGGCGCGTCTTGCGGCAACAAATCATTCATGCCGCGCACTGCCTGTATTTTTGTTACCGTTTGGGGAACGCGTTTTTGTATTTCACTCATGTGGTGCCAAAAAATAAATGCAAATAAAGAAGCAGCAAAGCCCATGATTTTACAGGGAATCCACTGTTTCTCGCTAGTTGAGATTAATGCGAAATTTGAATGACTGTTGGCAATCCACCAACGGCCTCGGTTTGAAGTGTCGTCAATCAGCTACATGTCATCTTCAGGTAAGCAATGAGCGTTATCGTTGTGAGGTAACATCGTCATCCTGTGATACACGTTCGTATACAACCCCAGCTTTTCCCATCCGGAGATTTCCTATGCAATCCAAAATGGCTAACCGTTTTATTTCTGTCTTCTCCGGGGTGGTGTTCGCCGCTCTCTTTGGAGCCACCGCAGCGATTGCTGCGGGATCGTCAAGCGCGCCCAGTGTTGAGGGCGAGTACGCCAAACCCAACACAGCCGCGACCAAGGCCGCGGCACAGTTGCCGTTCAAGGGCACGCTGGACATGCAATCTGATTTTGCATCGATGGAATTACCCGCGATGGACTTAGCCAAAATCGAGGCAGCGAAAAAATCAAACAGTGTCGGCGGTACCAAGAAATCGATGCAGATTGGCATTGCGCGATCCATGCGCGACGAATTGTCGGTCGAAACCACGTCACCCACGCTGCGCTGGAAATCAATTGCCACAGGCGGCAAGGTGGCCTATTTGCGTATTAAATCAACAGACGCCAAGGCAGTCCGCGTCGGTTTGAATGTCTCGAATGCGCCAGAAGGAGTAGAGCTGCGCTTTGTGGGCTCAAACAACCCGAATCAGGTGGTGGCGCTCGCGAACGCAGGCGAGCTGTCAACACTGAAAGACGCGAAAGGAATCTACTGGACACCCATGACCGAAGGACAATTTCAGACCATCGAAATATCACTTCCTGCCGGTGCCGATACGGCGGCGTTTCGATTCACCGTAGATTCGGTTTCGCATATTTTTGCAACGCCAGCGCTGAAGTTTGGCGATGCGAAATCAGTTGGCGACTGCAACGTTGATGTGGTTTGCGCGCCCCAGGTAGAAGGCATCGTAAATGCTAAAAATTCGGTCGCGCACATGACGTTTCAAAGTGATTGCGGCCAAGGCGGCGCACTCGCAACCTGCATATGTACGGGCACCCTGATCGCTGATAACGACAACAGTTCGCAGATACCGTATTTTTTTGGTGCCAACCATTGCATTGGCACCCAATCTGTTGCCAACACATTGAACACCTTTTGGTTTTTTGAAAATCCCACCTGCCAGAATCCGCGCACGTTTGATGTAGACCGATCAATCAGCACGCTAGTCGCGGGCGGGGCTACACTTTTGTATGCTGACACAAACAGCGATGGCGCACTCTTTCGATTGAACAGGGCAGCTCCCGCTGGAGCGTTTTTTTTAGGGTGGGATGCGAATGCCATAGATCCCGGTGAAAACGTCACCATGATTCACCATCCAGACGGTGATCCAAAGCGGATTAGCCTGGCAGTAGTCAATAACATTCTCCCGAGCAATGGCGTACTCCCTAATGGCAGAACTGTCGGCTTGAGCGGGAGTTTTATTATTCCAAGATACACCACCGGAACTGCTTTGGGCGGGAGCTCGGGTGCTGGCATCTTGACGCAAAGTGGAATTCGCGGGAATTATTTATTGCGCGGCGGGCTTTTTGGCGGTGCAGCAACATGCGAGAACCGAACCTTGACGGCAAGTGAA
>JANMQR010000354.1:0-2630 GCA_031370625.1 Burkholderiales bacterium | reverse complement strand
CTCATGTCAGCCGCGCCCAAATCTGGTGTCACCGGCAGGCCTGATGTGTGCGTGACAATATGCTTCAGCAAAATCGGCTTGCCCTCAAAGCTCGGCACACTCGTATCTTTCGGCAAATATTTGCTGATCGGGTCATCGAGTGATGCCTTGCCCTGCAAAATTAAATCGGCTAACAAAGCAACTGCCATTGTCTTCGTAATCGAGCCGATTTCGAATGCGCTATTGGGCGAAATGCGGCCAAGATTTTTTGCATCTGCACACACATACGCGCGCGACACGGTTTTCTCGATCACCGCCACCGCAACGCAAGCACCGGTGCGGTCGCCCAAGAAACGTTGCTCGGCAATCGTCTTTAATTCGGCGTCGGTCATCGCACTAGCGTTTGACGCTGCCAGCGCCATGGCAACACTTAACAACCCGATTGCTTTATTCATCTATCTACCCCATAAATAATGTGAATTGAAGCTACCAATCTAGCGGGTTCGCCAAAACATGTTTTACTTTGCGACGAACTAGCGTTTTTCGCGGATGAAATTTATAGCTTGCCGATTTACGCACTGCCTTCAATTTTCAAAAGGGATGTATTGAAATGTACCAACTTTATTATTACCCCAGCAACGCCAGCCTCGCACCACACATCGTGCTCGAAGAAATCGGCGCTCCGTATGAATTGGTGTTGGTGGATCGCGACGCGCAAGCGCACAAGCAGCCGGAATATTTGAAGCTGAATCCCTCCGGACTGATTCCGGTTTTAATCGACGGCGATTTGGTGCTGACCGAAACGGCGGCGATTTGTTTGCATCTCGCCGATCAGCATCCACAAGCGAATTTGGCACCCGCGTTAGGCACAACTGAACGTGCGAATTTGTATCGCTGGCTGATCTATCTGACCAATACCGTACAGGCGGAATTGCTTCACTACTACTATCCCGACCGACTCGGCGGCGAATGTGCCGACATGATTGAAGCACGCGCAGAGGAGCGCGTAATGCCGATGCTGGATATTATCGAAGCGCATTTCGCAAAGACCGACGGGCCGTGGATACTGGGCGCGCAATACACCATCGCGGATGCATACCTGATGATGATGTGCCGCTGGACGCGCAACATGGCCAACCCCGCGCGCAATCGGCCACACTTGGCGAAATTTTTAGATGCAATGGCGGCGCGGCCCGCGGTGGTGCTCGCGCATGAGCAGGAGATGTTGCAGAGGCCTTGGTATTAGCGTCACTTCCGCTCGCCGAGGCAATACAACACATCGGGGCAACGCTCGTCATTTTCCGCGCCGTCAGTAAACATGATCGGCACAAAACCAGCGCGCTCGTAGAACCGCCGCGCGCCTAAATTGGCCTGAAAGGTATAGAGCAAAACGGGCGGGATCAACGTCGCGAGCGTATGAGCCATCAGCGTGGTGCCAATACCCGTTCCCGTATGCGCGGGTGCGACCGCCATCTGATCAATCCAGCTCTCGCCGTCTACACGCGAAACCGACACCACGCCGATAACCTGCGCGCCATGCACCGCGACCGTGACGCCACCGCGAGGCAGCAAATCCTCGGCAACCCAGCGATAGAGCTCACGCTCGCTATGAACCAACGGCGCGTAAGGCATAAATTCTTTTCGTACCGCAATCAAGATATCCGCGATTGCAACCGCATCAGCGATCACCGCGGCGCGAAGCGTAATGTTCATTCTAAAATCAACCCCAGCCTGCTCGCGAGCGAAACCCTAATATCAACGGGCGTTTACAGGCAGAAAAGGCTCGATCAGCCCGCCTACACTGGACTTTAGTCAAGCCATACTCCTGATCGCATAAACAAAAAAGCCGCGAATATTCGCGGCTTTTTGTATTCAACTTGCGTAAAGACAAATCTAATTAAACTTTTTTGATCGTCTCAAGCATTTTGAAAATTGACTTGTTCGAGCCAATAAATAAGCGCTTGTAATACTTGCCCAAGCATTTGCGCTCAAGCGTGTTGCGGCGACTACGTTTACGTTCTCCGGCCATGATGGACTCCAGCGTGTGTGATTTGGATACAGCCTCGAATTATAGGGGATTGGGGCGGGAAAAGCATCTGTTTGGAATGACAGAAGCAAACACCAACAATTAGGGCTAAAGTCTGTTTAGCAGTACAAAAAATGTTATGGCCTAACATCTGCGGGGTGATTGGGCAGTTTCTACTCCAAGAGCCCCACCCATTCTAGGCTTTGCATCACGCACAAATAAGAAGCCCGATGGATTTCTCCACCGGGCGGGTACATAACTTAATCTTTCGATTAACTATTTATTGTAGCAACGGCTCTCACCCCAAAGTGATCGGTCGCAGGCAGTCGAGTACGCGCGTCAGTGCCCCTCGATTGACCTCGCCATTGATCAGAATACGGGCACCGTAAAACTCGATGACAATCGGTTACGTGGCATTGGCCGCTGAAACGGCGGCGGCGGGAGGAGCAGAGGGGCTGTCAACACCCGGCGTGATCTTGACACGTAATTTCATTTCTAAATCAATAGTACATTAATTATCTAGTCCCAAGCGACGATAGACTGTACCCTCAGCGGTCTTTCTCCAACGCCATGAGCCCGATGCTGAGTTGATCCTCGAGCGCCTCCATGGAGTCGAACGCCTTGT
>JANMQR010000353.1:0-9837 GCA_031370625.1 Burkholderiales bacterium | reverse complement strand
CGAAAGATACGGTGGTGCCGAGCTTTGAGGGTAAGCCAATTTTGCTGAAGCATATTGTCACGCACACATCAGGCCTGCCGGTGATACCAGATTTGGGCGCGGCTGACATGAGTAACCCTTATGCAAATATCGACGAAGCCTCGCTCCTAAAAACGTTGGCGCAAGCGAAATTAAAACGCGCGCCGGGTAGTGAATTCGAATATTCCAATTACGCGATGATGCTGCTCACCAGCATGATTGCCAATCGCGCAGGAGAAGATTTTGAAACACTATTGCAGAAGCGTTTGTTTGCACCCATCGGCATGAAGAATAGTTACGTCAATCTGAAACCCAAAGCAATCGATGCGGCGCAAGGCCACACGCCGAATCAGAAAACGACGCCTGCCTGGACTTTCAAAACCAATACTGCTGGCGTGGGCGGTGTGCGTGCCACGCTCGATGACATGGTGGCCTATGTGCAGGCGCAGCTGGGCATGAGTACATCCGCAATTTCCCCCGCGCTGAAAATGACACAGCAGATTGTGAAGACCGAAGCGAATAATAAAATGGGCATGAACTGGATGTTGGCACCGCTTGATAGTCATTTCGTACACATGCACGGCGGCGGCACCGGCGGATTTTCGGCACATGCCGCGTTTGATCTCGATACCAAACGCGGTGTGGTAATTTTGAGTGATACCGCGCTTACCTCGGTGGGTGGCCTGAGCAGTTTGAGCAATCACTTGCAAGATTCCCGACTGCCCCTAGGCAAGGCACGCACGCTGAAAGCGCCTCCAGACGCGCTCTTGGCGGCTCTGGTCGGAGAATATGATGTCACGCCCGGCATGAAGGTAGTCATCACACGTGAGGAAAGTAAATTGTTCACCCAAGTCACAGGCCAGGCGAGACTTGAAATGGGCTGCGACAGCGAAAGTGATTTTTTCCCGTTGGAATTCGATGCAATTTTGCGCCCGCAGAAGCGCGCGGACGGCAGTTATTCGTTGTTGTTGCTACAGGGCGGTGGCGCGCTCCCGTTGAAAAAAATTCAGCCGAAAACGTCTGCAAGCGCCGCCACGGAACGACTTAAACCAGAGCAGCTTGAGGGCTACGCCGGTATCTATCAATTGAAGCCCGGCTTTGATTTAAAGGTATTTGTGCAGGCAGGCAAACTGATGGCGCAGGCGACCGGGCAAGGCGCGTTTGAGATCGAGCCGATCGCGAAAGATAAATTTTCGGCGGATGCGTTTGGGATTGAAATTCAATTTGAACGCGATGCACAAGACCTCGTAAAAAGTTTGGCGCTGCTGCAAGGCGGGCAAACGACACGTGGCTCGAGAAAATGAATATTAAACTCTGCAAGCGAGAACGAATGAGCCGGAACCGGGGCGGGTATGGGTGCTGATTCCACTTCCGCTTCGCTGAATCAAGCGTTGCCCAGCGATGTCGCCAATAGCAGGCTGGGTTTATTTTCGTATAGGAACTATCCCGTTTTTAGCCTGCCGTGGTTGAAGCGGCGCAGCATGCTATTCGGTGTGGCGATTATGATTTACTCGCTGTTTGTCTTTGTCGGCATGTGGTTGCGATCGAAGAATTTTCAAACAGGCCTATTCAGCACAATCCATTTTTTTCTGGGTTTCATGGTTATGGTCAGCGTCGGGCCATCGCTGGCCACATGGGTGCGGTATCGCCGGTTTCGATTGTCGAAGGAACGTTACGCCGTAGTAATCGCAATCATGCTGGGTGTGGTGTCAAGTTACTTCGCAGATCAGTGGTCTTCGGGTTATCTCGAAAAAGTTTTTGAGGAGCAAAAGTTTTCCAGTGTCGACGCGAAGAACGGAAACGTGCCCCGCCAAGACGTTACAACCCGTATTGATGCGAATGGAAAAAAGCCAGCGCAAGGGCTAGGGGCGCTTACCGTTAACGTTATCTGGTGGCTAGTTGTGTACGGTGCTCTCGGCGGTGGCTTTGCCTTGCGCGCCTACTTCAGCGAGCAACGCCGACTCACAGAAAGCCATCACAGGCGTGAGTTGGCAGCGATGCAGCTACAGAAAGATGAAACCGCATTGCGCTTAAGCGTGTTGCAAGCGCAGGTGGAGCCACATTTTTTGTTTAACACCTTGGCATCACTGCGCTCTCTGGTCAGACAAGACCCGGCGCGCGCGGAAACCACCATTGATGCACTGGTCGATCATCTGCGGGCGACCATCCCAAAGATGCGCGAGGACACCGGAAAACTAATGTCAACGCTCGGCCAGCAGGTGGATATTTGCAGTAGTTATCTTAAGCTCATGCAGGTACGCATGGGGCCGCGCTTGCGCTATGAGGTGAGCGTGCTGGATAGTTTTCGTGAGTTGGAATTTCCCCCGTTGATGTTGATTTCGCTGGTTGAAAATGCCATTAAGCATGGCATTGAAACCAAGCCGGGTGACGGGCGTATTCAAATTCAAGCGGAAAAAATTATTACCGGCACGGGCGAGGAAAAATTGAAAGTGAGTGTGTTGGACAACGGGTTGGGCCTCAGCACAGGCTTGGGTGGCGGCTTGGGCTTGGCCAATATTCGCGATCAACTCAAGGCGCATTTTGGTGCGGCTGCAGCGTTGGAAATTGGTACTCGACCAAACGCCGACACGATTGCGAGCGTCGAGTTACCGTTGTCGATGAGTAACGAAAACGCATAAAGAAAACGCATGAAAAAAATTAATATCTTGATCGCTGAAGATGAGCAACCGCAACGCCTCGCGTTGCAGCAACTTATCGCTGAACTCATGCCCGATGCGAACATGGTGGCTTGTTGCGAAGATGGATTGTCAGCGCTCGAAGCAGTGCAACAACATCAAATCGATATCGCGTTTTTGGATATTCGCATGCCCGGCGTGAGCGGTTTGGAAGTGGCGCGGGCAGCACCACCGACCACCCAACTCATTTTCACCACCGCTTATGATGAATATGCGATCAATGCTTTTGACGCGGGCGCGGTCGATTATTTGTTGAAACCGATCAAGCGTGAACGCCTTCTGCAATCCATCGAGCGCTCACGTTCGCGACTGGATTTGCCGTCGACAAACAACATGCATGCGCTAATCGATAAGCTTCAGCAGCAGCTGCAAAACACCCATCGCCATGCGCTGAAATGGATCTCGGCCAGTGTGGGCGACACGATCAAAATGTTTGCGATTGAAGATGTGCAATTTTTTCAGGCACAAGATAAATATGTGCGCGTTGTTACGAATGCCGACGAAGCCATTATTCGCACGCCGTTAAAAGAGCTGATCCCCGGCTTGGATCCGGAAATTTTTTGGCAAGTACATCGCAGCTTGCTGGTGCGCGCCAACGCAATTCAACGGGTCAAGCGTGATGATCTCGGCAAGTTTTATCTGCACCTCAAAGGCAATCCAGAAGTACTGCCCGTCAGCGGCGCTTTTCAGCATCGCTTCAAGGCGATGTAGACACCTCTTTGCTGGCGTGGCGTGCGCCGCGCAGTTGAGCGAAATTCATTAAACTCGTTGAGTCCTCAACATTGGTCACAAAAAATGAATTTAATGCATCGCTCAACACACCGCTTTCAGCCCATCGTTGCAGTTTTGTTAGTCTTTTTGTGGGCACACGTTTCATCCGGTTTCGCGCAAACGGTACCCAATCCCGCTGCCGCGCTTGATGCCGCCAAAGCGGCGCAAGTCCCACTTCCTGCGCCGTCTGCCTCCGCACGCGATTTGTTTTCGCGCTACAAGGATCGATTGGTGCAGGTGCGCGTGCTGCTCAACAGCGCGAATGAGCAATCCTCGCTCGGATCCGGCTTTGTGGTGCGTGACGATGGGCCGAAGGGGGTTTGGATCGTCACCAATTACCACGTGATTTCGTCGCTCGCGATTGATCCTGAAAAATTCCGTCTCGAGTTACGCCCGACCAGCGAGCGCAGTGTGAAGGCTACGTTGATCGCGATTGACGTCGTCCACGATCTCGCGGTATTGCGCACCGAGCCGACCGATGTGCAAACAACGTGGCCAGCATTTACCTTGCGCGACAGCGCGGTGGGGCAGGGCGAGCGCGTATTTTCGCTCGGCAACCCGCTTGAGCTGGGCTTCCTCATTTCGGAAGGGATTTACAACGGCCCAGTGGAATCGCGAATTTATGAACAGATGTTGTTTTCCGGCGCGCTCAATTCCGGGATGAGCGGTGGCCCTTCGATTGATGACTCAGGCCGCGTGGTGGGCGTGAATGTGGCGACGCAGCGTAATGGTCAGCTGCTCGCGTTTCTGGTGCCGGTACGCTATGCGCGTGAGTTGCTTGAAATCGCCTGGAAAGCGCCGCCACGCAAAGAGTGGCGTACGGAGGTTGCGCGGCAGCTACTCGTACACCAGAATTTTGTGGCGAGCAAACTTTTACAAACAGCGGGCACTGAGACGCCCAAACCTGCCGCCGACAAATCCATTGCTGGGGCCGCTGCTACCGCGAAGGCAGGATTTGCCAGCCAAACCCTCGCGGGTCGCGTGGTGCCAACGCTCGATGGCAGTCTGACCAAATGTTGGGCCGGTGGCCGTGATGGTGAGCGGCTTCGCTACCAGCGCGATACGCTTAATTGCAATCTGAGATCAGAACTTTTTGTGCGCGGCAATTTGTACACCGGCTATTTGAGTGTGAGCCACGTGCTGCTGCGCAACGACAAACTCGCCACCCCGCAATTTCTCGCGATCGGTTCGATGGGCAATCGTGCGCTGTCGTTTTTGAATGCAGGCGGCCGCGAGATGACCGCCAACGAATGTCGCGATGACTATGTGCGCGGCGCTCTTCATGTTTACCGGGTCGCGATGTGCCTGAAGGCGTATCGAAAATTTGACGGCATCTATGACTTCGCGGTGAGCGCGACGCAAATGGACGATCCGCGTGAACGTCTGGTGAGTTCACTTTCGCTTAATGGCGTTTCGTTTGAAAACGGCCAGCAGCTCAGCCACATGTTTCTAGAGCGGCTGCAATGAGCTGGTTTATTGAACACTTGCATCGCGATGGCAGCGTGCTGGTGCGCATGTTGGTTCCCAACGAGGATGAGCCCACCCGCATTTTTCGCATAGGTCGCGCGCTCGATAACGATTTGATCCTGGACGATCCGCATTGCGCGCCACATCACGCGAAGCTGGAAATTGATGCGAACGGCGTTGCGCGTTTGCATGATTTGGGCACCAGTAACGGTATCGTCACCGCGCGCAATAAACGCGCAGCGGTTCACGAAATCAAAACGGATGATCCGTATCGCTTGGGGCAATCCATCATCCGCGTGCGCTCCAGCGAATGGCCGCTCGCTGCGGAACGCGTACTCTCGCGCCGCGCTGCATGGCCCTACGCGTTGGCAGGGTTGGCGCTGGTGCTCGCCTATGGCGCGTGGGAGTTGTGGCTGAAAGACGTGCAGGAAAAATCGCCGCCGTATCTTTATGGGCTAAGCGCACTCGCGGCGGGGCTCTGTTTATGGAGTTCGATGTACGCGCTATTTGGCCGACTGGTGGCGGGCGTTGATCGATTTTTTGCGCATCTGGCGATTGCCTGCACCGGCTATCTCGCCGGCACATTGATTCTCAATTTTTTGGAAACGCTGGCCTTTTCCATGTCGTGGTTATGGCCCGCGCGCATCACCGAGCCCGTCGTTGTGATCATCGCCGCATTGGCTGTTCGCTATCACCTGCGACTCGCCGATCCGCGCCATTGGCCGACATTGCGAATCGGTTTAGTGGTGGTGGCCACACTCGCGATTGTGATTCCGCTCGCGCAGCAATGGGTATCGCATCAGCGCTTGACCGATGTGCAAACGCTACAGGCCATTGAGCATCCAGCGCTTCGGTTTTCGTCGCCCGTGACTTTGCCAGAATTCAGCGCAAGTGCTGAATCGCTCAAAGCCCGCGTTGACAAGGCCCGTAAGAAAGACGATGCGGAGGGTGATGGCGATGCTATTGGTTTGGATATGGATTGATTGTCCGCAAGCCAAACAGCAGAACCGGCGGGCTTCTCAGAGCAAAAATGCTTCAAACGTGTTGCCGATACTGGAGTTTGCCGGATCAGGTGCGTAGGCGGGAGGGTGCAGATGAATGAATTCAATCAGCGAGTCATTATCGATAGCGTGCGCGCGAAATTAGTCACGCGCGGAACGCCGTTGCCCGACGGACTTGTTTCCGTCGATCAGTTTGGCGATTCCGCTCAGTTGTCATCTGAATTGCTCGCGCTCATCGCCAGCGGAAAAAAGCGTGGCGGCGCGAGCTTGCACGCGGCTTACGCGATTGAAAAATGGCCGGTGCCGCAGGTCGGTGAAATCAGAATCGTTTTAGATTTTAACGAGCAGCCCGTGTTCGTGACGCGCAACACGGCGGTGGATATTGTTCCGTTCAATACAGTGGGTGCAGACTTCGCGGCATGTGAAGGCGAAGGCGATGGCTCACTCGCGTATTGGCGTCAAGCGCATTTGGACTACTTTACGAGAACCAGTCCTGAGCTTGGTTTGGTGTTTAGCGAAGATATGTTGATCGTCTGCGAACGGTTTGAATTGTTGCACACCCTCGGCTAAAGCCTAGTATAGGCAGAGCGGTTTTTTACAACTCTCATCTTTGTAAGTGGCAATGATAGAACTCGCGCAACATTTTCTTTCAAGCCATAATTAGGAATATATGGTTGAAATAACTCAGGCGTGTCGTTCGTATGACTTATAACGAGTCGTCGCTTTTTGAAGTGCGTAACAAACGAACTAAAAACCCTGATAAGTGTGTTGAGTAATCCTAGTCCGCTGAAGGCAAATAAAATGCAGAATGTAAGGCAAATTTCCGGTGCCCCAGTATTCCCGGTTATTTCATTATTTTCGGGTGCAATGGGGCTCGATTTGGGACTGGAAAATGCAGGTCTAAATGTTGCACTGTCGCAAGATTTTGACAAATGGTGCTGCGAAACAATCGCGGCAAACGGGCATGTTGGTCTGCATGGCGATATACGCGCGTTGATTGATGCAGACCCCACATGTGATTTTTGCTCAATCCGGCAAAACTTGATGCCAGTGAGGTATTTGCTGTTGTAGGTGGGCCACCATGTCAGTGATTCTCTACAGCTGGCAAGCGGCTCGGCGTTGATGATGTGCGCGGGACGTTGTACGAGCAATTTATTCATGTAGTGCGCACTCTCAATCGGCGTTTCTTTATCATGGAAAACGTTAAGGGGCTGGCGTCAATGCCTGCATCGGCAGATTCTTCTCGCTCGCTTTTATCAGTGATCGTAGAGCAGTTTCGTGCATTGGGTTTTCATACGGTACATGGCGTGCTGGATGCAGTTCACTATGGTGCGCCGCAATTTCGTGAGCGGCTCGTTATCGTTGGTAGTCGCGACAACGAGCCAATTTTCTTGCCCTCGCCAACTCACTTTCATATGCATCAAAATGCAGATGTGCGCTGGCGTACATTGGGTAGTGCGGTTGCAGACTTGCAGGACGAACCGGGGCTGTGCGCCAAATTCTCGCCAAATATTGCCAAGTATCTTGGCATGGTGCCCGAGGGTGGTAATTGGCGCTCGCTGCCGCAACACTGCGTTGAACAAGCGATGGGCGGCGCCTATGAATCTGGCGGCGGCAAAGTAGGTTTTTACCGGCGCCTCGCTTCCTGGGAGCCTTCGCCAACATTGGTAACCAGCCCGATTCAAAAGGCCACTCTGTTATGTCATCCCAGACAAGCGCGACCTCTGTCGGTGAAAGAATATGCGGGCATTCAAGGGTTTCCTGATTCATGGCAATTTAGCGGTAGCGCCGCCGAGAGCTATCGCCAGATTGGTAATGCAGTTCCTTTGCCTCTGGGTACGGTGCTTGGTCAAATGCTTATGTCAGTCGCGCTAGGCGATTCTGAGGTTCGCGTCAAACGCATGCGTGGTACGTCTGTGCATGACAATATGAAACAGATGTCGCTTTCGTTGGCCGGGCGATAGTTTGAAAATTGCTACCAAAGCGCTTGAGGGCAAAGTCGCGGAATTACTTGATGTTTTATATGTTCGTCGGTTAGCAAAATTGCACTCTTTGACTTTGGCTAATCTCTTGGATAAAAATCCGTATCTTTATCGAGCCATAGGTATTAAGCGCGCCGACCATTTTTTAGACGGCTTACTTGCCGCCCGGATTTCCAGTTCGGATGAAACAATTTTTGGCAATGAGTTTTTCGAACCGCTCGCGCTTTGGGCTGCTGAGCACGCACAAATACCGGGCCGCAAAGTTTCTGTCGGGGCAGGCGCAGGTCAGGATATTTCTATCGAATCAGCAACTGAGTATTACGCCATTTCTGTAAAGTCTGGAAAGAACATCTTTAACTCTCAAAGCAACAAAGGTCAAAACGCAGAGTTCGACCAGCTTGAAGCTCGGTTGAAAAAACTAAAGAAAGCTTTTCACAAAGTAGTGGGTTTTGGCTGCGGGAGACAGGCAATTCCAAAGTATTCGAAGCCAGTCATGAAGAAAGCTGGTCAGGAGTTTTGGGAATTGTTGACGGGCGAGCCTGATTTCTATGTCCGAATTTCTGATGCAATTATTGACACGGCACGATTATGTTTGAACTAAAATTGTTTTTTGCTGCCCATGGTGCATGGAAAAAGAAGACGCAAGATTTCAAACACTGGAACAATTGCATGAACGTCGCAAACAAGTGGTGCGGATGCATCGCAAGGGGTTTGGCGTGATGCAAATTGTTGAATACAGCGGGCTATCGTACCCAACGGCACGTGCCACCATTGATGCCTTTGAAAGTGGTGGCATAGCCGCAATCAAACCCAAGCAGCGCGGCAAAAGTGCTGGGGATGGGCGTAGCCTGAGCGAAGACCAAGAGCGACAGGTTCAGCAAATCATCTGCGAGAAACGCCCCGAGCAATTGAAGATGGACTTTGCACTGTGGAGCCGCGCCGCAGTGATGAAACTCATTGAACAAGAGTGCGGCATTACGCTGTCGGTTCGTGCCGTTGGTACTTACTTGGCGCGCTGGGGATTTACCCCGCAAAAGCCGATCAAACGCGCCTACGAGCAGCGGCCAGAGGCAGTCAAGGCGTGGCTCGATGAGCAGTATCCGGCGATTGCTGCGCGCGCCAAAGCCGAAGATGCCGAGATTCATTGGGGCGATGAGACAGCCTTGGTCAATACGGATGTTCGTGGTCGCAGCTATGCGCCGATGGGCAAGACACCGGTGGCCCATGCGGTTGGCGGAACCCGCCAGAAGCTATCGATGATTGCCACGGTGACCAATCAAGGCAAGGCTCGATGGATGATTATTGATGACGCCTTCAATGCGGATCGTTTGATCGAGTTTCTGTCTGCGCTAATTAAAGACGCCAAGCGCAAGGTATTTCTGATTCTCGATAACCTCCGGGTGCACCACAGCAAGTTGGTCAAGGCATGGGTAGCAGCGCGTCTTGATGAGATCGAATTGTTTTATCTGCCCAGCTATAGCCCGGAACCCAATCCCGAAGAGCGCCTGACTGCCGATCTCAAGCATGTGATCGGCGCGAAGGTGCCCGCTCGTACGGAGGCCAAACTCAAGATCGTGGCGACTGAGCACATGACAAATCTTGAGCAATCTCCAGAACGGGTAAAACGCTATTTCCAAGACCCGCGTGTAAAGTACGCAGCATGAATACTTCAGACTTCACTTGGCCGAATCAATAGTAAGCCTGCAACGATTCAGAACGCAACTTTTGATGAGGCAATTCTAAAAAAGCACGCTGAACTTCTAATTTCATTTCTAAATCAATAGTACATTAATTATCTAGTCCCAAGCGACGATAGACTGTACCCTCAGCGGTCTTTCTCCAACGCCATGAGCCCGATGCTGAGTTGATCCTCGAGCGCCTCCATGGAGTCGAACGCCTTGT
>JANMQR010000352.1:0-2224 GCA_031370625.1 Burkholderiales bacterium | reverse complement strand
AACCCTGGCCCTTGAAGTTTGCTTTCTTCAGAAGACTTTCGTACTGATGCGACATCATGTAGGCCTGCAACTGCGCCATAAAATCCATGGTCGTCACCACAATAATCAAGAGCGATGTGCCACCAAAATAAAATGGCACGTTGTATTTCATGTGCAGCAACTCTGGCAACAAGCACACCAGCGTGATGTAACCCGCGCCAACCAACGTCAGACGCATCAAAATCTTGTCAATGTAGCGGGCCGTCTGCTCACCGGGACGAATGCCGGGCACAAACGCACCGCTCTTCTTCAAATTTTCTGCCGTCTCTTTTGAGTTGAACACAAGCGCAGTGTAGAAAAAACAGAAGAAAATAATTGCCGCTGCATACAAAACAGAATAAAGCGGCTGACCGGGCGCTAACGCCGCACCAATATCTTTCAACCACACCATTTTTTCATTGGAGCCAAACCAACCCGCAATAGTGGCCGGGAACAAAATAATTGATGAGGCAAATATCGGGGGAATAACACCAGCCATATTCAACTTCAACGGCAAATGCGAAGATTGACCGCCATACAACTTATTTCCTACCTGGCGCTTGGCATAGTTAACCAAAATCTTTCTTTGGCCACGCTCAACAAACACCACAAACATTGTGACCGCAACCACGAGAACCGCGATCAGCAACACGACCGGGATCGACATCGAACCTGTGCGAGCCAGCTCCAGGGTGCTACCAATTGCCGACGGCAAACCGGCCACGATACCTGAAAAAATAATCAGAGAAATACCATTGCCAACACCACGTTCGGTAATTTGTTCACCGAGCCACATCAAAAACAATGTGCCGGTAACCAAAGTCACCACGGTGACGAATCTGAACATCATGCCAGGATCAACCACCAAGCCTTGTTGCGACTCAAGAGCAATCGAAATACCGACCGCTTGGAACAATGCCAATGCAACTGTGCCGTAACGGGTGTATTGCGTAATCTTGCGGCGACCAGCTTCGCCTTCTTTCTTCAAAGCTTCCAACTGCGGAGACACCACCGTCAGTAACTGCATGATGATCGATGCCGAAATGTAAGGCATGATTCCGAGCGCAAAAACCGAGAAGCGCGACAAGGCACCACCTGAGAACATGTTAAACATGCCCAAGATGCCACCTTGTGTTTCGAATAGCTTGCTTAACTGAACCGGATCAATTCCTGGCACCGGAATGTGCGTGCCAATGCGAAACACGATGAGTGCTAACACCAGAAACACCAAACGGCGTTTCAGGTCACTCATTTTGCCAACCGCTGCTAAGGGATTTGATGCCAACTCAGTTTCCTATTTATTTCTTGGGCAATTTGCGTGGACGCACAACTTTAACGATTTCCTCAACGGAACCGCCCGCCGCTTCAATCGCAGCTTTAGCACCTTTGGTGGTCGCAATACCCGACAACTTAACTTTCTTGTCAATCGTTCCCGACAACACAACTTTTGCCGCAATTGCCTTGATAGAAACAATGCCAGCGTGCTTCAACATCATCAAATCGATAGTGTCGCCCGGCATTTTTGCAATCTCTGACAAACGAACTTCAGCGGTGTCATTGCGGGTCAACGAAATAAAACCACGCTTGGGAAGACGACGCTGCAAAGGCATCTGTCCGCCTTCAAAGCCGACTTTATGAAAACCACCCGAACGTGACTTCTGACCTTTATGGCCACGACCTGCCGTCTTGCCCAGGCCCGAACCTATACCGCGACCGACGCGACGGCGATTCTTTTTAGCGCCTTCGGAAGGCTTGAGATTGTTTAATTCCATGATTCTTCTACCCTATGAGTCGCAGTTAGACGCTAACTAGCTCTGAATCAGGCTTCAACGCGAAGCAAATAGCTCACACGATTGATCATGCCGCGATTCGATGGTGTATCTATTACAGTGACGGTGTGACGCTGCCTTTTCAAGCCCAAGCCGCGAACACATGCTTTATGTGCTTCCAAACGGCCGATGGTGCTTTTGAGCAGCGTTACCTTGATTGTCTTTTCGTTTGCCATTTTCTTGATCCTTAGCCGAGAATTTCTTCAACGGTCTTGCCGCGCTTTGCAGCGATTTCGGAAGGACGGCTGATTTTTGACAAGCCATCCAGCGTGGCACGAACCACGTTGTATGGATTAGTGGAGCCATGGCATTTAGCAGAAACGTTGGTAATGCCCATCACCTCAAACACCGCGCGCATCGCGCCACCTGCCTTGATA
>JANMQR010000330.1:0-22213 GCA_031370625.1 Burkholderiales bacterium | reverse complement strand
GGTTGCAAGCAGCGTGGCGCTGGCACCGAGGTAGCGTGCCAGCGGCTCCGTCTGCGGCCACAGCGGCGTTGCCGTATAAAGATGCAGCACCGCATCGCAATCGCAATGCAAATCGAGCACGACATCGGCATCACAGGCAAGTGATAGCAACGTTTTGCGCAAGCTGCTGATTTCAGTTACCGCAGATTCGTCATCGAGGACGGCTCGCATCGCTTGGCGTATCTGCCGCACATTGTTGCTCGCATCGTCAGTCAGCAAATCGGCGACGCGTTCCGCCACGCCGTCGAACAAAGCCGGGTAATGACGGTTGAAATTTTCGCCCGTGCCAATATCAAAACGACCCAGATGCGTGCGCATCATCATCTGTGCCATGCCGATGGGATTTGCCACCGGCACGATCACAATTTCACCGTTCAATTTGCCTGCTACTTCGAGCGCCTCAATGCGGCTTCGCAAATGGTGCGCCACCAGCATGCCCGGCAATTCATCGGCATGCAGCGAAGCTTGGATATAGATTTTTTGTCCCGCACCGGGCGTGCCGTAATGAAAGCTGATCAATTCGCGATTAGTACCGATTGCAGTTTCAGCGAGAGCATGTTTTTTAATTTGCATAGTCAAAAAAGAATTTTTTACGTACGCGGACGCAGGTGAACAAGAAAGCGTTTTTCAGCAAGATGGAACAAGCCCACCAGAACAAAAGTCAGCACCAAATAGAATGCGCCTGCGGTCAAAAACGCTTCAAACGGAAGATAAAAAGTGGAATTCATTTCACGCGCGGCGCCGGTTAAATCCATCAGCGTGACAATGCTGGCGAGCGAGGTACCGTGCAACATAAAAATGACTTCATTGCTGTATGCAGGCAATGAACGGCGTAGCGCAGATGGCAGCAAAATACGGCGAATCATGACGCTGCGCGACATACCCATACTTTTCGCCGCCTCGATTTCGCCTGCATTGGTGGAGCGAATCGCACCGGCAATAATTTCGGTCGTGTAGGCGCAAGTGTTCAACGCGAACGTGAATACTGCGCAAAACCACGCGGACGAAAACCACGGCCAAATAAAACTTTCGCGTACCCACACAAATTGCGCCAGCCCGTAATAAATCAAAAAGAGCTGCACCAACATCGGCGTGCCGCAAAAGAAATAAGTAAAACACCAGACAGGACGCGACAGCCATTTGCTGCGCGATGCGCGCAGGACGGCCAACGGGATCGCAAACGCCAAGCCCATCGCCAACGCGAAGGCGAGCAATTTAATTGTGACCAGCAAGCTACTAAAATAAAGCGGCAAGCTCTCGATGATCGCGGCGAAATTCATGAGGCCACCTTTACGCCAAGGGAATAGCGCTTCTCCAGGGCTTTAAGCAAAATGATCGACACCGTGGTGATGATCAAATACAGCACCGCGACGGCCGCGTAAAACGTAAATGGCTCACGCGTGGCTCCAGCAGCCAGTCCGGCGCGTTGCATCATATCGCTCAAGCCGATCACTGACACCAGCGCAGTTGCTTTCACCAGCACCAACCAGTTGTTTGAAAACCCCGGAATCGCCAGCCGCACCATTTGCGGCAAAACAATGCGCCTGAACGCCTGCGCTTTTGACATCCCGTAGGCAATGCCCGCCTCGCGCTGGCCAGCGGGAATGGCCAGAATCGCGCCACGGAATGTTTCGGTTAGATACGCGCCAAAGATAAATCCAATCGTAATCACACCTGCTATAAATGGATTCACGTCGATGAAATCTTCGTAGCCAAATTTCGGCGCAATGGTATTGACGAGCGTTTGCCCGCCATAATAAATCAGCAGCATCAATACCAGATCGGGCACACCGCGAATCACGGTGGTGTACACCGTTGCCAGCATCACCAACCAGCGCGATTTGGACAACTTCGCGGACGCGCCAGCAAGCCCGAACGCGAGCGCTATCACGAGTGACGAAACCGCCACCGCAAGCGTGATTGCCGCGCCTTCGAGAATGCTGGGAAGGAATCCCTGTAATAAGCCGTGCAGCATGGTGGCTTTGAACCGTTCCTATTTTTTTATCGTTGCGGCGGTTGGCATCGGATCACCGTAAACATCGAAATCAAAATACTTGTCCTGAATTTTCTTGTACGTTCCATTCGCGCGAATTGACTTGATTGCGGTGTTCAAGCGATCTCGCAGCGCTGAATCTGCTTTACGAACGGCAATGCCTGCGCCAATACCGAAAAATTTGGGGTCAGAATATATCGGCCCCAAAAACGCGAAGTCCTTGCCTGCCGGTGTTTTGAGAAAACCGATGTCGGCTGCCATCAAATCCACCAGCGCCCCGTCCAAGCGGCCCGAGGTCATATCCAAAAATACTTCGTCCTGCTTGGTGTAACGCACAATTTCAGATTGGGTGAAAGTTGAGGTCGCAAAACGATCATGAATGGTGGTGCGTTGCACGCCAATCCGTTTGCCTTTCAAGCCCGCTGCGGATGCGTCAAGTTTGCTATTCGCTTTCGCCACAAAGCGTGCTGGCGTTTGGTAATACTTGTCGCTAAAGTCGACTGATCGCTTACGCTCTTCCGTGATGGTCATTGACGCGATTACGGCATCAATTTTGCGCGATAAAAGCCCAGGAATCATGGCGTCGAATTCCTGTTGCACCATCACGCATTCGACTTTCATTTCACCACAAAGAGCGTTGGCAATATCAATATCAAAACCTTTTAATTTGCCATCGGTATCGATCTGGCTGAAAGGCGGATAAGCACCTTCAACGCCAATGCGGATTTTCTTGGCTTCCTGCGCAGCGATAACAGGCGATACTATGACGATCAACGCTGCCAACGTGGCAGTTACTAGCTTCGAAAAAATCATGTGAATTCCCGACAAGGTAGAACCCAGAGTTTACTTGCTAACTTCGGATTAGCGCCGAGCGTTGACGTGCAGGCGATCAATAAATGAGCCAGCGCACCAGCCTACGGGCCATATTGCCGACGCTCACTGTACATAACGACGAGTTGCTACACAAAATGGCTTCCACCCATGTCCATTTCCCCGCGAGAACTTCGCGGGTTTTGTTTGCCTGTCAATACCGCCTACACGGCACGGTCGTGTATTGGCTCGGTTGGTCAAGCATGCCAATATGTACAATAATGAGGTCAGGCGTTTCGCATCAGCCTGATCTCTTGGTGATCGGCGAAATAATTCAAATAATATTGAAAGGACTAAATCGTGATTAGCGATTCCCTGCTACAAGGCGTTTACTTGTTTAAAGATATGACACCGGATCAACGCACACAGTTTGCAAAAATCGCCGAGCCAGTCGCAATAGCAGCGGGCGGGCGTATTTTTCATGCGGGCGAAGCATCGACGGCAATGTACTTGATCAAAGATGGTTCTGTGCAAATCAGCGCGCAGTCGATCGGAGGTGAAACGGTGGATGTTGCAACACTTGCCGCAGGCGGCCATTTTGGCGAGATGAGCCTGGTCGACAACGCACCACGCTCCGCAGCGGCCGAAGCAATCGAGGCAACTCATTTGTTTAAGTTTGGTTACGAGCATATGAACGCGTTGCTGGCAGCAGATGTCGCTATTTCCGACAAATTTTATCGGTCGTTAACGCGGTTTCTCAGCAATCGATTGCGCCAAACGACAAGCGATCTCACCTTCGCGCGAGAAAAGAATTTGCGACATTTTTAGTGTCTGGGAACCAACTTCAGGTCGAGTTGAATTGCCCGCACACTCCGCTCATTTGTAGTTTGTTAATGCAAGAAATTATTTTGTATATCGCCCGGTGCTAAGACTGTCTCGGTTCATCATCATTGCTGTAACACTTGCCGTTGTTTTGGTTTGCGTAGCTTTCAAAATCGGACCCGAGCAATGGTGGGCACTCGCGTTCTTGCAATACGTCCCGTACTATTTATTCCTCGTGCCTGCACTAATTGCATTTGTGGTTTCAATGAAGCTATCAACGAGGTGGAAGCTGGCATCGAGCGCGACACTGCTGCTTGTGTTGACGATCATCATGGGGCTGTCACTGGGTACGGGTGACGCTGGCACCGAAGGTATTCGCATGATGACCTACAACGTAAAAGACTATATTGCGCTTGACAGCCCGGAGGGGCTTGCCATTATTTCTGATGAAGTCGCGCAGCACAACCCAGATATTTTGGTGCTTCAAGACGCAGTGCGCCTGAACGCAAAGAATGAAACCAATCCATCCACGCTTAAGTCGCTATACGGTGATCGGCAGGTCTACACATTTGGCCAGTACGCCGTTGCCAGCCGTTACCCGCTGCGCGATTGCAAGCCGGGCAAAATTTCATACCGAGAGCGGCAGCATACGTTTGTTCATTGCATCGTGCACACTGGCTTTACCCAAATTCATCTATACACAGCGCACTTCCTGACGCCACGAGACGGCTTAAACGCCGTGCGCCACGAGCGACTTAGCGGGATCGACGAATGGGAGCAGAATGTGGCTGACCGCATGGTGCAGGCACGCGCATTGGCTGACGCCGCTCGAACGAGCATTCGACCCATTATTATGGCCGGCGATTTCAATGCGCCCGATCACTCGCTTGTGGTTCGCACCCTCCAATCCGCAGGTATCCGGGACGCCTTCGCGACTGCAGGCACGGGTTATGGCTACACATATGGGCACTCGTTACGGCCGGGCATTTCGTTTCTACGCATCGATCATATTTTTGTCAGCCCGAACATTGGTGTGCAAGACTGCTTTGTTGGCGGCAAGCTGGCCTCGCCACATCGACCGGTTATAGCCGACCTGGTTTTGAATCGCGCCATCAAATGACTGCACGACCAACATTGTTTGGGCCGACGGTGGTTATCGCTATTATCGGTGCTGTGATCGGCGCTTTTTGGCTCACATTTTCTCACCTTGTTGGATTATCTGAAAACGCGGAAGGCTCGGCTCATACGACCTTCGTGCTCGCGGCGTTTTTAGTTTTGTTATGGGGCGCGCGAACAGACATTTCGACGCTACCTATTCGCCCCTTCTTGCCCGGCATCCTTGGTCTGCTGCTAGCCGGGCTGGTGTGGCTGACCGGGGAATTGATTTTCGCCAGAGTGTTGACCCACATTGGAATTGTTGTGATGATCCCGATGACGATACTAACCATTCTCGGTTATCGCTGGCTTGCGGCACTCAGTTTTCCGCTGGCATTTTTACTTCTTGCCGTACCTGTCGGGGGGTCGATAGTGCCGTTGCTAGTGGATTGGACTGCCACTTTTGCCGTCGCTGGATTGCAGGCATCCGGCATTCCCGTGCATCGTGAAGGCGCTTACCTGATTGTCCCCAGCGGTGCTTGGTCAGTTGCAGACTCGTGCAGCGGTTTGGCATATTTACGCACGGTGGCCATGCTATCTATTTTGTATGGATGGTCAATGTATCGATCTCTTTCCAAACGCCTTACATTTATTGCTGGCGGCATCCTCATCGGCATTATGGGTAACTGGTTACGCGCCTATCTGACAATATTGATTGCCCACCTGTCAGATAATCGATTCTTGCGTGATGATCATTCCACATTTGGGTGGATGTTGTTCGCGATATTATTGTTTTCGTACTGCGCAATTGGTTATCGCTATCGCGATGGCGAGCAAAGCAGTAAAGCCGTGAAATCGGGTCACCTGAAGCTAGGCGAGCAACTAAAAACGTCTTCCCAATCGCCACATTTGGTTCTCGTCGTGCTTGCAGCTGTTTCGGCAATTGCAGTGTGGCCCGTGTTACATCGAACTTTTCAAATTGCCACCACCGCGCCTGTCGAAATTACTGATATTGCTCCAGCAAATGGCTGGTCTAGTAGCAGTACTCCTTCCGTCTCGTGGACGCCGACACTGACTAATCCCACGCGACAACGCGTACAGTCATTTGAAAAAGACGGGCGTCGCGTGGACGTGTTCATCGGCGTATTCCAAAATCAATCATGGACCTCCAAACTCGTCACGGTCGTTAACGGCATAGCTCCGGGCGACGACCCTCGCTGGAGCCTTGCTGTCCGTGGCACAGCGAACACAGAATTTGCCAATCAGTCATTGGATGTTGAGACGGGTGTGGTTTTGGGAAGCAGCGTACGCATTCTGGCGTGGCGATGGTACTGGATTCGCGGCACGGCGACCGCCAACGACATTCGAGCAAAAGTAGCTCAACTGTTAACTCGTCTGCGCGCACAGAACGACACGTCCGCGTGGGTATCCATCTATGTCGACGCCACCGCGTCACCCGCTGAAAGTGTCGCGCTGCTGCACAAGTTCATGCGCGAAATGAGCCCATCGGTGCAAAAATCACTTGTGGCTATCGCAAGATAAAACTGAAAACGCAAGATCAGGGGAATAGGTGTGATTGAGGCATTTCCAACGACGCCCGCCATTTGGGCATACGGCATCGCCGCCATAATTTTTTCTACCTTCGCGCTACAGCTTTTACTGAGTTGGAAAGGTGGCTTGCGCGCGTCCGTGCTGCTTTGCGTTTCAGTTATGAGTGCAGCGTGGTCACTGTGTGTGGCTGCAGCGCTTGCCTATTCGATACCCGCTCTTTGGAGTGCCGCTCGCGCAATCGACGCGATCCGCTTGGGAACTTGGCTCTTGTTTTTGTTGCTCGTAGTAGGCTCAGGCGGCAGCAGGCCAAAACTCATCGGTATTACCGAGGTTTCACGGCCACTGTGGGTGCTAACGGTTTTCCTGGTTGTGACGGCACTACTACCCTACGGTGCCCCATGGCAATCGCCCGAAGTGCGCGCAGACTCCCCGATAGCCTTTTACGGGATGCTAGGCATTGCAATTTTAGGGCTCGCGCTGTGCGAGCAGTTGTACCGAAGAACGCCCTCTGATAGGCAGTGGGCAATCAAGCCGCTGGTCATTGGGCTGACCGGAATGTTTTCGCTGGATCTTCTCCTGTTTTCAAGCGCGGCGCTGTTCAAGAATCTCGAGCCCGCCCTGTGGGCGGCCCGCGGGCTTGCGCACGCTTTGGTGATTTTCTTTGTAGCGGTGGCCACCGCACGCAACGCCTCGTGGACGATAAATTTATACATTTCTCGCGACATGGTGTTCCACTCCACAGCAATGCTCGGTGCGGGGCTATACCTGATTGTCGTGGCGGGCGCCGGTTATTGGGTTCATTTTTTTGGCGGCGAATGGGGCGCAACGCTCAAGGTCACATTTATCTTTGGCGCGCTGCTTGCGCTTGGCGCTTTGATGCTTTCTGGCAGCCTAAGATCGCGGTTGCGCGTATTCATAAACAAGAATCTTTTTTCGCATCGCTACGATTATCGGCGTGAGTGGCTTCAGTTCACGCGCCAACTCGGCACCTCGCAGCCAGGTGAGACCTTGAATCAACAAGTAATTCGCTCGCTGGCAGGTCTAGTCGAAAGCGGCGGCGGCGCAATTTGGCTGGAGCAAAACAGTTCACGTGTCGGCAATGGTAAGGTCAGCGGCTTTTATAAAGAAATCGCCTCCCTGAACCTGCCAAGCGTGAGCGAAGCAGAGCCTGCAACGAGTGAATTCATATCATTTTTTACCCGCACCGGTTGGGTAGTCGAGCTCAACGAGTTTCGTACTTCGCCCGATGTATATCCGGGACTGGCGCTGCCGCACTGGCTCGTTTCACTCAAAGGCGCCTGGTTGGTGATCCCGCTCATGAATGTTGCTGATCTCGTTGGTTTCGTGATTCTGGCGCGACCTCGAACACCGGTTGACGTCAATTGGGAGGTTCTGGACTTGTTGAAAACAGCGAGCCGCCAAGCCGCGAGTTACCTCGTCTTGTTCCGCGCCAAAGAAGCATTGGTGGAAACGGAGCAGTTTGATGCCTTCAATCGGATGTCTGCATTTGTTGTTCACGACTTAAAAAATCTTATCGCGCAGCTCGCATTGCTGTTAAAGAATGCGGAGCGGCACCGGGATAATCCCGAATTTCAGGCCGACATGCTCGACACCATCGCGCACGTGGTCAAGCGGATGAATCATCTGATGCTGCAATTGCGCTCGGGCACAACGCCAATAGAAAAACCACGTTCAGTTGAACTCACCACGCTGGTTCAAAATATTGCTCACGCCAAAGCGGTACACCATCGCTTTATCCAGTTTGATGGTTCTGAGCAGATACGCGCGCTGGCGCATGAGGACCGAGTGGAGCGGGTAATAGGCCATATCGTGCAAAATGCTATCGAGGCATCGAACCCCGATTCGGGCGTAGTATTCATTCGAGTATTTCGTCGTGAAAGCTGCGCCGTGTTGGAAATCAGGGACGAGGGCTGCGGTATGAGCGAGGACTTTGTTCGGCGGCAATTATTTCATCCATTTCAAACAACGAAACGTCAAGGGATGGGCATTGGCATGTACGAAAGTTTTGAATATATCAATAGCGTCGGCGGCAGTATCTCGGTTGAAAGTAAGCTCGGTGTTGGCACCAGCTTTAGCGTTCTTCTGCCACTCGCGGATTCGACAAATCTTGCCGAGTCGTCACCGCGGGGTTTGCAATGAGCGCAGGATCAAAACGCCGACCTTTGCTGATTGTCGAGGACGATCTGGCATTGCAAAAGCAAATGAAGTGGGCATTCGAAAGCAGCGAGACGGTGCTCGCGAGCGACATTCCATCTGCAATTGCGCAGATTCGTCGGTTCGAGCCGTCTGTGGTGACGATGGACTTGGGTTTGCCACCGAAACCGAATGAGGCAACGGCGGGATTTGAATTGCTCCACCAAATCTTGACGCTAGCGCCGAATACAAAGGTCATTGTGTTAACGGGTCAGAACGATCACGTGAATGCTCTGAAGGCGATTCGCTTGGGTGCTTATGATTTTTTTGCAAAACCATTCGACCCAGAATTACTTGGCTTTGCAATCGAACGCGCGTTCATTTTGGCCGAGCTGCAAGAAGAAAACCGGCGACTGCAAACTTCGACGCAATCGACATTACTATTGAAAATCATCACGCAGGATAGCGAAATGCAGCGAGTAAATCGCGTCGTCGAGAAGGTTGCGCCGACGACAGCCACTATTTTGTTGCGTGGCGAATCCGGCACCGGCAAAGAGCTGGTCGCGCGGGCGCTACACGGGCTCTCACCTCGCGCCAAAGAACGTTATGTGGCAATCAATTGCGCGGCCATCCCCGAAGCCTTGCTGGAGAGCGAGTTATTTGGTCATGAGAAAGGTGCATTCACTGGGGCTGCCAAACAAACCCAGGGCAAGGTGGAAGTTGCTCACAAAGGCACTCTGTTTCTGGATGAAATCGGCGATTTACCACTTGCGCTACAGTCAAAAATGTTGAGGTTCCTGCAAGAGCGCGTCATTGAGCGCGTGGGCGGTAGAGAAGAAATTGCGGTTGACGTGCGAATCATTTGCGCTACCCACCAAGATCTTAAATCGATGATCGAGCAAGGCACATTTAGAGAAGACCTCTATTACCGCTTGGCCGAAATTGCGATTGAAATTCCGCCACTGCGCAGTCGGCCAGGCGACGCAAGTTTGCTTGCGCACGCGTTTGTCCGCCGCTTCGCCGAAGAGCAGCGCCGCAATACCATCACGCTCATGCCAGAGGCAATTGCTGCTATCGAAAATTACCCTTGGCCCGGAAATGTGCGCGAGCTGGAGAATTGCATAAAGCGTGCCGTTATCATGGCCGATGGTGTCAGCATTAACGCAAGCGATCTCGACCTGAAGGTGGACAACAGCGAAAATCACTTGAACTTGCGTCAAGTTCGAGATGAGGCAGAACGAAAAGCAGTCAATCACGCACTCGCCCGGGCCGATGGAAATGTAAGCAAGGCAGCCGAGACGCTTGGTATTAGTCGCCCAACGTTGTATGAATTACTTGAGCGTTTTGGCTTGCGATAATGACCGCCGAATCACCACGCTCAATTTGCAATGACTCGACCCACGATTTCACAGAGGATTTTCAATGCGTTTGTACACACTCATAAAACGTAGCTCGCGCAGCCTCGCGGTCACGGCGGGGTTTTTAATCGTTGCCTCCGTCAGCATGGGATGTGGCCAGAAGAATGCGGACTCATTAGTGACCTCCGCGAAAGACTACATCGCCAAGAAAGACTTCTCTTCCGCATCGATTCAGTTGAAAAGCGCGCTGCAGAAAACGGAAAGCGGCGAAGTTCAGTATTTACTGGCGCTGTCCCTTGTGGAGATAGGCGATTATGCAGGTGCTGAATTGCAAGCGCGGCGTGCGCTTCTCTCAAAATATTCTACCGACGCCGTGTACCCTGTGCTCGCGAACGCGATGTTTGGTTTAGGCGAGTTTAAGAAAATTACTTCTGAGCTGGGCAAAGTGGTGGTGAGTGACGCGGCAGACCAAGCGCTCATCACGAACATCGTTGGCGAAGCGCATCTTGCACAACGGCAGCCAGCTGAGGCGATCACGTCATTTGACTCGGCTTTACTGAAGGTGGCCGGTGAACCGCGCGCACTGATAGGCCGCGCCAGAGCGGCAGTGGTCAGCGATCCGTCGGGCGGCAGCGCGGCCGATGCATTAAAAGCCGCGAACGATATTTTGATGGCTTCACCGACTTTTGCTCCCGCGCTGGCGCTTAAAGCAGACTTGCTGATAGCACAGTCCAAACCGGCGGAAGCAATTGAGGTTCTTTCAAAACTCGTGCAAGCAGCACCCTTCAACGGCCAAGCTCGTTTTTCGCTCATTTCGTTACTAACAGCAGAAAACAAATTTGACGAGGCGGCAAACGCGATCAACGCTATGAAGAAAGCTGCGCCTCGCGATATTCGCGCCAATTATTTATCGGGGGTGCTAGCGCTTCGTAAGGGCGACACCTTGAAGGCGCGCGATGAAGCGATCAAGGTGTTGGGCGTGGTGCCCGAGCATCCGCCGTCGTTAGTGCTGGCGGGCGCAGCTGAGTATCAGCTGGGGTCACTATCAACTGCTGCTGACTATCTTCGCAAAGCACTGACGGCGAATCCCGAAAACTTGTACGCAAGGAACCTCCTGGTCGCGATTTATCTTCGACAAGGGCAGCCACTCAAAGCGGAAGATGCCCTGGCACCAGCGTTGAAGTCCGCGCCAACGGAGCCGACAGTGTTGCGCGCCGCAGGTGAAGTTGCGCTCGCGAACAATCAGTTAAGCGATGCCGCAAAATATTATGCGCAAGCGCTCGCGCTGGAAAAAAACAGCGCTATAACGCAAACAAGACTGGCGCAAATTCGCCTGGCGAATGGTGATGTAGGCGACGCAGTAGCGGGACTGGAAGCCGCATCCAATCTCGACAAAGATCAATACCAGGCAGATCTGTCACTGGTGGCTCTCTACTTTGAGAAAAGAGACTTTGATAAGGCGCTGACCGCTGTAGACGCGCTCGAAAAGAAGCAGCCCAACAACCCGCTCACCCACAATGTCAGAGGAGCGGTATACGTGGGAAAAAAAGACATAAAAGTCGCGCGACTTAGCTTTGAACAAGCCCTGTCCATTCAGGCGAATTATTTACCTGCCGCAAGCAATTTAGCGCGACTTGATCTAGCAGAAAAAAATTCGCTGGCCGCGAAGAATCGGTATGAGGCAATCGTGGCAAAAGATCCCACGAATGACGGTGCTCTTTTGGCGCTCGCGCAAATCCAGTCATTGACGAGTGCCGCGCCCGCCGAGGTGGTGGCAACGCTTGACCGAGCGATCAAGGCAAATCCAAATTCTGTCCAGTCCAGGGTCGCATTGGTCAGTTTTCACACGAAGCAAGCGGATGTAAAGTCTGCTCTCGCCGCGGCTCAAGCGGCGGCGACGGTACTACCCAACGAGCCACGCATCATTGAGGCACTTGGTTCGGCACAAATTACTGCAGGTGAGCTCAGTCCGGCGATTGAAACATTCAACAAATTAGTGCGCATGCAGCCAGAATCGCCATTTCCGTTGATGCGCCTTGCGTCCGCCCAATACGCCGCAAAATCGGTGGACGCGGCCATCGCGACGCTGCGCAAGGCTCTTGCGCTAAGGCCCGATCTTCTTGAAGCTCAGCGAGAAATCATCGGTGCACAAGTTGCCAGCGGTCGCGTAGATGATGCGCTTAGGGAGGCAAGAACTATCCAGAAATCACGTCCAACAGAGGCGATTGGTTTTGCCGCTGAAGGCGATATTCTTTCAAGCCAAAAAAAGTTTGTCGAGGCTGCGAACGCATACGCGGAAGGCAGCAAACGCCAGCCACTTGCAGACATCATTGCACGCCAGTACCAGATGCTCGCTGCGAGCGGCAAGGCTACCGAGGCAAATTTGTTGGCAAGCAAATGGATTCAAGCGAACCCAAAAGACACGATCGTACGCTTCCAGATAGCGAACGAACTACTGGGCAAAAAAGAATACCGGGAAGCGGCGCTGCGCTTCAAGGAAATCATCGCAATTGAGCCATCGAACTTCAGCGTTCTCAATAATCTGGCGTGGGTATTACATGAGATGAAGGACGCTTCAGCTATCGGCTATGCGGAAAAGGCATACGCGATTGCACCTGGAAGCGCAGAGGTAATGGACACGTTCGGCTGGCTATTGTTTAGCAAAGGCGATGTGACGCGGGGCATGACGCTCTTGAAACAAGCCGCAAACGCATCTCCAAAGAATCTCGACGTTCGCTTGCATTTGGCAAAAGCCTTAATCGCAGCCGGCGACAAAGCTTCGTCTAAAAAGGAGCTAGAGGCGATTATCGGCCAAGGGGATAAGTCGCCGATAACGACAGAAGCCAACCAGCTGCTCCAGTCGCTTTAACGAATACATGCCAGGGGAACGCGCGGCTGAAAACTGCATCGTTATTCGTAATATTTTGTACTTTCACGCGAACCCGTTTGGGTTCGCGTTTTGCCAACGCCATGCGTCTGCGCACATTTGATCTAGATTCAATTCGGCTCGCCAATTAATGGTTACAGCCGCGAGCGCTGGGTCGGCAAAGCATTCTGCAATATCGCCAGGACGCCTGGGCGCGATTTTAAAAGGTATGGTGCGGCCACTGGCTTTTTCGAAGGCTTGAACCACCTCCAGCACCGAATAGCCGTTGCCAGTTCCCAAATTGAGTGTCATCAAGCCCTCGCGATCGCTGAGCGCATCAAGCGCTTTCACATGCCCACGGGCGAGATCCATCACGTGAATGTAGTCACGCACGCCGGTTCCGTCGCGCGTGGCGTAATCATTGCCATAAACCAAAACTGCCTCGCGCTTGCCGATCGCAACTTGGGCAACAATAGGCATTAAATTATTGGGAATCCCGTTTGGGTCTTCGCCAATACTGCCGCTTGTATGTGCGCCAACTGGATTGAAATAGCGCAACAAAGCAATTCGCCAAGAGGCATCGGCACGGTACAAGTCACGAAGAATTTCCTCAATCATCAGTTTGCTTCGACCATACGGGTTGGTGGCCGACAGCGGGAAATGTTCGCGTATGGGGACAGATTGCGGGTCGCCATACACGGTCGCCGACGAGCTAAACACGAGCGACTTTACGCCAGCTGCAGCCATTACCTCGAACAGTACTAAGCTACCCGTCACATTTACATCGTAGTAGGCAAGCGGTTTTTCCACCGACTCACCGACCGCCTTAAGTCCTGCAAAGTGAATTACCGCATCAATGGAATGCGTAGCGAACACCCTCTCCAAACCCTCCTGGTCGCGTAAATCCAGCTCATAAAATGTGACTTTTTTCCTTGAAATCGCCTCGACCCGATGTAATGCTTCACGCTTGCTATTACACAAGTTATCGACAACCACCAGCTCAGAGCCCGCTGCGAGCAGTTCAACACAGGTGTGAGAGCCAATATAGCCAGCACCGCCCGTAATCAAAATTGTAGGTTTCATAGGCTCATTTCTACTTTCGTTGCGCAATTAGGGTATTGAGAAAAAACGGCAAATAAGCTTAAATTTAGTGATGAGCGCATCTTCACGCGGTTAGCACACCTAGCAAGCGTCGACATTAATACCAACCGTTTACGCGCTTGTAGGGTTTAGCCAAGAAAATTCATTTGTGTCATTTAACTGGAGCCGAAACACTGCCGGATCGCAAATTGTCTTGCTGTCTATGTACATGAAAACTGCGAGTTTACGCATAATAAGAACCAAGCCACACCACTGAAATGGTAACATCTGAACGAGCTTAAGTAACTGCCGCGGTGATCGTTTATGCGCAACGAAACGCGAGGTTGACTGTTACGAAAACGAGGGCTCTATACGCACTCATTTAGGAGGCAACATGTTAAAAAAAATCGGAAATTGTGTTGTGGGATTAGCATTGGCGGCCCTGACTACATTGTTACTGGGGGGCTGTAGCTCAATCCCGACCGCGCCTGCGTTAGCGGCATCTCCAGATTACAAGTACGTTATAGGACCAGGCGACACGATCAATATAGTAGTCTGGCGCAATCCAGAACTCTCAATGATCGTACCAGTGCGCCCCGATGGGAAAATTGCTGCACCATTGGTAGAAGACTTGCCAGCGCTCGGTAAAGATTCGACAACACTCGCGCGAGATATCGAAAAAGCACTATCTAAAGTTATACGCGACCCAGTCGTGACGGTCGTCGTGACCGGTTTTGTCGGACCTTACAGCGAGCAAATTCGTGTCGTCGGGGAAGCAACCCGTCCTCAGGTGCTGTCGTATAAACAAAAAATGACGCTACTTGACGTGATGATCGCGGTTGGCGGTGTAACTGATTTTGCGGATAGCAACAACGCAAGACTGCTCCGCACCGGCGAAGCAGGCAAGGAGTACCGCGTCCGCATCAAAGATCTAATCAAGCGTGGTGATATTTCAGCCAATGTCGAAATGAAACCAGGCGATGTAATTATCATTCCTCAAAGCTGGTTTTGAAATCAACTGCGTCTGACACCAGCTCGATCTAACGATAATAGTAACCAATCTTAATTGCGTTACGAAATGGACCATAAATGGATGAAATATTCCGAAAAGTAGTCATCACGCTGCGAAGGATGTGGCATTACCGCTGGCTTGGGCTCGCGACTGCGTGGGTGGTAGGCATCATTAGCGTAGGAATCGTCATGTTTATTCCTGATAAATATGAGGCAACGGCCAGAATCTATGTGAATACTGCGTCCATTCTCAAGCCACTCATGACGGGTCTCACAGTGCAGATGAATGACGACACCCGGATTGCGATGTTGAGCCGCATTCTAATCAGCCGTCCCAATGTCGAAAAGCTTGTCCAAGCGGTCGGCTTGGATGCGGAGGCAAAATCGAAGCCGGAATATGACAAGCTACTTGATTCCGTCTCGAAGGCTTTGACGATACAAGGATCAAACCGGGACAATTTGTATGCACTCTCGTTTCGCGATAGAGATCCCGAGCGCGCCAAGCGCGCCATTCAGTTTCTGGCTTCGCTATTTATAGAATCTGGGCAAGGGGGAAAGACTGGAGAAACAGACGCTGCAAAAAAGTTCATCGAAGAGCAAATCGCCCTTTATGAGAAAAAACTGCAAGAAGCAGAAAGCCGTTTGAAAGACTTCAAAGTAAGGAACTTGGGCCAATCTCCAGGTGAAGGCACCGGATACTTCAGTCGTTTGGCGGAGACTAATGCGTTGCTAAGCCGAGCGCAGCTTGAGCTTCGCGAAGCGGAAAACTCACGGGATGCATTTCGACGCGGCCTTGAAAGTGAGGGGCTGTCAGCCTCAAGTGTACTAACCCCTGCCGCAACAAATGATGGAATTTCGGACCTTAGTGCACGCATCGATGCGATGAAGCGAAATTTGGATACTCTACTGTTGAAATACACCGAAGGCCACCCGGACGTGCTCGGTGCGCAACGTGTGATTAAAGATCTGGAAGATCAGCGTCGTCAACTGGTTGCGCAGCGCCCCAAAGATAGTCCACCAGTTTTTCAATCCAATATGAGTGGTCCGCGTGCCTCTGAGCAACTCAAGGTCTCATTAGCCGCGGCTGAGGCGGCTGTAGCTTCACTACGAATCAGAGTGGCCGAATATTCATCGCGATATAACCAGCTCAAAGCCGCGGCTACGCAAATGCCACAACTAGAAGCTGAATTCGCGCAGCTAAATCGCGATTATGATGTAAACAAGAAGAACTACGAAAGCTTGGTGTCTAGACGCGAGTCGGCAAGCATTTCTGGTGATATGCAATCCGTTTCGGGTGTCGCCGATTTTAGACTCATTGATCCCCCTAGAGTCTCACCGCGGCCAGTTGCCCCGAACAGAACGCTATTGCTTCCAGTCACGCTGTTACTCGCTATTGCTGCGGGTCTGGGAATCACATTTGCTGCAATGGAGTTGCGCCCGACTTTTTATGACCGCAAATCATTGAGCGATGCAGTCAGCCTTCCCATACTAGGTACAGTTTCGATGGTACTAAGCGATACTAGAGCAAAGGAAGAGCGGAAAAGTACCGTGTTATTTCTGGGTGGATTTGGTAGCCTCATCGTTGTGTATATCGCGGGCTCCATCGTGTTAGCGATGTTGACTGCGCGCGCGGCTTAAGGACAGATCGTGAGCCTAATTGAGCAAGCCGCCAAACGCCTTGAGGAACTCAGAAAGGCGGGAGTTAGTTTTCCAGAACCGGCGCAAAAGTCAGTAGAGCCAGACGCGCCGAAAGCATTGAAACGAGTGCTGTCTGTTGAAAAAGGCAATCCGCCCGCGCCACACACTGCGTGTACAAGTCCACATGAATCTGTGGTGCCAAACAGCTCCCAACGACCATCCTCGCAAGTCTCTAGCGGTGATGCTACCGAGGGCGCTTCATCTCCGCGCTTCCATTTAGATCTGGCGAGACTTGCGTCGAAAGGATTTGTAACACCCGACATGCCGCGTTCGCGAATTGCAGATGAATTTCGCGTTCTGAAACGCCCTCTCATCGGCAATGTATCAGGTGACCGCGTCGTGCCTATAAAGCACGCAAACCTCATCATGGTGACGAGCTCAGTGCCTGGAGAGGGTAAAACTTTTTCGGCAATCAATTTGGCTATGAGTATTGCCATGGAACTGGATAAAACAGTGTTGTTGGTTGACGCCGATGTCGCCCGCCCCTCACTGCCGAAAGTACTCAGCATGCCGCATGGCAAAGGCCTGCTTGACGTGTTGAAAGATAAGTCTATTGACCTCAGCGAAGTACTCATCCGCACGAATGTGGAGAAGCTCTCTATCCTACAAGCGGGCACACAACACTCGCAAGCTACCGAGCTGCTTGCCAGCGCTGAAATGGCGAGGCTGCTGGATGAAATTTCCATGCGTTATGTTGATCGGATTATTATTTTTGACTCGCCGCCGTTGCTGGTGACGACAGAAGCGCGCGTTTTAGCAACACAGATGGGCCAAATTGTATTTGTGGTCAACGCGGAAAATACACTGCAACGTGATGTTCGTCACGCGTTATCAACCATTGAGGCCTGTCCCGTCAAGATGATGATGCTCAACCAGGTCAGAACCACGGCGCAGGGAGCATACGGCTATGGCTACCACGAGTAGCACTCCTCAACGATGAAAACATTGGCAGATATGCGCGGTCTCGATACACAAAAGCCTTACGCCATGCTTCGGAAATTTTTTCGAGGCAGAGTAATATTTTGTTCAATTGTCATATCGATAAGTCATGCAGACGCATGGACCGTACAGTCGGGGGTCGGACTGGTCGAAACATTCACCGATAACGCGGGACTGACACCGTCAACATTGGCCAAGAACAGCTGGGTATCAGAGCTGACACCAAGCATCAGCATTGAGCATCTCGGCGGACGCGCAAGTGTGTTGATCGACTATCAACTGAGAAGCACGATCTACTCGAACCAATCACAATTAAACAGCAATCAAAACTTCCTGAACGCTAGCTCGACATTTGAAGCTGTCGAAAATTGGCTCTACATTGACGCACGCAGTTCCATCACACAACAAAACAGGTCACCTTTTGGTAGCGCGCAACTCCAAAACACATCAACACTTGATATAAATCGCGTTGAGACGAGCGCCTACCAAATCTCGCCCTATATTCGGGGTCGATTTGCCGATGTAGCGATTTACCAACTTCGTTTAAACGAAACAGAGGCGCGTACGAATGACGACGCTTTCCCCGATACCAGAACAAGAGAGTGGATCGGCGTTGTCGGTAATGCACCAAGCAGCGTTCCGTGGGGCTGGCTGGTGAGCGGTAACGCGCTGGAGATTCGCAATCGTGACGTGAGCAACAGACAGGACAATCGCATTCGCGCTTCGGGTATTTATGCATTTAGTCGGCAGCTAAAATTTTCTCTTATCGGGGGATACGAGCGCTCAGACTTTGCAGATGCTAAGTCACGTTCTACAAGCACACGCGGCATCGGGGTCGAATGGCTTCCCACGGATCGCACGAGGTTTTCAGCGTTGCGAGAAAAACGATTCTTTGGCGACGCTTACAACTTTCTGTTTACCCACCGCACTCCACTCACTGCATGGAGATTCGAGACAACTAAGGATGTAGTCGTTTTGGCGAATACGCTCACCACCATATCGCCCGGTTCCGCCTACGAATTGTTATATGACGTCTTGGCGTCGTCCATTCCCGATCCGGCGGCAAGAATACAAGCAGTCAGACGGCGGTTGCAGGAATCTGCGTCCGCAGACAATGGTAATTTCAGCAGCGCATCCCTAACAACAAATCCTTTCGTGAGCCAAAATCGCGAGGGCTCAGTTGCCTTCTTGGGTGCGAGAAATACAATCACTCTTGCTTTTAGAAGGAGGGAACAAAGAGACATTTCCGGCGCAGCTCAAAATCAGGCGCTACAAGACACAGATGTGCTTCAGAGGAGCTGGAGTGCATCTTGGGCACACAGACTGTCGCCTATCTCCACGGTCACAGCGGTTTTATCGAGCTTGAAAACTGATGGCCTATCGCTGGCTCAACCTAGATCAACGCAACGCGCCAGCGGTATCGTCTTTACCACCCGTCTCAGCCCAAGGACAACGGCTTCTTTAGCCGCGCGGCGCACGCACTTCGACAGTACCGCACTCACAAGTTATCAGGAAAATGCGCTGGCCGGCACTATCCAGATGCGCTTCTAGGCGACAAAACTTTTATGTACGAATCGTTTTACGGATTCACCCACAAGCCGTTTCAGCTCAATCCTGACCCGTCTTTCTACTTCGGAAGTCGTCAGCATCAGCGCGCCATGGCTTTTCTGGACTATGGCTTGCATCAGAACGAAGGGTTTATCGTCATCACCGGTGAGATAGGCGCTGGCAAAACAACCCTCGTGAGAAGCCTGCTAAGAAATTTAAATTCTGATGAAGTTGTCGCGGCCAATCTCGTAAGCACGCAATTGGACGCAGATGACACTCTGAAAATGGTTGCCGCCGCATTCGGTGTTCGCGTAAAGGACATGGACAAAGCGCAAGTATTATTGTCGCTTGAGGCCTTTCTTGCATCTGTGGCGCACGAAGGCAAACGTTGTTTGCTGATAGTCGATGAAGCGCAAAACTTGACAGCCAAAGCGGTGGAAGAGTTACGTATGCTGTCAAATTTTCAACTCGACACCCACGCGTTGCTGCAAAGCTTTCTGGTAGGCCAACCTGAATTTCGCCAGATGCTGGAAAGCCCGGACATGCAACAATTACGCCAGCGTGTCATCGCAGCCTGCCATGTGGGCTCGATGGATCAGGACGAGACGCAAGGCTACGTCGAGCATCGACTCAAATGCGTTGGCTGGAAAGATTCCCCACAATTTGATGCCGACGTATTCCCTGCAATTTTCAAGGCGAGCGGCGGCGTACCGCGTCGCATCAACTCCATTTGCGACCGCCTGCTGCTGTCAGGATTCCTGGCCAACAAACGTAGCTTCTCCAAAGATGACGTAACCGAAATCGCCGAGGAATTCAAAGATGAAACTCGCGCGCCAAAACAAGCAACGCGCAAAAGGAGAGTTTCAGATAAAAGCGATAAGAACGATAAGAACGACAAGAACGATAAGGCAGCCAACTCAAAAGCTTCGAAGGCCATTGATATTGACTTGTCGCAAGATGAATACGACCTCACCCTCACAGACGAGGTTACTGTTAGCCACCACGCCAAAGCGGGCTCTGTCGAGGAGCAGCTTGTGCACATAGAACAAGGACTCATCCGTCTCGAAACAACCATGCTACGTCTTGAGCGGAGTAATACCGCAACACTCTCGTTATTTAAAAGCTTGCTTGAGTGGGCGAAGAATCGCGAAAGTGAACATTCGGCTCAACGTGAATAGGGTATTCGAGATTACGTGCATCAAAACTTCATCTCATTTGCTGGCCCAAAAGAAAAGAATGCAATACCTGCTGCAGCATCTACAGAGAAACCCGATTCACGATGGAGATATATTCAGAATGTTAGCTGCACTACATTGTTAAGTTTAGTCATGCTTATGATCGGGCATGAGAAGCATATTTTGGTATGTACGAAAGAATCGCCCCGCGCTCCAAACAGCGGGACTCTGAGAGTTTAGCGTTTGTAGTTCCACGCTAATTGGTGCACTCCTCATAAATGAATTATCAAACATAAATCACTTACATCAATTCCCGATGCCATCAAAAAAAGCATATATAGCCAAAGCAATGTCTCGAACGGGGGTTTCGCCCCTTGTCGCAGCGCTTAGGATGAGTATGTTGACTGAAGTTACTATTCTTGCTTATCACAGGGTGCTCGATAGCTGGAATGAAAAAAATTTCCCTTTTGATCCCGAGCTTATTAGCGCATCAACGAAAGACTTCCGCTGGCAAATGAAGTACGTTCGTGATCGATATACGCCGATTACGTTCGAGGCACTTGGCGCACACTTAGAAGGCAAAAAAGCCTTGCCGTCGAAGCCGCTTATCGTAACATTTGATGATGGATTTGATGATAATTACATGCATGCGTTTCCGATACTGCGCGAGTTAGAGCTCCAAGCAACTTTTTTTATCTCGACCAGCTACATCGGTCAATCTCGCACATTTTGGTTTGACTGGCTGCACTACCTCGTGAAACGATACCTTCCAGTACGCACGATCCGTTTTTGCGAACTAGAATTATTTAAAACTGGGGTTCCTAAACAAATTGAAGATCAGATTGGGAACGTGCTCGCGTATGCAAAGCGACTACCCGATGTACAGCTGCGATCCGCATTGGTCGCACTCGAAAAAATGGTTGGGATCGAATATCCCCAATCGGGTTTTCCAGAAAGCCTACCGCTCAATTGGGAACAAGTGCGAGAAATGTCTGCAAATGGTCAAGAGTTCGGCTCACATTCCGCAAGTCATCCTGTACTAACAAACCTTACACCGGACATGTTGCGAGTGGAGCTAGCAGATTCAAAAGCAAGGCTGGAAGAAGAAATCCAACGCCCCATTAGTGCGATATCGTACCCAGATGGCAACAGTCTCGCCTTTAACGATGATGTAGTCGAGGCGGCAAGAAATGCGGGCTACCGATTCGGCGCATCATATGTCGGGGGAACCAATAACCTGAATCGACTTCATCACTTCCGTTTAAAGCGTCTTCATGTTGAGCGAGACACCACTCGCGAAGACTTTGAGGGCATGCTCGCGTGCCCAGAACTGTTTTCATAGCCCACGCATGAACAAAAGATTCACAGCATCAGATGTGATTCCATCACCGATTGTGGACACGTATATTGAAAAACTTGCACTCACACTAGATCTCGACGAGTATGTGCGCACATCTCGCGTCCTCAGCGCTGATCATACTTTTTGGCGCGCGCTACTTCCTCCTTCGAACACATCAAGCGGAACCGCACTTGTTATCGAAAGCCGGCTGGGCGCACTTAGCTGGCAGCTCAGCAAAAAATTTAGCAGGGTCGTCTCTTGGCACGCATCGCATGAAGCAGCGGATAGGGCGCAACAGTTCTTGCACACGCGTGGCGCCACCAACATTGATGTAGTTATAGCCACAGAGATTGCTGATTTGCGCATCAAACCGCGATCACTGAGTGCAATCATCGTCTGCTCTCCTGGAGAAGACCCAACATCACAATGGAAAGTGTTCACGCGCGACTCTGAGCGTACTTTGTTGCGATCCGTCAAACACCTTTTGGCTGACAGCGGCGTTTTAGTCCTCAACGACAACAATTTATGGGCTTACCGCAATGACTTTGATCGCCCAAGATTGACCCGGTTAGCCGGGAATAGCGCCCTTCCGCTTCTCAAAACATTGGTCGCACATTATTTTCCTGCACAGAGCCTTTTTGTTTCGCGCTCATCGGTTACGGCAACTCAGATGCCTTGCCCTGATTATGTTTCTTCAGCTGGAATTTTAAAAGACTCCCTGTTACCAAAAAACAA
>JANMQR010000326.1:0-1979 GCA_031370625.1 Burkholderiales bacterium | reverse complement strand
CGCCCGTCACCATATTTGGACGGCCCACCGCAGCGATGAGAATATCGGCGTCGCGGGTAAATTTATTCAAGTCTTTTGTTTTGGAATGACACACCGTGACCGTCGCACCGGCCTTCAGCAGCAGCATCGCCTGTGGCTTGCCGACAATGTTCGAGCGCCCGATCACCACGGCATGTTTGCCTTCAATTTCAATGCCTTCATGCGCCAGCATTTGCATCACGCCGAATGGCGTACACGGTGGGAACCAGCTTTCGTCAATCACCAACGCGCCCATATTCGCGTAGTGAAATCCATCAACATCTTTCATCGGATGAACCGCCTCAATCACGGCGCGATCATCCATGTGCTTCGGCAACGGTAGCTGCACGAGGATGCCGTGAATCGCTGAATTCGCGTTCAAACTTTCCACCCACGACAGCAAATCTTCTTGCCAAGTATTTGCAGGCAACGCATGCACCTCGGAATGCATGCCAATCGCCTCGCACGCACGCGCCTTGTTGCGCACATACACCTGCGAAGCCGCGTCGTCACCGACGATGATGACCGCAAGTCCCGGCTTGATACCTTGCTCGATCAAGCGATCCACGCGCACTTTATATTCAGCGCGAAAAACTTCCGAAATTGCTTTGCCATCAATGATTTTTGCGGTCATGGGAGATGAGTATTTTCTGGGTGGGAGTGATGATGATATCGACGCGTTGATCGTGCGCCTCGTTGGGTACGGCGTCGATTATCTGACAATCGAATGCAGCGGAGAGCCGCGTGGATACTGGGTTTACAGATGACAAGAGTTTATCGTAAAAGCCCTTGCCGTAGCCAATACGAAAGCCTGCGCTGTCGAATGCCACACCAGGAACGAGAATGAAATCGATCTCGTTTGGCATCACGATTTCAGCGTCCATGCGCGGTTCCCGAATGCCCCAAATTCCTGAATCAAGCTCATCTAAATGACGGGTTCGATGAAGCTGCAGCTGCTGGGCCGCTTTATCGACGCGGGGCAGCACTAACGTTTTCCCGTGCGCGAGGGCGTGATCAATTATATTTTCGGTGCTCAGTTCAGTGCCAAAGCTCATGTAGGCAAGAAGCATCGTGGCATTTTTGTACGGCGTGGACGCAATGATTGCCTCGCACACGCGCGTGGACGCGATGGCGCGGGTGTCTGCGGCCAGCGCGTCGCGCGCAGTCAGCACCCTCGCGCGAACGGCTTTCTTTTCCACTTGTAGATCGTTCATGTCGCTATTATCGCCGAGTGTCCATCCGTCAGGCGCACGATCAAAGTTGTTTCAATTCATCCGCCAGCGCGCGCCAAACTTCGATATCAAAAAAACGCGTTGCCAAACCAGAAGGTGACGGCAATACAAACAAGCGTGTACCACCCAACTTCACCGAATGTTCGCCGTAAGCCACCGGCATTTGCAGATACGATTGCGCCGCGTTCTTGCTGGTAAAGGCGATCATACGTGGCTGATGGTGCTGCATCTTTTTTTCAAACGCATCAACATCAAACGCATCTTCAGGCAATTCTGAATCCACGCCTGAATGGATTTTGCAGAGATCAGTGAGACCGATGCCAAGTGCGAGCAGCTGCGGAAAATCCTGTGGTGCATAACGATGCGGCGTGATGCCCACGGCATCCAGCGTCGGCCAGAATCGATTGCCGGGCTTTGCGTAATATGCGCTTGCCGCGACTGATGCACGCGATGGCGCCGTGCCACAGAAAACGAGTTTTAATTGCGCGGCGAGTAAATCGGGGACGAGGTATTCAGCCTCGTTTGCGAGGGTTTTCATATAGCTAAACCAAATTAAACCCTAGCATTGGCGAGCATCTTTAGGGCAAATCCCGGATTCAAGTACGAGTCCCGACACGCGGCGGGTGACCGAATGCTACCTCACTTGGGGTTCTAAAGCCGAGGCATTTACGCGGCGTGTTGTTATATTTTTGTTCCAGCTTTCTCACATCAGCGCGAGTCAGGTTATCC
>JANMQR010000324.1:0-22183 GCA_031370625.1 Burkholderiales bacterium | reverse complement strand
TATCGTTCACGGCGGCGCGGGGAGTTGGCGGCCGGGATCGGAATCGGACGCGGTGGCGAGCATGTCTGCGGCGGTGTTGGCGGGGCGAAAAATTCTTGAATCGGGTGGCTCGGCCTTGGATGCGGCGCTCGCATCTGCCGTCGCGCTGGAAGATAATCCGATCTTTAATGCGGGCACCGGTGCTGTGCTCAATCTTGATGGTTTTGTGGAGATGGATGCCTGTGTGATGGTTTCATCTGGCGGTGATTTCACGACGACGCGTATCGGTGCGGTCACTGGTCTGCAGCGGGTTAAAAATCCAATCATCGTCGCCAAACAAGTCATGGAAGAAACCGATCACGTGATGCTCACGGGCGATGGTGCGCAGCGCTTCGCGCGGGTGATGGGGCACGCGGATTACAATCCGATCACGGCGGATCGCCGTACGGATTGGCAAGACAAACGCGCGAAATTAGAATCGCAGCCCGATATCACCTCGCGTCAATTCAAACTCCGCAGCTTTTTAAAATCGCATCCCGAATTCGCGGGCGGCACGATTGGTGTGGTCGCGCGTGATGCGCATGGCGTGATTTGTGCCGCCACTTCCACCGGCGGCTACACGATGAAGCTGCCCGGACGAGTCGGCGATACGCCGCTGCCGGGGTGTGGCACATACGCGTCAACGTTCGCCGGCGCGAGTGCTACCGGCACGGGCGAATATGTGATTCGCTCGCTCGCGTGTCGGCAAATTTCGGATAACGTGGAGCGCGGCATGTCGATTGCAAAAGCGGTGGATACGATGCTCGATCAGCTTGGTCGCGATTTTGATGCGGATGTCGGCTTTATTGCGATTGATGCCAATGGTGTTCCGTATGGCAATCATCGCACGCGCGATATGCCGCACGCTTATTTTAGTGGCGCGTCGGAAATCGTGGCGAAAATGCGTGTTGAAAAGTGACGGTGTTGTTTGAAACTGAGCGCTTGCGTCTCAGACGTTTCACGTCGGCTGATGTCGGTAATGTTTTGCAGCTCACCAGTGATGCCGAAGTCATGCGTTATATCGGTGATGGCGCGACCGATGATCATGAAGACGCAAAAAATCGGCTCGCTCGTTTCATGAGTCATTACGAAAAGTATCCAGGCCTCGGCTTTTGGGCAGTTGAGCAAAAGCCAAAAAATAAATTCATCGGCTGGCTTGCGCTGAAATATATCCCAAAATCGGTCGAGGTCGAAATCGGTTATTTGTTTCGCAAATCCGCGTGGGGCCACGGCTTCGCGACGGAGGGTACACGCGCTTTGCTGGCGTATGGTTTTGAGGATGTCGGCTTGAATCGCATTGTTGCGGTTGCCAATATTGACAACAAGGCATCACAAAACGTGATGAAGAAAATCGGTTTACGCGATTGCGGAATCGCTCACTACTACGATCGCGACGTGGCTTATTTTGCCGCGGACCGTTTCGAATTTGCCAAACCAAAAGCCTGGTAAGCCCCCGACGACAAAAACACGCCAATCGTCACCGCTGCAATCCCCAAATAATCTGACGGTTTCGGTATTTCACCCAGTAGCGGAATCGCCGCCAGCATCGCGAGCACTGGCACGAGGGAGGCGAAGCTTGCGCCCAGTGATGCGCCCAAAATTGACACCGCGCGCGCATACGCGAACAGCGAAATCACGCTGACAAAAATGCCTTGATAAATTGTTTGAATCACAATCGCATTGATCGGCGCCTCCGCTATACGATGCGGCAACCACAGCGCATAAATCGGCAAATAAATTACCGCAGAAACCACTGAGACGACAGCAGCCGCTTGCAACGCGGTGAAGCCGGATGCGGATGCCTTGCGCATCGCCACCGTAAAGCTTGCCCAGCATATTGCTGCCGTGATGAACAACAAATGCCCGCGCCAATAGCCGGTTTCAAAATGGGTTAATCCGGCACCGACAAAAATAATAATGCCGACCGGAATTAGCGCGAGCCCCAGCTTGCGCACGCCGCTGATTTTTTCTTTCAGAAAATACATCGCGAGCAGCGCGGCCCACAATGGCATGGTGCCCGGAATTAGCGCGCCTGCATGTGCGGCAGGCGCGAATTGCAGGCCGCTAGAGGCGATCATCACATACGGCACGCCTGCGCCAATACAAATAATCAACCAGATTTTTAAGCCCACTTTTTGAATGCCAAAACCATCGCGAATCAGAATCGGCAATAGTAGCAACCCCGCACACGCAAAGCGTAATGCGGTGATGTCGTATGGCGAAAGGGACGTGGTCACGCCATAACGCGTAAGCAAAATCCAGCCGACCCAAATTGAGATGGCAAATATTCCCCACGCCGCGCCGCGCAAATATTTGGCGCGTGACAGTGTGGTTGAGACTGGCGGTGTAGGACTGGAACCGGGTGCGGGTGTAGGCGCGGAAGACATGAGATGCATCAGATTGGCTGATGCCGTTATGCGTTAACAAAAGATAGACTTTGGAGTCTAACAAATTCGGTAAGGTTATTGATGAATGTCATTCACAGCGATCTTGCAAACGCCGACTGGCTCGGTGAAGTTGTCATGCCGTTAATCAGTAACGTAACGCACCCATACTACAATATGAATATGACCGAACCAGCTCCCATCACCAAGCCCTACAAAATTCCACGCTCCACGCTAATCATCATCTACACGCCCCAAGCAGAAGTATTGTTGATTGAGCGCGCGGACAAAATTGGCTATTGGCAATCGGTTACGGGCAGTCAGGATGAAGGGGAGTTGCTGGCCGAAACGGCGGCGCGCGAAGTGGGCGAAGAGACTGGCCTTATCGCGGGTAGCTACCGTCTCACCGATTGGCAACAAAAAAATGTGTACGAAATTTTTCCGATTTGGCGACATCGTTATGCGCCCGGTGTGACGCATAACGATGAGCATGTTTTCGGGCTGGAAGTGCCGGGCCGCGTGCCGATCAAACTCGCGCCGCGTGAACATTTGCAGCATGTTTGGTTGTCACATGACAAGGCGGCAGCGCTGTGTTTTTCGCCGACGAATCGTGATGCGATTTTAAGTTTGCCCGCTCGTATTTCTGCGGCAGAAGTAAAATGAAACCGCTCACCCTCGCCACCTACAACATTCACAAAGGCCTAAGCCCGCTGAACCGCAAGCTGGTGATTCACGACGTGCGCGAGAAGCTGCATGCGCTGGATGCCGACATTGTTTTTTTGCAGGAAGTGCAGGGCGGACACGCCAAAAATGAGGCGAAGTTTGAGGATTGGCCCGAGCTCTTCCAGCACGAACATATTGCCGAAGGGCGCTATCACGATATTGTCTACGGCGTGAACGCGAAGAATCAGCACAGCGATCATGGCAACGCGATTTTGTCGGCATATCCAGTGGTGAACTGGACGAATCGCAATGTATCGCATCATCGATTCGAAGCGCGCGGTCATCTGCTCGCGCGCATCGATGTGCCGGGATGGGACATGCCGCTGACGTGTGTGTGCGTGCATCTCGGCTTGTTCCAGCAAAGCCGTACCATGCAGATTGATAAGCTGACCGAATTCCTGGCGCACAGTGCGCCGGGTGATGCGCCGCTGGTGGTGGCGGGTGATTTCAACGACTGGCGCAGCAAGCGCGGCGGCATTTCAACTGCGCTAAAACGTGATCTGGGATTGCGTGAAGTGTTCGAAGAAACGCATGGCAAACCGGCAAAAACATTCCCGGCGATTTTTCCGATGCTCACACTGGATCGCATCTATGTGCGCGGGGTGAACATCGAGGAAGTGCTGCGATTGCATGGCGCGATTGAGGGCGTGAAATGGCGCGGCTTGTCGGATCACGTCGGTCTCGCGGTGCGCCTCACGCGCGACGGGCAGACAATTCCATTGAAAGAACCACGCCCACCTGCGGCCACACCCCGCACCGGCAAGTGACCACACCAACGATGGAGATCACCTCCGGCAATCACGTCAGCTTACTCAAAAATGGCGGTCAATTGTTTTCCGCGATGATTGCGGCCATCGATGCCGCGCAATTTGAAGTGCGGGTGGAAACTTATATATTCCGCGATGATAGAAGCGGTGAAGCGATTGCCGATTCTCTCAGACGCGCCGCCAAACGCGGCGTCGGCGTGCGCGTGCTGGTGGATGGTTTTGGCTCGCACGAAACCCACCCGAAGTTTTTTAAAACATTACGCGAAGCGGGTGTGACGCTGCTGTTGTTTCGGCCCGATTATCGGTGGATCAGCATGCGTCGCGCGCATTTGCGACGCACCCATCGCAAGATCACGCTAGTTGATGCGCGCATCGCATTTGTCGGCGGGATAAATTTGATTGACGATTTTACTGAGAGTCTCTCCGATTTCCCTCGCTACGATTACGCGGTGCAAGTTGAAGGCCCGGTGGTGGCGAGTATTTATCTGGCTACCGAACGGCTATGGAAATTGGTCGCGTGGTGGCACGTTCGCAAGATGGGGGCGAAGGCTGAAATCAAGCGCTGGCTGGGACGCCCGCAAGCTGACTTAAAGCTCATCAATGCAGAGCGCACTGCGTTGGCGAATGCGGCGAAGAAAAGTAGCAACGTCGGCAATATGCGCGCGCAATTTTTGGCGCGCGATAATTTTCGCAACCGTCGCGAAATCGAAGAGGCGTATCTTGGCGCCATCAAGGGCGCGACCAAAAAAATCCTCATCGTCAATTCCTATTTTTTACCCGGTCGGCGTTTTCGTCGCGAACTGATCGCCGCCGCTACGCGCGGCGTTGAAGTCACGCTGCTATTGCAAGGCCGCGCCGATCACGCGCTCCTGCAACTTGCCACCCGCGCGCTATATGAGCAACTGCTTGGCGCAGGTGTGAAAATTTACGAATACGAAAAATCGATGATGCATGGCAAAGTTGCCGCGATTGACGATGCGTGGGCCACCGTGGGCTCCAGCAATCTCGATCCATTCAGCTTATTTTTAAATCGCGAAGCCAATGTGGTCGTACACGACGAAGCGTTTGCGCGGGATTTGCGATTGTCCGTTGAAGCGGAAATTCAAGACGGTGGCCGCCACTGCGACCCCGCCGATTGGCAACACCGACCAAGAATGGATCGCATCAAAACCTGGCTCGCGTACGGATTTGCGCGCGTGGCGACCGGGTGGATTGGCGTGAAGAGTGATTGGCTGGGGTAGTTGGATTCAAAACTAAACGCTAGCACTAGAGCGGCGTTCGGGACGGTTATGGTTGTGAAGCCGCACCAGTGGTAGCGGTTGTCCTTTGGAAACTTCTAAAAACCTCGTCGTTCCCCCGCAGGCGGGAATCCAAGTCTGGTTAAGTTATTGATACATCAACGAACTTGGATCCCCGCCTGCGCGGGGACGACAAAATTTTAGAGTTTTTAGAAGTTCCCCTCTGAAGCCCATTAATCAGCCCGACGCCGATGCCATGCGCATTTTGGTAGATTTGAATTGAACGAAGCGGTGGGTGGGCAGGATCTATCTGCCCGCGGGTGGGCGCATTCGAGCCGCGGCGAGACGAACGAAAGTTCGGTGCGTGCACAATCGTACAATTAAAAATTCGATGTGCGTTTGTTCGTTAGCATAGACCGCAAATGCGTGGGTGGATAAACCTGCCCACCCTACGCTGGCTGACGCTGGTGATGCGGGTTTTCAGGATTTAGCGTGGCTGTTTTTTGCGATGGATGAAAGTTGTTTTCAGGAATATAGAGAATTTAAAACGCTAGTGCTGGCGAGCACTTTGAAGCATTTATGCTTCGAGGGTGCCGTCAATAAAAGAGCTTGTATCTTTATGGCGTACAGTCGAGAATGAAGTTTACGTTTGTTTTTGAGTAATGCATTCATCGGGGTTAGCGCGTGAATAGAAATCTGGTGAAGAGTGGATTTATTGCGGCTGGTCTGATGAACATCGGTGGTGTTCTGGTGTTTTCACGCGCATTCACCAATCGTGCTATCAACGACGCTGATCCGGTGGTGATGTCGAACTTCGGACTTGTAATGATTGCGGTATGGGGATTAGCGTACGTAGGCGCTGCGACCATCAGCTCAAACATCAAATGGCTCGCAGGCGCGTTTGCGTTAGAAAAGCTTGTCTATGTCGTCGTTTGGATTATGTGGCTTTCGGAGAATAACCTCGCACAGCTGTATTCCAAGGACGTTTTTGCTGGGGTTTTTTATAGTATCTACGGCCCAAACGATTTCGTGTTTATGTTGTTCTTCGCGTGGGTATTTCTAATGCGGCATCGCACGTAACCCGCTTCGCAGATCGGTTTAATTCAGGCGTTAGGCGTCACTAAAAATGTTTTTCCGTGCGCTTCTCGCGTTTCTCGTGCTGCCAGCGATAGTTGCGTGTGCCGTGCCGCTTCTGATCGCATACGCTCTGCAAGAACTGCCGAGTCTTGGCATCCTTGGCTCTGTGTTCGTGCTGTTCGGCGTCGCAGGTCTAGTTTGGTGTACTTGGGCCTTCTACACGTCCGGCAAAGGCACGCTCGCTCCTTGGTCACCGCCTCGAAACCTGGTAAGGGTGGGCAGGGTTCATCTTCCCACGGTTAGCTAATTCGAGCGGCAGCGAAACGGGCGGATTTTCTGAGTGTGCGCAGTTGTACAATCAAGAATCGGACAAGCGTCTATTTATCAACGCCGACTGCAGATGCGTGGGCAGATAAAGCCTGCGCACCCTGCGCTACTACGCTACTACGCTACTGCGATCCCGCCGATTGGCAACACCGGCCACGAATGGATCGCATTAAAATCTGGCTCGCGTACGGATTTGCGATTGCGCTCGAAAATCCAAAATGCCAGCGTAATTATCGCCGCCCAGAACAATGCAGTCCCCGCATAGCCTGTTGCCGCCTGAATCGACGCCTGCACAACGTCTCCGCGCGTGATGAGATCAATGACTGCGAGCGTCGCGTACACGACGCCCACCGCAATTAACATCGCATCCAACGCCATCAGCCAAAACGGATACATGCTCGGCCCGATCAAATACTGCTGCGGCATATAGCGACTGGCGACGAGCATCGGATGCCCATTTTCCTTCACCAGCGCCTGCTGCTCTTCTGCGCTAAGCGCGCGCCCGAGTTCAGTTTCGCGCTCTTCAATGCGCGAGAGCAGGCTGTCCTTGAGTTCGGCAATGATGTCATCCTGCGCTTTTTCTAAAGGCAGACGCTTGATCGGGGGATGGGCGAGCTCATCAATAGATGTAACACTCCGCTTCACCAACGCGATATATTTGACAACGGATAAGGCGTTGTCAACGACGCAACATTTGTCTCGCATTGACAGGGAAATTTACAATGTCCACAGATGCAGGCGCAAACAATATCGCGGTGCAAGATGCCGTTGCAAAACTGATTGTCGCCGCCGATGGCGGTGACGATACGGCGTCGGGTAAATTGTTTGTTGAGCTGTATCGTGAATTGCACCGTGTTGCCAAACGCCAACTGCGCATTGGCGCGCCGAATTCCACATTGAGTGCCACGACCTTGTTGCATGAATGCTACTTGAGCATGGCCGCGGGTGCGACGGTCTTTCCCGACCAATCACGCTTTATTGCTTATGCGGCGCGCGCCATGCGTGGGCTGATTGTTGATCACATCCGTGACCAGAAAGCGCTTAAACGCGGGGGCGAATTTCATCTCACCACGCTCAACACCCACATCGAAGACTCCGCGCCGTTGGCATGCGAAGTGGCGGGCCTCAGCGACGCGCTCGAGCAGCTGGAGCAAGCTGATCCGCAACTGGCCAAATTAATTGATCTAAAGTATTTCTGCGGATTTTCTTTTACAGATATTGCCAAGCTTCGCGGCGTGTCAGAGCGAACCGTTGGGCGCGATTGGCAAAAAGCGCGTCTGTATCTGCATCATGCGCTGGTGGCCGACTGATTGTTGAGGATCATTTTTTTGTGGCCGGATGTCGCCTTTTGCGCGCCGATTGCGATTTCAATATTGTGTGGTTACACGACGGCATTGATAGCACTGATGGCATTCACAAGAGGGCCACCATGAAGGCCACCATGAAGCCGCGAGGAAATCATGGCGCACATTGAAAAAACCCGCTGGGCGATTTTGGAGCCATTGCTCGATCAGCTGTTGGATATCGATGCGGACGCGCAGGCGATTCGTCTTGAACAAATCAGGCGCGAAGATCGTCTGCTGGCGGACGAGCTTGAAGCGCTTTTGGCCCGACAACTTCGCGCTGATCGCGATGGGTTTTTGTCGGGTGGTGCGCCACATACGTTGATGGGCTGGGCGGATGAATCGAACTTAACGGGCCATATCGTTGGCGGCTACACGCTTGACCGTCCAATCGGACACGGCGGCATGGGCAGCGTGTGGCTTGCGCATCGTAGTGATGGACTTTACGAAGGCAATGCAGCCGTCAAGTTTCTCAATCTGGCGCTGGTGGCGCGCGGTGGCGCAAAAAGATTTCAGCGCGAGGGCAGCTTTCTCGCACGGCTATCGCACCCGCATATCGCGCGTCTGATCGACGCCGGTGTTGTTAATGGCGAGCAGCCCTATCTCGTACTGGAGTACATCGAAGGTGAACAAATTGACCGCTGGTGTGATGCAAATAAATTGAGCATTGAAGCGCGTGTGCGATTGTTTCTCGATGTGCTCGCCGCCGTCGCGCACGCGCATAATAATTTGATCCTGCATCGTGATTTAAAGCCATCCAACATTCTGGTGAACCGTGATGGCGAGGTAAAGTTGCTCGATTTCGGCATCGCCAAACTGTTGAGCGATGAGATCACACCGGCAGGTGCCACTGCGTTGACTGAGGAAGCGGGCCGCGTCTTTACGCCGGAGCACGCAGCACCGGAGCAAGTACAAGGGCAGGTTGTGACGACCGCGACCGATGTGTATGCGCTGGGCGTGCTGTTGTATATCCTGCTCAGTGGCGAACACCCGACCGCAGTTAAAACGAACACGCCGCTGGAACGCCTGCAGGCGGTTATCGCCACCGAGCCCGGGCGATTATCTGATGCAGTGGCAACGCAAAAACTGGCGCGCGCCGTGCGCGGTGATCTCGATAATATTGTTGCCAAAGCACTCAAGAAAAATCCGCTGGAACGGTATTCGACCGCCAGCGCATTTGCCGACGATCTTAGTCATTATCTGAATCACGAACCCGTTAGCGCACGCGCCGATCTGGTTAGCTACCGGATGGCCAAGTTTGTGCGGCGGCATCGTTTGAGTGTGGGTGCAGCATGCGTGACGTTGCTGGCGCTGGTGGCGGGCGTTACCGGAACAGCCTGGCAAGCCGTTGCCGCCAGTCGCGCGCGCGACGCTGCAGTGGCGCAGGCGGAACGTGCGGGCGGCATCAATCGATTGCTGTCGGTGGTGCTTTCCGAGGTATCAACAACGGGAGACATCTTTACGACGGCCCAATTACTCACAAGAGCCGAGCTATGGGCGGGAAAACTTTACGCGGCCAACCCCCGGCTGCATGCTGAAGTGCTGATGGTGCTGGGCGATCGTATTGATCACACCGATGGCGAGCGTGCGCTGAAGTGGTACGAAGAAGCACTGGAATTGGTCAGACCACTGGCAGATACGGCATTAACGGCCGCTGCTGCGTGCCGCGTCGCCGTCAAGCTCGCCCACACGGGTGCAGATGTAGCCCGCGCAACTGAACTGATCGATACATCAATGGCTACTCTCGCCAACTATCCCATCGGCACTGCCGCGAGGACACGATGCCTTGGCAGTGCGACCTACGCCGCCATTCAGCGCGGCGATACCGCAGCGGCGGTGGAGTTTGCTGAGCGAGCCAAACGTGAGGCGGAACACGAATCAGGTCCGCCTCTGGATCGGCTTGCCGGGCCGGTCGCGATCCTTGCCAGTGCGTACACCAACGATGGGCGTTACGCGGCCGCAAGGCAGGCGCATGAGCAAGGCATAGCGATCTTGCGCGAAAGCGGTTTGGCCGAATCTGTGCGCATGGCGACGGCGCTGAATAACGCCGGGGTAAATTTGCTGCAAGCGGGTGCACCCAAGGACGCGCTCGCGATGTTCGAGCAATCGCTGGCCATTGATCGGGCCGCAGGTACCAGCGCGGGCACGGGCGGCTATTCGATAAACACCAACGTTAACTATGCGGCTTCGTTGCTACAGATTGATCGCGCGGCCGAGGCGGTGGCCGCTCTTGACCGCGCGGTCGAGCAAGCGCGCCTGCAAAAAAATCCTGTGGGCATGGGGCGCGCGCTGCTGGTCGCAAGCCGCGCGCATTTGCTCACCGGTGATGTAGCCGGTGCCACTGCGCTCACCGACGAAGCTGCTACTTCGATCAATGCCACCTTGCCGCCCCGCCATATCGCGCGCGCCGCGCTGCTAACGCAGCAAGGCCGGATTGCGCTGGCACGCGGCGACAGTGACCGCGCGCGCGATTTGTTGCTCGAATCCGTTGCCATGTTTGAGGCTGCAGCACCGCGTTCAAGTGACCGTGTCTTTACATTAGCTGCGTTGGCCGACGTTTACAGGCTTCGCGGCGAGCATGCTGATGCGATGAAGCGCGCAGAAGAGTCGCTGGTTCTCGCCCGCCAATCTGCCGGTGATTTACCGTTTTCTTTTCGTGTTGGGGTTGCTGCGTTAGCTGTGTGCGAGGCGAGCGTTGTGGCGCGTGCGGCCGAATCAGTTCAATCGTGCGATCTCGCCGTTGCGCAGCTTGCCGGTTCGGTCGGTGAGGATGCGCCAACGACGCGGCATGCCAGTGCAATGCGGGCGCGGGTCTGAACAAATCGTATTAGGTAGAACAGTTTGTTCAGACAGGTTTTGTCGGGTTTTGCTTTCAGTTTGCGATTTCCCATGTAGAGGCCATCGATTTCGCTGGTCACGAGGGGGGAACAACATGAGCCACGACAGCTTTTACCGCACTCAAACGATTCAAACCACGCGCCGCGCCATGCTGGGCGGCATGGGCGCTGCGGCGATCACGCTGGGTGCTAGCCACGCAATGCCCGCATGGGCAAAGCCAGCTGCCTCAACCAACTTCACGCGAATCTTCAATCATCTGCCGCCATTCGCCGAAAGCTCGGCAAAATTAACCGCAGCGCTACTCGACATCGGCAAAGCTGGCGGCATTATGGATGCGAAGGACAATCTGGCGGCGGGCCCGATTTTGCTGATCACTGATCCGACGTTAAGCGCGAATAATCAAAATGCCGCAATGCCAAATGGCGTGGCGGGCAACACATTTTTGGGTCAATTCATCGATCACGATATGACTTTTGACACTACCTCGCGTTTGGGTGTGCCGACCAAGGCGCGACAGTCGCCGAATAGCCGCATACCGTCGCTCGATCTTGATTCGGTGTACGGCGACGGGCCGATTGCCGAACCTTTGCTCTACGATCCGGCAGACCGAATTAAATTCAAGGTCGAGAGTGGTGGCTTGTTTGAAGACTTGCCGCGCACGCGGGAAAACCGCGCGATTATCGCCGACCCGCGCAATGATGAGCACGTCGTTCTTGCCGGACTGCAAGTCGCATTTTTGCTGTTTCACAATCGCGCCGTCGACTACGTGCGCGCAACCGGTGAAAACGATTCGGGCCGCGTGTTTGCGCTCGCGCGGCAATTGACGACCTGGCATTACCAATGGATCGTGTTGCATGAAGTGCTGCCATCGTTTATTGGCCAGGCCATGGTCAACGATATTCTGGCGAGGAAGCCGCGCTTCTATCGCCCCGATGACGACGAGCCCGCCGCCATGCCGGTGGAGTTTCAAGGTGCGGCGTATCGATTCGGCCACTCGATGGTGCGGCCATCGTATCGCGCGAATCTGAAAGGCGACAACGGCAATCCATTCTTCGGTTTGATCTTTGATCCTGCGGGTCAAGGCCAAGCAGATCCAGTGGACATGCGCGGTGGCGTGCGCGCTCGGCGGCGGTTTGTGGGCTGGCAAACATTCTTTGATTTTCGTGATGGTGAAGTTAAGCCGCGCAAGTTGATTGACACGCGCATTTCCACGCCGCTATTTAACTTGCCGCTCGGCACCATTGCCGATGGCAGTACGCCAACCTCACTACCGCAACGCAATCTGCTGCGACAAGTGACATGGCAGCTGCCCTCTGGCCAGCGTGTCGCGCAAGAGATGGGTGCGCCTGCCTTGGCCGCGCGCGATCTCAGCGAGCTCGCCGTTTATGGTTTGGGCCTGGATCGCCACACGCCGCTTTGGTATTACGTGCTGAAAGAAGCCGAAGTGATTGGCGGCGGACAAAACCTTGGCCCCGTCGGCGGGCGCATCGTGGGTGAAGTGATGATCGGCTTGCTGCAGGCGGATCGCGACAGCTTTTTGTCTGAAAGTCCCCGCTGGACGCCCACTTTGCCGTCGAGCAGCGGCGCAGGCAATTTCCGGATGGTGGATTTTCTGACCTTTGCAGGCGTGAGCCCGTCGAGTCGTGGGCAGTGATGGTGAAAAATATTTTTTACATGCTGTCAGGTTTCGCATTTCATTTGCGATTTAGTTATTAGAGATCACCGACTTATTGCATCTCGCTCGCGCTCCGGTTGTCAGGAATGCGAATACTGAAAACATTAATTGAAGGAGTTCATCATGGCATCCATCAGCAATGTACGACTACAGATATTTGAAAATGCAGGGGTGGCACTTGTGCAGGTCGGCTACACCCTGAGTGCCACGCTACACGACGCACCGCACGAGCAGTCCTATCGCGAGGTTGTGCAACTGGTGGGTGACGATATCGGCCCCGGTGAGGATGGCGTGAGCGAATTGATTCCCGGCGGCACAGTATGGGACGGCGTGGTGACATTCACCACCTCGCAGGTCGCGTTTACCCAGATACGTGAAATCAGATTGCCGTCCAGTTTGCTGAATGAAGATGGCGGGCCTATTTTTCATTTCGACGAAATCCGCGCGCGCGTGACGCTGATCCCGTTACCGCCTGTCTCGCGTAGCCGCGATAGCAATCTGGTCAGACGTAGCGGGCTTGTCATTGGCCCCATCACGGACCCTATCTTCGTCACGCAATGAACCCACGAATCAACACAGTCATTCACTTGCTTTAGTGTTGCGACGCCGTGTGCCTAATGCGCGCGTCGTCACTGGGCCGGTAAAAGTGGAGTGCCAATAAAGGCGGGTGGTTTCGAGCAAAAAGTGCTCAAACGGCTCGCGGAATAAGGACTTTCGGGATATTCGAACACCGTGAATAACGATCTAGATATGGGTTCGAGGCGCTGCCCCGCAAACAGAGCGGCGCCTCCCGCCGCATTACTCAGCTCTTAATCAACGCCTTACGAAAACCCGGATCGTCCAATGCGCGGTCTACTGCGTCGCGCAGCGTCTTTTCAGTTACTGCACGCAGGTCTTCAACAGACGCAAACACGCCAGTCGCCACGCTAAATATTGAGCCATCCAATGTATTCGCCTTCACCGTTTTAACGAAGACTTCTTTTTTGGTGTCTACCGCAATAACCCTGACATCAATCTCCACCGTCGCATCGCGCCGAACCATCTGGATACATTCCAGCACCTTAATCGTCCCGCCGATTTGATATTTCGCACCACTGCTTTGAATGCCGCGCGCACGCAAGCCTTCTGCAAATGCGCTCGCGACAACAGCGGCAACCGGTTCGCTGGATTCGAGTGTCTTTAACGGATTGCCAAAACCGCCGCGAATCGCACCAAGGTACGTCGCCGGCTCGCCGCGCTTGTCCTCAAACGTACCAACAGAAACGCTCTCAGTTCCCACCGCTGCCGCAACAACATTCTGCGGCGGCGCATATTTGAGCGCCACACCTGTTGTGGAGCAACCACTGAACAGCAAAGCAATTACGGCAAGCAAAACAAGTCGTGCAACCATCGATTATTCCCCTTTGATAAAACAGTTGATGTTGTATACGTGTAGCTGGAAAGCTGGCGCTATTCTATAGATGCGGCAACTAAAATGAAAAATTGCTGCATGTAGCACTTGCCAACGCAGGCGACGCTGAAGTCAAAACGATAATGCTTCCTGTCAAAGCGATTTACTCGGCGAAGCAAAGTTCTTTGCGATAGATGGGGATCAAGTTTGATAAATGGTTTGTGCGCATTGTGGCGGTTGGATTGCAGTCAAGAGAGATTGGCTTGGTTGAAAATGCTAGCGCTGATGCGTCCATTGGAGACTTTTTGCAGTTTGCTTTAAGTGTGTAAGATCGTGTTTCTTATTCCTTAGTGAGTTTGCTTGACATGATGAAGCTGCCGATTTCAAAGTTGATTGGCTCTCTCACGCACATCGTTGGTTTCCAACAATCGATGAATGAGAAAAGTATTGATAGCCCGAATACAAATATAGAGTATCCGCCTCCAGCTTTCATAGAAATATTAGAGAACGTTGAATCATTTTGCAGCTCTTGTAAAGAGATTGGACTAGCCACAACTTTTGAAGCTGCAAAAGCGTTTCAAATCGCGTTATATAAGCAACAAAAAACAGATGGAAGCGGCTTTGTCGCGGCCAACGATGTTGCTTTACTTGGCAACTATGCAACAGTAGTTACTGGGTGCCTTTTCCATGAGTCCGCAACAAAGGTGGCTATAAGCATACCGCCGGAGCGCGCAAAATATTTTGAGCCCAAAGCACCGTTATTTGGCGGTATGGTATTTGAACGCTTCCCTGCAGCGGCTCAAGATATAGAGGATGCTGGCAGATGTCTTGCTTTTGGTCAGGGCACCGCAACAGTTATGCATTTGATGCGCGTTTTAGAAGTTGGATTGAAAGCGTTAGCATTTGCGCTTCAAATACCATATGCCCAAAGTTGGGAGACTTACCTTACGCAAATACAAAAACAGATAGCGGTTAAGCATGCGAGTAAAAGTCTCAAGTGGAAAAAAAGTGAGAAATTCTATCGAGATTCCAGCGGAGATTTGATGACCATCAAACAGGCTTGGCGCAATCCAACTATGCATGTAGATAGGAAATATTACGCTGATGAAGCAGAGGTAATATTTGGCGCAACCAAAACTTTTATGCAAAGGTTGGCCGAAAAATTACCGGCTCAGAAAAACAAGAAAAAGCTAATTCTGTGATGCAACTCATCTTTCAACGTCATATTTGTTGATCTACTAATTGATCACAGCGCTACAAAATATCTCAAGCTACATCCCGAAATGCTTCAACTTTAAGACCCTGAAATATTTTAAAGTCGGCGACGTTTCGCGTCAGCAATCCATAGCCGTAATGCACTGCGGTGGCGGCAATAATGGCGTCGTGCGCGGCGGCGGTAACGTTTTTTGAAAGTGCTGCAATCATGCGTGCGTGAGTGCGTGCAACTGGAAGTGAGAACTCAATCACAGGAATGGTGGCCAGCAGGTTTTCGACGAAGGCACCACGAAGCGCGCGGCGCGGTGCGGTGTTGGCGCGCTCCACACCGACCAATAGCTCACTCGCTGTCACGGCGGACATGTAAGCGCCGCCATAGGCGGCCCACCTTGCGAGACTAAGCGTACCGCCAGATTTTTCAGCAAGCACCCAAACGTCGGTGTCGACCAGAATGCCCATGTCTTATTCTGACCAAGGAGAAACGCGATTGCGCAATTTCGTCCGTACCGCTTTCACGTCCTTCGCCATCGATTTGCGATCAGCGCCAAGCTGCGGGCCTTTCGCCAAAAAATCATCCAGCTGGTCAATAGGAAACCCATCCGTCAATGCGACAGGCGATACGCGTGCAATAACGCGTTTGCCGCGCTCGATGTCCAGGACTTGGCCTTGATACTGCACATGATTCAAAAACTCTGATAGCCCGCGTGAAAATTCTGTCACGCTCACAGAAACGGTTGGCATTTTTCTCTCCAGAAATATCTGAAAATCAGTTTATCAGATATTTTGTTTTGGCGTTCAATTTGCGGAGATCGTTGTGAGGTAGCCTTATTTGCCAACCCCGAACCTGACCTACGAAATCTGTCGCGCAAAATTCGCGCGTGAAGTCATTTGTGTCGCGCTTTTATTCAGTTCCCGGACAACTACTCCGCCGCCGCACTCAAAGCCGCCCGCCCCACCCCCAACCGATCCAACGCTGCCGCCAAATGCCCAACCGTGCGATCCACGTTATGCCATTTCTCCAGGCCAAATAGTCCAATGCGGAACGTTGAAAAATCGGCAGGTTCATCGCATTGCAATGGCACGCCTGCGGCTGTTTGCAGGCCTTCGGCAAGGAATTTTTTGCTGGATTGTAATCCGGGGTCGTCGGTGTAGCTGACGACCACGCCGGGTGCTTTGAAGCCGTCGGCGGCGACGCTGATAATGCCGCGGGATTCGAACAGGGCGCGTACTTTGGTGCCGAGTGCGATTTGTTCTTCGCGCACGCGCGCAAAGCCGTAGGCCTCGGTTTCGCGCATCACTTCGCTGAGCCGCGTGAGCGCGTCGGTGGGCAAGGTGGCGTGATATGCGTGACCACCGTTTTCGTAGGTCTCCATAATCTGCAACCATTTTTTCAGGTCGCACGCGAAGCTGGTGCTGGTGGTGTTGTCAATGGCTACGCGTGCGCGCTCAGACAGCATCACCATCGCGCAGCAGGGTGAGCTGCTCCAGCCTTTTTGTGGCGCGCTCACGAGCACGTCCACCCCCGTCGCCTGCATGTCCACCCACATGGCACCCGAGGCGATGCAGTCAAGCACAAATAATCCGCCGACCGCGTGTACTGCATCGGCAACGGCGCGTAAATAATCATCGGGTAACATCATGCCAGCAGATGTTTCCACATGCGGCGCGAACACGACATCTGGTTTTTCAGTAGCAATGGTGGCGAGCACTTCGGCAATTGGCGCGGGAATCCATGCGGCGGTTTTATCAGCACTCACGCGACGCGCTTTGAGCACGGTGCTATTCGCAGGAATGTTGCCCATGTCAAAAATCTGCGTCCATCGATAGCTAAACCAGCCGTTGCGAATCACCAGCGCGCGTTTGCCGGTCGCGAATTGTCGTGCGACTGCTTCCATGCCGAAGGTGCCGCTGCCGGGCACGAGTACGGCGGATTTAGCGTGATAAACCGATTTCAACATGCGTGAAATTTCTTTCATCACGCCTTGAAAACGCATCGACATATGGTTGAGCGAACGGTCGGTATAGACGACTGAAAACTCAAGCAAACCATCGGGATCAACATTGGGCAGTAAGGCGGGCATGGGGTTCTCCTTTGATGCGGATTTTGCGGTGAAAGTTGTGGTGAGCGAACGGCTAACAACAGTTCTGTTTTGGCTTGGGTGAGTACGATAGCACGAGTCGTAAAAATTGAAGTGGCGGCGTTTGTTTTGCGCTGAGGTGTTTGCTGCGTCAAAATAAAAGCGAAACACAAGCACTGGTGCGCTGTTTGGAGCAAAAAATGCTCAAGCGGCAGGCGAGACGGGCACTTTGAAAGTCGCGCGTCTTTGTTCCGAGCGCATTCACGATGGTGCGTGCGATTGTATTTGCTGTCCCGAAAGCGGGCTGACTTTAAAACTTATTGACAATCCGGTTCGCGCTGACTAATATAATATTTGTTCTAATTAAAAATTAAAAAAGAATAAATATTCTATATTTGTTCTACCGCAGCATCGAATCAACGGGTATCGCGCCCGGAGGAGAAATGCCATGTGCATCGCCCTGATTAGATCGTGCCTGATTGCTTTTGGTGGTATTGCTTTGACCGCGAGTGGGCCACCTGCGCTCGCCGCCGGGCCGGGACTGCCCAACCAAACCTACAGCAGCGCTGAGCTTTTGAAACCGTTGTCGATTATAAAAAATGCTGTCGCGGCCAGTGCGCGCGGCGAGGGAACGGTGCAGATGGTGGACGGATACTTGTTCGTGCCATTTGGTAAGGATTCGGGTGCCGCCGGTGGTGGCTTTGCGTTCTACGATATCTCGAATCCACGCGCACCGCGAAAGGTGTCGCAAGTTGATCGCAATGAGCTGCGAGAGCCACACGGATTCGGTTTCAGCAATGGCGGCCGTTATGCGGTTATGCAGTCAATCAATGGAATTCAGTTCTGGGATTTTACCAATGTGCTGACGCCGACATTGTTGAAATCGCTGGTGCTCCCCGGCATTCAAGAGTCGGACTATGCGCTCGGCGCGTGGTGGGCGTTTTGGCAGGCGCCTTATGTGTACGTCGGCGGATCGGGTAACGGTTTGCTGATCGTGAATGCGGCGGACCCAAGGAATCCGGTCTACGTGAAGACGGTATCAACGAGCACTTGGGGCGGCTTCCAAATCGGCCCCACGTTTGCGGTCGGCAATCTTCTGGTCGTGGTCAGCACCGATGGCAGTGGCCTGGCGACGCTCGATATCAGCGACCCGGTAAACCCGAGACTGCTCGGCGCGACCTCTACCGCGCCTGGTCAATACAGCGGTATTGTTAATGGTGACCGCATCATTACGGCGGGCACAGACAATCGCCTGTACGTCTACGACATCAGCAACCCGTCTACTTTTTCCCAGACAGTGCGTTCGCCGGACATTGGCGGCAAGGGTGGTTATGTTTCCATTCAGGGCAACTATGCGCATGCGGGCTTTTCGACGACTTACGCGAAGGTTGATCTCAATACCGGTGCCATTGCCGGCACCGGCAGTTCAGGCATTGCCGGTCGTGACGAAGATTTCGGTACCGTGTTGGGCAATCTGGTTTTGGTTGGCAACGATCACGCGCAAGGCAGTGCGCTGGTGCCACATCAGACCGCGCCAATGACCAATGTGCCCGCGGTCAATATGGTGTCGCCAAAAAGTGGGGCAGTGAATGTTGCCCCCACGAGCCGTGTTGGGATTACCACCACTTCACATATTGATTTACGCACAGTTTCTTCGACGACTTTCATTGTTCGCCCACTCGGTGGCGCGACGCTTGCGGGCAAGTACAGCGGGCAGTCAGGGATCCTCAATTTCGCACCCGATCAAGCCCTGGCCCCCGGCACAACTTATGAAATCGTGGTGCCGGCAGGCGGCATGAAAGACGACGTCGGCAATGGCGTGGCGGCGTTTACGTCACGCTTCACGATTGCCGGTAATGCGACGGTCGGTTGCGCGCTCGCAACACGTACCGCGCAGATTGTCGGCACCACCGCCAACTTCAGCCCCGCGTCAACCACCGGAACGGGGCTTCAATACTCGTGGAGTTTTGGCGATGGCACCACTACCGCGTTCTCCACAAATGCGAGCGCGACCCACGCCTACGCGGCACCTCGCCATTACCCCGTTATTTTGACGGTCAAAAGCGGCACGCAAACATCGACTTGCTCGGCGAACCAAACGATTTACACGCAGCCAACGGCGAACGCGCCACGTTCTACAAGCACGCTGGCCTACGACGCTGGTCGACAGCGCGTCTGGGTGGTTAATTCTGACGCGAACACGGTCAGTGCAATTGATGCTGCCAACAACACAGTCTTATTCGAACAGGCCGTCGGCATCGAGCCACAAACGATTGCCCAGGCACCAAACGGCCGGCTCTGGGTCACAAACTTTGACTCAGGAAATGTCAGCGTGCTTGATCCGGTAAGCGGCGCTATCGTGCAGACCATCAACATGGGGCGCGGCTCGCGGCCATTCGGCGTCGTGTTTAATCCCTCAGGCACATCCGCATTTGTGACGCTGCAAGGTTCAGGCGGCATCGTGCGGCTGAACCCTGCCACCGGCGCGGTGGAAGCATCGCTGTTGCTGGGTTCAACGCCACGTGGCATTGCGGTCAGTAGTGATTCTTCACGCTTGCTGGTTACGCGCTATATCTCGCCTCAAGACCGCGGTGAAGTCATTGAAGTTAATCCCACCACGTTGACGGTGACGCGACGATTTTCACTGGCCACAGACCCAGGGCCTGATAGTGAGGCGGGCGGTCGCGGCGTGCCCAATTTTCTGACCTCTGTCGCCATTCAGCCCGATGGCAAGCGTGCGTGGATACCTTCGAAAAAGGACAACACGTTACGCGGCAGTTTTCGCGATGGTTTGCCGCTCACCTTCGAAAGCACGGTCAGAACAATCGTCTCACAAATCAACCTCGACACCAATGCCGAAGTGTTGGCTGACAGGATTGATCTGAATGATCGCGACCTTGCCAACTTTGTGTTGTTCAGCCCGCGTGGTGACTACGCGTTTGTCTCGATTCAGGGAACGAATCAAATTGAAATCATCGATGCGTATACGCGCCAACGGAGCACCGGTATTGTCAACGTTGGCCGCGCGCCGCGCGGAATGCTGATGGGTGCCAACGGTCGTTTGTATGTGCAGAACTTCATGTCGCGCACGCTTGCGGTCTACGATGTTAACGGGATTCTGGAGTCCACCACCAACGCGGCAACCAAGCTTGCTGATGTGGTCACGGTCGGGCGTGAGCCGCTTTCGGCACAAGTGCTGCAAGGCAAACAGATCTTCTATAACGCCGATGATCGTCGCATGAATCGCGACAAGTACCTGAGTTGCGCGAGCTGTCATCAGGATGGTGGACACGACGGCCGCGTAATGGACTTCACCGACCGCGGCGAAGGTTTGCGCAATACGACAGTGTTGAACGGACGACGCGGAACAGGTCACGGTCGGGTGCACTGGAGCGCAAATTTCGACGAGATTCAGGACTTCGAGCACGACATTCGCAATAGCTTTGGCGGTACTGGATTCATGACCGATGCGCAGTTCAACACTGGCACGCGCAATCAGCCACTGGGCGAGCGCAAGACCGGTGTGAGCGTCGAGCTTGATGCGCTGTCCGCCTATGTAAGCTCACTCGGCTCGGTGGGCGCGAGCCCTTATCGCAATGCAGACGGCACACTCACGGCTGCCGCGGTGGCCGGGCAACAAATCTTTCGCGGCAGCGGAAAATGTTCCACATGCCATTCCGGTCCGGAGTTCACCGACAGCGCGACCGGCGTGCTGCATAACGTGGGAACCATCAAGGTATCTTCAGGCAAGCGGCTCGGTGGGACATTGACTGGTATTGATACGCCCACGCTCAAAGGCGTGTGGGATACACCGCCTTATCTTCATGATGGTTCTGCTGCCACGCTCCTGGATGTGTTGACGACCGCCAATAGCGGTGGGTTGCATGGCACCACCAGCGGGCTCACGTCCGTGCAACTGCAGCAGCTCGTCGCGTACCTGCTGCAGATCGACGACAGTGTCGACGGTGCGTCGGGCGTCGTGGTCAGCAATCTTTCGGTACGCGACACCGCAAATGAAGGCGGCTGGAGCGTTGTGTCCAATCTTCAGGTGGGTAATCTGGAATTTGGCGATCGCACTTATACCTTCACCAGCGTCCCGCCAAGTTTGCTTGGCGCGGCGTGGATACGTACTGCCAATCTGTCGCGTTCCTATGTTGGCACGCCGTTGGCGAGTTTCGACATTAGCAAGGCGGCTGATGTGTATTTGGGCATTGATGATCGCGTCACGGCTCCGGCCTGGTTATCGGGTTGGACCAACTCCGGTTTGAAGCTGACCAACAGCGAATCGCCGAGCAGAACATTCTCGTTGTTCAGAAAGAATTTTCCAGCAGGCAGCGTGAGTGTAGGGCCCATGAACAACGCTGGAATCAGCATGTACACCGTCATCATCAATTAGCGTGGCGAGATGTTCTTGCTGCGGCTGAACGCAACGACAGGGAGAGATATCATGAACAACTGTGCCGGGTTTATCGTTTCAGAATGCGTGTCGTTGATGAGGAGTGCCGCGCGCTTGCTGTTCTGCGCGCTCGTTTTTTTTGTGGCTCAGCAGGCATCCGCGGTGAGCGTTCCTGTAGGCTTCGTTGATCGTCAAGTCGCCACGGGGCTGACAAGTCCAACATCGATGGCCGTGATGCCCGATGGGCGCGTGTTGGCGGTTCAGCAAGATGGCATAGTGCGCATTGTCAAAGCCGATACGATGCTCGCGGCGAACTTCTACGCGTTTGCAAACGTTGATGCAACCAACGAACGCGGTTGCCTCGGTGTGGTGCCAGATCCTGCGTTCACCACAAATCACTTCGTTTACTTTTATTGCACAATCAAAGTGGGCACCGTAAGTCGCAATCGTGTGGTGCGCGTGACCGAAGCGAATGACACGGTGGTCGCGGGCAGCGAGCGCGTGATCTTCGAATTGCCCGATGTGCCCAGTGCGACGAAATGGCACATGGGTGGTGCCATGCGCTTTGGCAAAGACGGCAAGCTCTATGTTGCGGTGGGCAATCACGAAGACAGTCCGCAACCGGTTGCAACCGCCAACTCGCAAAATGTCGCCAGCGCATTTGGCAAAATTCTTCGCGTCAATGCGGATGGCACCGTGCCCGCGGACAATCCG
>JANMQR010000318.1:0-4829 GCA_031370625.1 Burkholderiales bacterium | reverse complement strand
TTTTCATGACCTCACGTTCGGAGGCGTTGAGTTTGTCGGGTTTGAGCAAGATGCCGTCGGGAATGCCGACTTTGCCAATATCGTGCAGGCGTGCGGCAATATCGATCAAAAAGATCATGTCGTCATCACAGCCCAGGCTCTTGGCGAGCAGACTGGCGAGACGACCGACGCGGTAGGAATGCTCGCCGGTGGAGTCATCGCGCAGCTCGGCGGCCACCGCCAAACGCTCCATGACTTCAACCCGGGCGACGAACAACTGCTGGTCGCGCTTCTGGAGTTCGCTCTTGGCAACACGACCTTCGAAGACTTCGGCACGGGTGAGGAGCTTTTTGATGATCTGGGAGGCGTCTTCTATCGGCGAATCTTTGTCGGCGACATGGAGCTGTTCCAGATGGCGTTTAACGTGCTGGAGGACGTTGGCAGCTTGGGTCTTGCGCTGTTGTTCGAGCATCATGTTGAGGTATTCGAGCGCTTTGTCGTGCTGGCCAATGTGTTCGTGGGCTTTGACGAGGGCGACGAGGGCTTCGCGGATGGTGACTTTTAGGGTAATGCCGCGTTGGAGGGAGGCGGTCAAGCGGGAGATGCCAACGTCTGTATTTCCAGAAAAGACTTCAGCGAGACCTTCAGCTACAGATGCAAAAATATCTGCGCGCGGCGACTGAGTCATCGAGGCAAATTGTCGTGCGGTTTTCGCATGAGCCTTGGCACCCTCGAAGTCATCAACCTCGATCAAAAGCCTCACAAAATTGATTTCCAAAATAACGCGATCCAGCGCTGAATTGGCATCAACTGCTTTGCCGGATAACTCGACTGCTTTGTTAATCGCAATTAATCCCTGTGAGATTTGGTCAAGCTGAAGGTGGCAAAGTGAAATATTGGTGTGAAGGGGGGCTGCTGCGGACGCAAAATCTGGTGCTAAATTTGTAAAAAAAAGTGCTCTTTGAAAGCTCTCAATTGCTTCACGGTAAAGTCCGCTATACATCAGTGCTGTGCCCAGGTTGTGCCATGTTTTGCCTTCCCTAGATACATCGCCGTTTTTCTGCGCAAGCGAAAGTGCGTCCGAGTAGGCTTCCATCGCCATCGGTAAATTTCCGGTATCAGCAGCACAGATGCCAACTACAGTAAGTGCAGCACCTGCCGATGTCCCATCAGCAATTTCAACGGCTAATTCGCGTGCACTAATGCCGAGAGTAAGACCGGATTCGGGTTTGCCAGATATATAGAAAAAGCGCGCAGTATCTAGTATTAGTTTTAGTTGTCGTTTTTTATCAACGTCAAAAGTTGCTAACTCAAGCGCTGTCTCTAAGAGTAGATTTGCGTCCGAGCACGTACCTGTCCGAAGCGCACGTGAAATTAAGTGCTCGGCTGTTTGAAGTGCGGTGATTTGGATAGTGGTTGCGTTTGTAGTAGCCATTGATTCAAAACTCTGTTGCAAAATAACTGTTTACCACAGTATTCTTATGTTGTGTGTGAAGTAGTTCACAAATTCAATAAGAGTTACACGATTTAACTTTTCTACTTAACTTAATGTCAATTGGAGAACATCATGGGTAAAGAATTTGACGCAATGGAAATCAGCAACGCAATGATCGCTGACACCGCTGAATCATCGGTGACTCAACTTAACGAATTAAGCTTGGTTCTCATCAGCGGCGGTTTCGGCACTGTTACGTTTTAAATCAAACACTAATTTTTGGAGAACACCATGGGTAAAGAATTTGACGCAATTGAAATCAGCAACGAAATGATCGCTGACATAGCTGAATCATCAGTGACTCAACTTAACGAATTAAGCTTGGCTCTCATCAGCGGCGGTTTCGGAACTGTAACGTTCTAACTCAAAATATGCTGAGAACGCCAATAGTATGTAATTAGCTATCAATATATTTTGGCTACGAGCTAAATAGTTATAGCGGAGTAAAATTTTTAACTAATAGACTATTCAGCAACCCTTTCCCACGCCCCCCGAACCAGCCCCTCAACCGGCTGAAAGTTAACTTTGTAACTCATCTTGCGGCTCTCTTCGATCCAGTAGCCCAAGTAAACATAGGGGAGTTTGCGGCGTTTGGCTTCGGCGATTTGCCAGAGGATGCTGTAGGTGCCGAGGCTTGAGGTGGCGCGTTCGGCGTCGTAGAAGGTGTAGACCGAAGATAGGCCGTCTTCGAGTTGATCCATGATACTGACCATGCGCAGCATGCCGTGGTCGCGGAATTCGACGAGGCGGGTGTGGACGTTGCTCTGCAATAAAAAATGCGAGTACTGTTCGCGGCTGTCGTGATCCATGCCGCCGCCGGGATGGCGGCTGGCCTGATAGCGTCGGTAGAGCGCGTAGTGTTCGTGCGAAAACTTTAGTTCCATCACGCGTGCGATGAGGTTGGTGTTTTTATTCAGTGTGCGGCGCTGCGTGCGGTTGGCTTCGAATTCATTCGCCAGTACCCGCACCGGCACACAGGCGCGACAGTGATCGCAATACGGCCGATAGGTAAACGCGCCGCTGCGACGAAATCCCGACGACACCAAATGTCCGTAGGTTGCGGTATCGATCAGGTAACTTGGCGTCGCCACTTGCGAGCGCGCGAGGCGGCCCGGCAGGTAGCTGCACGGGTAGGGTGCAGTCGCGTAAAACTGCAAATTCGCGAAGGGCAGATCGTTTAGTTTGCTCATCGGTCAGGCTGATTGGTGGTTGTCCAATACGAAATCGGCGAGTTGTCTGAATTTAATGTTATCAATTCTTGCAGCTGTTGCGTGAATTCTTTGCGTGCAATTGGTCGCGCACCGAAGCTGGCGAGATGATTCGTTTCTTGCTGGCAGTCGATCAAGCCAAAGCCATCCGCCTTTAATTTTTCCATCATCGCGACGAAAGCGACTTTTGATGCGTCGGTCTCGCGCGCAAACATTGATTCGCCGTAAAACATGCGGCCCATCGCGATGCCGTAAAGTCCGCCGACCAGTTTGCCATCACGCCATGCTTCCGCTGAATGCGCGAAACCAATTTCGTGCAGGCGCGTGTAGGCCGCTTGCATGGGCGGCAGAATCCATGTTCCCGAATGTCTGCCGCGCGGGGCTGCGCAACCTGCCATCACATCTGCGAACGCAGAATCAAATCGAATTTCAAATTTGTTTGAACGAATGGTTTTAGAGAGTGACTTGGATACTTTGAATTCGTCGGGAAACAACACCATGCGCGGGTCGGGGCTCCACCACAAGATCGGTTGGCCATCGGAATACCAAGGGAAAATGCCGCGCGAGTATGCGGTCAAAATGGTTTCGGGTTCGAGATTTCCGCCCATGCATAACAAGCCGTTTGGCTCGATGCGCGCGGTTTCAACTGACGGGAAATCGCGGGCGGATTTAATCCACGGAATCATGGGGCGGAATCAACAACTAGCACTGCGCCGTCTGCGCCGAATAGTTTGCTAAATCTTTCACGACTGCAACCGTTTTGGTTTCATCTTTCGCACGATCTCCCATTTCCATTTTCAGTTTGAAATCATACTTCGCGAAAAATTCGTTAAAACGTTCGCCACCAAATGTGCCGACCGCATAAATTTCATCCGTCGTTGCATCGTGTTCGAGCAAAATCGTGGCCAGTGGCTGCGGTGCCGGTCCACTCATTACCTTCGCACCAGCAGCGGGATCGTAAACACTTTTATCCGCGCAGCAGGTAATCACGTTGCCGTGCGCGCTGGCCGCAGATGCGGATGCGCGAAAGCCGATAAAACTTACCTGCTGCGTGGGGTAAGCTAATTTGTGTGCGCATATGGCGGAATAGGCAACCAATTTTTTCTCAGGGCCAGCACCACCGGGCCAATCATACTTCGCACCCGCTTCCGTTTTCAATCCCACTTTTTCATCAACAGCGGCATCAAGCTTCAGCAAAAAACACGGCGTGGCCGCGTAGGGATAATTGAAAACGTAGTTGTGATTGGTTTTAAGCGATTTTAGTTTGATCGGTTTGTTGTCGGCATCGACTAATTTCACTCGCGCGTATTTGCGGGAAGTTGCGCCAGACGCTGCCACTGCGGGCGTGCTGCATGCGACAGCCGCAGTGGCAACCGCGCCACTACATATTTGAATAAATTCGCGTCGCTTTGTGGGCTGATTTTTAGTGTCGTCCATCACACCACGCCTTCCAAAATTTGTACATCCACCGTCGCCCCCGCGTCCACATTGCCGACGTGATCATGCAGCATGATGAAGCAATTGGCATCCGACATTGATTTCAAAATTCCTGAGCCTTGCTCGCCCGTCACGCGCACTTTGAACACGCCGTCTTCCATATACAAGACGCCGCGCTGAAACTCAGTCCGGCCAGGCGCTTTTTTGATCGGCGAGGTGCAGACCGCTTTCAATAGCGGCTGCACTGGTAGCGGCGCAACACCTTGCAATATCAGCAACGCATCCCGCACAAATTGATAAAACGTCACCATCACTGAAACGGGGTTTCCCGGCAGCCCAAAGAAATGCGCGCCGCCGATTTTGCCGTAAGCCAGCGGGCGGCCAGGCTTCATCGCGATTTTCCAAAAGACCACTTCGCCCAGCTTTTGTAAAAGGCCTTTCACATAATCCGCTTCGCCCACCGATACGCCGCCGGACGTAATCACCACATCGGCGATTTTGCTGGCCTCGATAAACGCGGTTTCCAAAATCGCTTGATCATCGCGTACGACGCCCATGTCGATAACTTCGCAGCCCATGCGCGTCAACATGCCGTGCAGTGTGTAGCGATTGCTGTCGTAAATTTGACCTTCTTCGAGCGGATTACCGATCTGCACCAGCTCATCGCCAGTCGAAAAAAACGCGACGCGCAGCGGGCGATAAACCGATAC
>JANMQR010000308.1:0-23781 GCA_031370625.1 Burkholderiales bacterium | reverse complement strand
AAAAGAATTTGACGCGGGAATGCTGCCTGATTTTTTGCCCGCGACAAAAAGTATCCGTGATGGTGATTGGGTCGTCGCTCCTGTGCCCAAAGACATTCAGGATCGTCGCGTAGAAATTACTGGCCCAACAGACCGCAAGATGGTGATCAATGCGCTCAATTGCGGCGCGAATACCTTTATGGCCGATTTTGAAGACGCGAATTGCCCGACCTGGCACAACATGATTGATGGGCAAATTAATTTACGCGATGCGAATTTACGCACGATCACACTCGAGCAAAACGGCAAGTCGTACAAGCTCAACGACAAGCCCGCCGTTCTGTTTCCGCGTCCGCGCGGCTGGCATCTCGACGAAAAACACATCACCCTCGACGGCAAACCTGTGTCTGGTGGTATTTTCGATTTCGCAATGTATTTTTTCCATAACGTGAAGACACTACTGACGCGCGGTAGCGGCGTGTATCTGTATTTGCCGAAAATGGAATCACATCTTGAAGCACGCTTGTGGAACGATATCTTTGTCACCGCGCAGAGTGAACTTGGTGTGCCGCAAGGTTCAATCAAGGGCACCGTGCTAATCGAAACGATCGTCGCCGCATTTGAAATGGACGAAATTTTGTACGAACTGCGCGAGCACAGCGCTGGGCTGAATATTGGCCGCTGGGATTACATTTTTTCCGCGATCAAAAAATTCCGTCTCAACAAAGATTTCTGCCTCGCTGATCGCGCGCAAGTCACCATGATGGCACCGTTCCTGCGCGCCTACGCGCTCACGCTGGTGAAGACCTGCCACAAGCGTAACGCGTTCGCGATGGGCGGCATGGCAGCGCAAATTCCGATCAAGAATGATCCGGCGGCGAATGATGCCGCGTTTGAAAAAGTGCGACTCGACAAACTGCGTGAAGTCACAGATGGTTGTGATGGCACCTGGGTTGCACATCCGGGTCTGGTCGCCGTGGCGAAGGCAGTATTTGATGAACATATGCCGACGCCTAATCAAATTCACAAGCAGCGCGATGATGTGAATTACACCGCCCACGATTTGCTCGATTTCCGTCCTGAAGCACCGATCACCGAAGCTGGTGTGCGCAACAATATTCAGGTCGGGATTCAATATGTTGGCTCATGGCTTGGCGGCAATGGCTGTGTACCGATTTTCAATTTGATGGAAGACGCGGCGACGGCGGAAATTTCGCGCAGCCAAGTATGGCAGTGGATTCGTTCAACCAAAGGCGTGCTTGATGACGGACGCAAAGTAACGAAAGAAATGGTCAAGGCGCTGATTGCCGATGAGCTTACAAAAACACCGGGCATTGCCGGTGAAGCTGCCTACGTTGCGGGCAAATATGTCGAGGGTGCTGCAATGTTTGAAAAACTCATCATGGATGATAGTTACGAAGAGTTTTTAACACTCCCCGCGTATCGAGCGATTGCGTAATTCCAATGAAAAAAGCCTGCAAATATGCAGGCTTTTTCAATTTCATAATTTAAACTCTAATACTAGCGCGCTGTTTGAGCCATTTATGCCTGAAAAAGCTCTCTGGCGCTAGAGTTTGATATCAAAACCGCGACAGATCCACGGTACGATAAAAATTCATCACCTTTGGCACATAGGCCATGGTCTCAGGATAGTTGGGAATGCGATTACCAGCGCGAATCACCGCGTTCTCGCCCGCGTTATAGCCTGCGAGGGCCAATTCAACGTTGCCGTTAAACATCGTGAGTAGATCGCGCAAATAACGCGTACCGCCATGAATGTTGTCGCTAGGATCATTTATGTTGGCGACTCCATACCGCTGTGCGGTGGCAGGGATTAGTTGCATCAAGCCAACTGCACCCTTAGGTGACAAAGCGCGCGCGTTATAACCTGACTCCGCACGAATCACTGCATGAATAAGTTTTGGATCCAGGCCGTTTACTTTCGCGGCATTGGCGATAATGGGCACGTATTTGCCGATATCAATGGTCACTGGGCCGCTCGCCGACCACGCATTGGGTCGCATGTTCCCCGCGGTCGGAATGCGGTAAACCATGCGAAAGCGTTTGTCTAAATGCGGCAGATTTGAAAAATGTACGACACCTTTTTCGTCGGTAAAAGAATAAATGTTGGCCGCCGCAGCGCTCGAAAACGCGGCCGCTGTTACGGCGCATGCCAGCGCGAATACCAAGCTGGCGCGATGGCGTACAAAATGTGGTGAAACAAGATTTTTTTGCATCGGGAGCGGGTTCATTGGCGTCTTATTTTTTGCAACACATTGAATGGTAACACTTTATGTTTTCCGGATGGACTTCAGCCGCCCAACGGTCAACTTGTGTCGCATTTGACAAATTGTTGGTCACAAAGCTGGATCACGTTCGCGCGGTGCATCATAATCCTAGGCTTACGCGATGATGCTTTTTTATTCTCTAACTTGAGACCGGTTCCGCGCAGTTAGGTTTAGCACAATGCGTACCAATTTTTATATTTATGTGAGGTTTTAGTAATGGCGCACGCAGCAGCCCACTTAAACGTTCTAGTGGTGGATGACGACAGCGTCATCAGAGAGCTTCTGCGCATGCATCTCGCAGGCGCAGATTTCAGTGTCGCGGTTGCCGAAGACGGCGAGGAAGCGCTCGCTTTGATTTCGAGCAATCCGCCTGATCTGATCATCACTGATATTTCCATGCCGCGTCTGGATGGTTTCGGGTTATTAGAGGCGGTTCGCGCGCGACCTGCCACCGCGTTCATTCCCATCATCCTGCTCAGCCAGCACAGCGACGTGTCGATATTTCGTCGCGGCATGGAGCTTGGCGCTGATGATTTTTTGGCAAAACCGGTCAAGCGTAACGACTTGTTGAACTCCGTCACAGCACGGCTCAAGCGCTCGGCGCAGTCGAGGCAATTGTTTCAACAATCGCAGCAACAACCCGCGCGCGTTGAGAGCGTAAACAGTACGCTGGCCGTCGACGGTTCGCGGCGTATATCCGATGATCTTGATGGCTACCGGTTGATCAAAAAGCTTGGCGAGGGTGGCATGTCGCAGGTGTTTTTGGCCGAGCGCGCCGACTCTGGTGAGCGGCATGTCTTGAAGCTTGCACGAATCACCGCAGACGAAGACGGCGAAATCATGCAACGCTTTATTGCTGAATACGCACTGGTGTCACAAATCGATCACCCCAATGTCGCGAAAATTTTTCATCAAGGATTTTCGGAAACGCACGCTTACATCGCGATGGAGTATTTTCAAGAGGGCGATCTGCGAAAGTTAATACAGCAATCGCACACACCCGAACCGGGGCTCACACCAGATACCGCCGTCGCAATCCTGATTCAAATCGCAGCCGCGTTGGCGGCGGTGCACAAGATCGGCATCGTGCATCGCGACATGAAACCTGACAACGTGATGCTGCGAACCGATGGCTCGCTTGCCTTATCGGATTTCGGCATCGCCAAGCATGCCCAGACTGAGCTTTACGAAACAGCGCACGGTGAAGTTTTTGGCACGCCTGTTTACATCGCGCCTGAGCAAGCTACAGGTCAATTGATCGATCATCGGGCAGATATCTATTCGCTCGGCGCAATGTTTTTTGAGTTGCTCACCGGCAATCCGCCCTACAAAGCGCGAGACGCACAAACCATGCTGGAACAGCATGTGCACGCACCGCTGCCAAATCTTCCGTCGCATCTCGCCAAGTTTGGCCCCATCATAAAGTCCATGCTCGCAAAAAATCCAGCTGACCGGCCTGAATCTGCAGGCGTGGTGTTGGCAAAGCTCGGCCACTTGTTTGGTGCGCCGAACATGTCCACTTCTCTCGATCACGAAGGCACGGAAGCATCCGGAGCTCGCAGGTCAGCGTTGTTCGAACGCATTCATCGCGCGGCCGCGGCGAGCCTCGACCTGTCATTCCAGGATGACAAATCCGGGCGCTCGGCACAAACACCCGCCAACGTTTCGTAACCAACAAAGCGACTGTATTTGGGTGCCGGAGATTAAGATTTTTGCGAACAACATTCTTTGCTCAAACAATACCCATAGACATTTCTTGATTTAACCTGTTTTCAATGTGTTCCCCGCTAACTTTTTCGCGCGACTTAAAAATGCCTATGCGCCGTTTCGCAGGCCAACCGATTCCACTCATGGCTAAATAAACTTGGACGAAAAAAATAAAGCTGCCGAAAATATTTTCAACACCGATGCGGCTACTACTGCACCCGTTGCCCAACTGTCGGCTGATGAGGCGCCGACGGCAACGACAGTTGTCAGTGTTCGCACACGCCCCAGAGTCGAGTTGCCGTGGCTGGTACTTTTAGCGCTGTTGATAGGAACGCTTGTTGCCGCTTATAAAAGTGATCAACGCGCCGATACCGCAGCAACCGAGCGTTTTCAAGAAATAGCGCGCACGGCCGAGATGAGCGTGCAGCACGATCTGCAAACGACAAAGGACATGCTGCAGAGCACGGCCGCTTTCATTGCCGTGCTGCCTGGCGCAACCGTTGGTGCGCGTGAGTGGACGAATTTCTTGCAGCAGCACAACGCGAACCGCAACGGCAATCACGGTCTCATACGCGTCGACTATGTTCCGCAAAACTCCGCAGTAGCGGGTGCATCAAATGCATTTCCTGCGCCCGCAAAACTCTCGTATCAATTCAACGAACTATCCGCGGGCGCATCGGCAGACACGGGCTTCGCGACCGATCTCGCAATACAAGGAGCGGTACAGCGCGCCGTCGCGGCCAGCGACACCCGAAATGGGGTTGCGGTTTCAAACCCAATACAAATCCCAGGTAAAAATGGCGAGTCAGGGATCGCGATTGCAATCGTCAAGGCCATCATGCCAACTCAACGACCGTCAATCACGGCTTCCGGTAGCCAAAATCAAGGCAGTGGGACCGAAGCCAGCACCGGGCCCTCAGCGCAAACCACGACATCATCGGGCCATCTCATCGCGATCATTAACCTCGGCGAAATACTGGCGAAAGTAACGCAAACTGAGGAAGCTCGTGTCGTCGCCGAACTGGTCGATGAATCCGTGCCCGCGACTATTGCAGCTCGCGCAACAAATGCACAACACAGCGCGGTGCTAGGCGGCGATTCGCCCCAACAACCGTGGAAACTTAGATTCACGTCCACCCCGCAGCTAGATGATGAACTGAAAGATTCTTCAGCAAAATTTATCCTTCTCGTCGGCATTATTGCGTCCATCCTGTTGGCCGGACTGATATGGCTGCTTACGCGCTTGCGTCAACAAGCTGAATCGCTTTCAGAAAGCATGACCGCGCGGCTACGTGATCAAATGAAACTCAATGAGGACATTATTGAATTCAACCCCAGCCCGATTTATCGCAAGGACACCAATGGCCGCTTCATAGCGGTAAATCGCGCGTGGGAGCACTTATCGGGATATCGCCGCGCCGATATTCTCGGCAAACGAAATAGCGAAATCCAGACACCCGCGCTGGCAGAGGAAAACGACGCCGCAGACCGAAGGCTCTATGAGATTGAAGGTGGATACGATGTCAGCGAACGCTTTGTCACGTCGGCAGACGGCAGACAGTTTGAAACCATGGTGGCCAAACAATTGGTGCGACGTGCCGACGGCACAGTGGATGGATTAATTGGCACCATCACCGATTTATCGCCTGTGCGGCGCCTGGAGCGCGAAGTCGCATTGCAGCGGGAGCAGCTGGATCTGGTTATTAGCGCATCACAGCAAGGCATTTGGGATGTTGAACTACGCGACGACGGCAACGCGTATTTCTCGAGCGCGTTTCGCGACATCCTTGGCTATGCTTCCGGCGGCTTCCCTACGCCCTATCTCTGGGAAAACAACATTCACCCCGACGACCAGGCCGCATTCGCGGCCGAACAAATTCGCCACTTCAAAGGCAATTCGGCTTTCTTTGATATCGAGGCTCGAGCGTTGCGCCGTGACGGCTCATACGTGTGGGTGCGAGTACGCGCCATAGCCCGTCGCAATCAACACGGCCGTGCCGTGCGGTTTGTGGGCTCAATCGTCGACATAAGTGACCGTAAAGAAGCCGAGAAAATGCTGATCGAGGGCAGCTCCCGAATTGCCGAGGCTGCCAAGGCAAAGGAGGCATTTTTGGCCACGATGAGTCACGAAATCCGCACCCCGCTGAACGGCGTATTAGGCATGGCCGCTCTGCTTGCCGACACGCCGTTAAACGAAGAACAACACGACTACATCAGATTAATTCGCGCGTCCGGCGACACGCTGCTCAACCTCATCAACGACGTTCTCGATTTTTCAAAGATTGAAGCCGGTCACATGACGCTAGAATCGGTCGCGGTTGAAATCATTGCGATGATTGAAGAAACGTTCGAGATTGTGGCCGAAAAAGCCCGCGAAAAGCGTATCGCCCTCATTTATGACGTGCGTGACGACGTTCCGTTTTACATTCTTGGCGACGCAACACGCTTGCGGCAGATACTGTTAAACCTGCTCTCTAACGCGATCAAGTTCACTGAAGGTGGTGAAGTCAAATTATCGTTGAACGCGCACCGTAATCAAGCCGGAAAAATCGTGCTGGAAGGCCGCGTTAGCGATACCGGTGTCGGTATTGACGAAGAACAGATTGCCAGACTTTTTTCGCCGTTCACACAAGCCGACGCGTCGACTACCCGCAAGTATGGCGGTACCGGGCTGGGTCTGGCGATCGTCAAGCGATTAACTAAAGCCATGCAAGGCGATGTCCGCGTCGAAAGCAAAGTGGGTGAAGGTGCTACGTTCATTTTCACCATCGAAACGCAGCAAGCACGCGGGCCGTTGCGGCCGTACATGCAACGCGAGGTGTTCGATTTTCTCGGTAAGCGATTGTTGGTGATTGACAGCGTTGCCACTCGCCGCGAGATCCGGCAATACCGTTATATGCGCTGGGGCTTTGATGTCATTACGGTCGGCCCGGATGATGCCGCATCGACGCTGCGTGCACGGCCCAGCATCGATATTGTGGTCACTGAATTTGTGCAGCGCAGCCCTGAATCGGACGAGTTCCAGGCGGCGCTTGCCGCCAACGATAGCGCCCGCTTGACGCAGCGGGATAAGCCGATTGTGAGCGTATTACTTTCCGGTGTAACGCGAAGTGATTTGGCCCGTCAAAATATTCTCCCGGCAATACGTCACGATTTTTTCCTCGTGCGGCCGGTTAACGTTACCAAGCTTTTTGATGCGCTCATGCGCGCAGTGCTAGGCGAACTCGGTGTCGATAAATCCTCTCGGCCCTATTCACCTTCGTCTGAGCGCACCGATACGTTTGATGCAATGACGATCACTTCACCAAGCAATGCGCTCCCGCCGCTTTCGAGGATTTCTGCGACCTATCAACCAACGCCAGCTGTGGCGAACGACGCAAATGGTCAACACCTCGAACGGCGCAACCTCTCCCGCATCCCATCTGCGGCAAACGAGACAGGCTCAGGCATGCGTGGACGTGCCAGTGACACATATGACAACAAATCCATCACAACGCGAGCCTACAAGGTCTTGGTGGCGGAGGACAACGAGGTCAATCAACGTGTCATCGGCGGCATGATAAGAAACCTGGGCCATCAGATCACCATCGTGGGCGATGGTCAGGCCGCGGTAGAAGCGGCAACGCGTGATTATTTCGATGTAATTCTGATGGACATCCAGATGCCGATTCTTGACGGCAGCGCTGCAATGCGCGAGATACGCGCCCATTTTGCAAACGCTGACGGGCCGGCCTGTCCGCCCATCGTCGCGATGACCGCACACGCGCTGGCCGGAGACCGGGAAAACTACCTGGCTGAGGGGATGGATGATTATTTGTCCAAGCCGATTCGCTCTGTTGAAGTGGCAGCTGTCCTTGAACGTACGGCGGGTCAACTACCGCAGGCTTCCCAAGACTTGCGTGATGCCCGATTGACGAGCACACCGATGCCCGGGAACATCGCATCGGTGGCCTTGCCGGTAACGCAGTCCACCCCGGCAGTCACACGACCCAGAGCCGCCTCAGCAGCGCAGTCAATGACCGCTGCCCCAGCGCAGACGGCAGTAAAACCATCCATAAAAGCTTCGGCAAAACCGGCCGCATTTGCACGCAGTGATTTAGCCACGCGAGTAGATCAATTACCGCTACTTGATATTGAGCAACTCGAAGATTTACGTTATCTGCCGGCAACACCAGGCGGCATTGGTGATGCGGCAGATCCAGTCGGCGGCCTGATCAGACTGTTTCAGTCAAAGGCCGTAGAGCGCATGGACATTATTGAAAACTGTCTGGCAAATCGCGAATGGAAAGCCCTCTCGGAAGTCGCGCATAGCCTGCGTGGCGCGTCGGCAAGCATGGGGTTTCCCCGCGTTGCGGCGCTTTGTAAAGATCTGGAACTGGCCTCAAGACAGCTGGCGGAAGCCAACGCCGCAGCAGCCGATGGAACGGTCGAAACGAACGCGACTAAAACACCCAAACTTGCCAGTCAATCAGAGCTAGACGAAATTTTTGAGTTGACGCGCTATTACTACAACCAAGCAGATGCCGCGCTTCGCGAATGGCTTGCTGCTACGGCAATCACGCCAACGCCATCTGGCAAGTAATCGCAATCTGCTTTCTTATCCTCGCCGTGTCCTAAGTTGGAACGGCCGAGGATAAAAACATCACAATTTCATTTATCGATCGACCCGCCGCACGGAAGAAAGCTGATCGCTGAGGCCCCATAGTTTTGGATAACGCCCTGGCCCATAAACTGCACAACGGCCCCCAAAATCGGCGTCAGTGCAAAGCTCCCATCGACCTTCCAACACCACCACAGAGGACGCGATGTCGTTGAAATTTTCACGCTCGAGGTTGGCGATGCCATCGCGACTGCCTAATCTGCGACCTTGAAAGTCGTCATGCTCAAAAAGCTCGATGCCGACCCTGCCGGCAGTGACTTGCGGTCTGGTCTGAGCGAGAAAGTCACCATTCGCACTGCTCGCAGCACGCATAGATGAAATGGAGCGAAACAATACCGGATCGAGACGACGATACTGTCCAGGCTTCAGAATTCGGCATTGCCCGCGAAAAAATGCATCCGTGCAAAATTCCCAAGAACCGCTTTCTACGATAATCGAGGCCACCTCGTCATTGAAGCCGGTATCAACCAAATCAACCACGTTTTCAACCGCGACCATGCTGCGGCCATTCAAGCGATCCTGATCAAATAAAGTCACCCGGCCGATGCCAACATTCGCGCCCGTACCATTGCCCACCTGACCCCCGATCGCCGCACCCCCACCATGTACATACGGCGCATCGGCATCGCCGTTTATACGCGCTGATGAAATATCGCCGGATGCGCCACGACCCAAGTTCGGATAACGGCCGCGAGCATAGGTGCGGCATTCCCCGCCGTAGCCCCGTGCGGTGCACAATGTCCATGTACCGTCATGAACAATGACGGAGCGGGCGCGATCATTGAAGCCGTTATTCGAGAAATTTGCCGAATCTCGATCAAGTAAAATTGACGTTCCCTGAAAATCAGGACGGTCAAAAATTTCGACGGACCCGCGTCGATAGTTGCCATAATTTCCGGTTTCATTGGCATTGATTCCCACCTCGCGGGCGGAGGACAACTGGCCATTCAGGCGGCCATCGAGATTGCGATATTCGCCACGGCTTAACGTCGCACATGTGCCACCGAAATTTGCATCGGTACACAGCTGCCATGTGCCCGAGCGCACCACAATGGACGACGCGCGATCATTGAAACCGATTTGCTCCAGATTGGGTGTGTAGCCGCGTAATGTCAGCGAACGGCCAGCAAACCCGGGCGATTCATAGAGCGTGATTTCTGCGGTTTGTGCAAAAACGGGCACCTGTAGTGCCAACAGAAAAAGACTTCCCGATAATAATTTAGCCCAACGATTTAATTTTTTATTCACTGCAACCTCCTCTGAAAGAACATGACGGGTAGCACCGATGCTGCTTCCCAACCCAACTAACGCTGATGCCTCAATAAAAACATACATCCAAACAAAATCGCGAAAAAGCCAATGGAAAGTGTACCTCGTTTATTCACGCGCCTCTTCGAGCAATTTTGCTCCAAAGTGCGCCACCAGTGGGGAGTTTATATTTTTTCAGATTGTCACAGTACGTGGCTTGGTGCGAGCCGACATGGAGCCGCCGCGGACCCGGTTTCAATCTGTACCGTTGGATGCCCAATGCGAAAACGCGATTCCAGCTCGTCCGCCAAAGTTGCAAAAAAATCATCTCCCGGATGCCCTTTCGTCATCACCAAATGCACCGTCAGCGCACTTTGCGTGGTGCTAATTGCCCAGATATGAAGATCGTGGACCTCACTGACACCAGGCAGCGAGGCCAAATAGCTGCTGACGCTGTCAACGTCAATCCCAACCGGCACCGCCTGCAGCGCAAGCCGCAACGATTCCCGCAGCAAAAACCAGGTGCTCCAGACAATCACCGCTGCAATCGCAATGCTGATCAACGGATCCAGCCACATCCAATTCGTCAGCAAAATTAACCCGCCCGCAATCGCCACGCCGAGTGACACGGCGGCATCAGCGGCCATATGCAAATACGCACCTTTGAGATTGAGATCCTGCTCACGCCCGCGCATGAAGAGCATCGCCGTGGCTCCATTCACCACCACGCCCGCAAGCGCAACGGCGATTACCACTGAGGCACTAACCGGCTCTGCGTGAGCCGCGTTAAATATTCGCTGGGTGGCTTCCCACACAATGGCACCCGTCGCGACCAACAGCAGCACTGCATTAGTAAGCGCGGCCAGTATGGTGGACGAGCCCAGGCCATACGTGAAGCGCGCTGATGGTGCCTTGAGTGCTAACCGGGTCGCGCCCCATGCGAGCAGCAAGCCAATGACATCACCAAAATTGTGGCCTGCATCTGCGAGCAATGCGAGCGAATTTGTCCACCAGCCAAATCCCAACTCGACCAGGACGAACCCGATATTGAGCGACACACCAATCGCAAATGCGCGATTGGAATCCGGCACATGGTGGTGATGATGGCCGCCATGATTCGCATCGTGCTTGTGACCATGCTTATCGTGATGGCTGTGGTGATCGTGGTCAGATGTGGCGTGATCGTGCGGCATGAGATTCAGTTCTAAAATAGGAAAACTCAGGTTAATTTAACCCGTAATGGAACAATCAGGAAATAAAACTGCACAGCAAAAAATTTGATCGCAAGGATCGGAGTGTTTTAATTCCTGCGGGCGCAAACAATGACGACCTCAAGTTGATATTGGACAGCATCATGGACGGCTTAAAAAATCAAATCGCCACGGGCAACGCAGATCGTGACTCGCTCTGGCAAGCTGTGCTGAATCGTGATGCAGAATTTGACGGTGAATTTGTTTACGCCGTTAAAACCACTGGCGTGTATTGCCGCCCTTCGTGCGCTTCACGCACGGCCAAGCGCATCAACGTATCATTTTTTGAGACCACGAGTGACGCAGCCGCAGCGGGTTTTCGCGCATGCAAGCGCTGCAATCCGGATGGCATTTCTTTCGAACATGCACGCAATGACGCCGTAACTGCGGCGTGCGAACGCATCAAGTGCAGCACTGAAAATTTGACCTTGGCAACACTGGCTGAGGCCGCCGGGCTCAGCATGTATCACTTTCACCGTGTGTTTAAATCTGTAACCGGTGTAACGCCTAGGGAATATCAAAAGGCGGTACAAAAATTACGCATGACCGAGGCGCTGGGCAAAAATAAAACCGTGACGAGCGCGATTTTTGCAGCGGGCTTTAATTCATCAGGTCGCTTTTATGAGGATGCTGACGCCATACTTGGCATGACGCCACGCAGCTATAAAAATGGCGGCACCAATGAAGATATTCGCTATGCGGTAAAGCCTTGCAAGCTGGGAACTACGTCCAGCTTGATTATCGTAGCGGCCACAGAACGCGGCGTGTGCGCGATTGAGTTTGGCGATTCCGCGAATGAGTTAACGCGTCATTTACGCGAACGCTTTCCGAATGCCAACTTCAAACAAGCCGATGAGATTTTCAAAAAATGGCTCACTTCTGTATTCAAATACATTGAACAACCCGGCGCACAGGCGCGCGGCCTGCTGGATTTGCCGCTTGATGTTCAAGGTACTGTTTTCCAGCAGCGCGTGTGGAAAGCGCTGCGCGATATCCCGCTCGGCAAAACGTTAAGTTATAGTGAAGTCGCGCAAAAAATTGGCAAACCCAAAGCCGCACGCGCGGTCGCCAGCGCGTGCGCAAGCAATGAAATTGCCGTACTCATCCCATGTCATCGCGTGGTGAGATCGAATGGCGAACTCTCCGGCTATCGCTGGGGGATTGACCGCAAAGCAGAACTGCTGAAGCGTGAAGCTGGAAACGAATCGTCTTGAAAAAAGCCAAACCAGCGCCGCTTTCATTCACGCTCGAATTGCCAAAAAATTATCGCGCACAGGAGATACTCAATTTTCATGCGCGTGATCCCGAGCAGCTCGCTGAGCGTATTACTGACACCAGCATTGCCAAAGCGATCATGGTTAACGAGTATCAAACGCTCATTAACGTGGCGCTCAAATCGCGCGAAGCGGCTTGTACTTTCCACACCGATGATCCGCACTTTTCCCTGGCGCTCGCACAGCAAATCATTCATGACATGCTTGGCCTCACCATTGCAGTCGAGCCGTTTGAACGAAAAATGAAGGGCGATACATTCCTGAGCGCGCTGATACATCGCCAGAAAGGGTTGCGCATCCCGCAAGCTGCAACGCCGTTCGAAGCGCTTACCTGGGCCATCATCGGCCAGCAAATCAATCTACGTTTCGCTATTCAACTTCGACATACGCTCATCAAGCTTGCCGGTGCAAAACATCCCAGCGGGCTTTACTGTTATCCAGATGCTGCATTAGTGTGCCGTTTAAAACTCGAGCAACTCACCAAAAATAAATTCTCGCGCGCCAAAGCGGAAACCATATTGCGTGTCGCCAACCTGGTGATGGATCAAACGCTGCCGCTAGACAATTGGCGGCAATCCAGCATTGATGTTGATGCTATTCAAGCTGCGCTGCTAAATGTGAAAGGCATTGGCCCGTGGACTGTTAATTACACCCTGATGCGCGGTTTTGGTCTTGCGGATTGCTCACTGCATGGCGATGTCGCGGTGCGCAAAGCATGGGCAAGATTGCGCGGCGAGGATGCCGCGCCAACCATCAAGGAAGTGGAAATAATTCTGGCGCAATACGCGCCGTATCGCTCGCTGGTGGCCGCACACCTGTGGGCGAGCTTACATATGAGCGCATAGCGATGTCTCAGGCGTCGTTATTCGCTACTAGCGATAGCACTCAACCTTCAATACAAAAATTACAAGAAGGCGTCGTGTTGATCCATGACGCATTCGACGCAGCAAAACTTTTTGTGGCCGTCCAGGCCGTCATCGCTGTAGCGCCACTGCGCCACATGCAAACACCCGGCGGCAAGGAAATGTCAGTCGCGATGACCAACTGCGGCACCCTTGGCTGGACGAGCAATCACGCGGGTTATGCATACTCGCACATGGATCCTGAGACAAAAAATCCGTGGCCGCAAATGCCATCGTTGCTTTTTGATACCGCAGCACAACTGGCCGACATGGCGGGCTGCACTGGATTCGCACCCGATGCGTGCCTGATTAATCACTACACATCCGGCGCACAAATGGGGCTGCATCAAGACCGCGACGAAAAAGATTTTTCACAACCCATCGTTTCGCTATCACTCGGACTGCCAGCGAAATTTATCATCGGCGGGCTTAACCGGCGTGATCCCGTCCGCTCTATTCAACTTGATGGTGGCGATGCGATTGTCTTCGGTGGCGCAGCGCGTTTGTTGTTTCATGGTGTGCGGCCGCTTAAATCGGGACACCATCCGGCGCTTGGCAACTCACGGATTAATTTGACGTTTAGAGTCGCCGCTTAGCGCTCTTGCCTGGCGAGTTTTTGCTTGCCCGCAATGAGCATTTGATCTGCCGCCTCGATAGCGGCTTCCATGGAGTGCTTTGGCGGCATTGATGCGAAGCCCATCGTGGCTGAAATATCGGCCGCAGCCAGCTCAGTAGCAAGACGCTCCGCGATATCGCTTGCATGCTGTGGATAAAGTCCACGCAGCAAAATACCAAATTCATCACCGCCCAATCTGGCCACCACGTCATCACCGCGCATTGAGGCAGACAATACGCGCGCTGTGGCGATAATTAATTTGTCCCCAGCCGCATGGCCCTGCACATCATTCACCAGTTTCAATTTGTCCAGATCCAGCAGAACCACCGCATGCACATATTTGTCGGATGCTGACGGGGTTGCTTCAACGAGCCGATTCCACCCGCGACGGTTCAAGAGGCCTGTCATTTCGTCCCGCCAGGCAATGTCTTCCACCTGCATCGCGCGTGATTGAACCGTGGCGAGCTTTACTTCCATCGACAACAATTTTGAAATTACATCTGCAGTGCGCTTGACGAGCCCCTCGGCAGAGCGAATGCCCACCACTTCGGGTTTTGGATCGAGGCCACAAAGCGTGCCAATGAAGCGATTACCTTCGCCGTAAAGTGGCACACCAATATAGATGGTGATGGGCAGAATTTTGGCCACCGGCGCATTTCGATACGCCTCACAATCCTTGGAATTACTGGCAAATTGGGGGCCCTCGTTGGCCATCATGCGGCAGCAAAAAGAATCCTGCCAACGAAACACCTGTCCCTCTTCAACCGGGTAGCCACGATTGTGCGCGTACACCACTTCCCAGTCGTCATCGCTCACGCTAGTCACCATCCAGACTTTGAGCGGAATACGCAGCGAAAGTGCTTCCAACTGCTCACGAATCAAGCGTGCGGTTTCGTTGGAAATTTTCAATTTGGGCATGGAGATCGTCACGTTTAGTTTGGATCGCGTCGTTTGGTTCGCGCATCAAGGAACGGCGAATTTTGCGTCAAATTAGCCACACTAAAATACGGATCAGTATTCTATTGACTCTCCAGCATGCCAGTAATCGTCACCGATTCGGTCGTCACCCGTTTGTTTGACCACATCCAGCAATAGTGTTGGTCAGCGGTTACTTTCAGAACGTCTTCAGCAGCGTCCACCTGATCTAGCTTGACAGGATATTCAACCTTCTCGTCCTTGCCGGTTCCGGAGTGAAAATGAATATTGAACGGAACCGGCTTTGATGCCTTAAAACGATAGGCAACTGTCGTCCCGGATTTAAGTTCGACACATTCTTCATGGACTTTGCCGGGCTTGATGGTTACCGAGAGTTCCTTTTTCAGTTTGTCGCCCTCAGCTGCTGAAGCGACCGTGGGCACTGTAGCAAGTAGCAGCAAAGCCACATACAAAATACTTTTCATATCGGAATCTTTCGTAAACGAAGTGAGTTGGAAATAACGGAAACACTCGACAAACTCATCGCCAGCGCCGCGATCATCGGCGATAGTAACCATCCTGTAAACGGATACAACAAACCCGCCGCAAGTGGTACACCGAGCGCATTGTAGAAGAATGCAAAAACCAGGTTCTGCTTCATATTGCGAATGGTCGCGACCGACAGCGCACGTGCCCGCGCAATGCCGTTCAAGTCGCCTTTCACCAGGGTAACCTGCGCGCTGTTCATTGCCACATCCGTGCCGGTGCCCATGGCCACACCGATGTCTGCCTTCGCCAGCGCTGGCGCGTCGTTAATGCCGTCTCCCGCCATCGCCACCACGCGTCCTTCTTTCTGTAGTCGCTCCACCAACGCCAATTTATCGGCCGGTTTCACTTCGCCATAAAATTCACTAATGCCTAACCGCACCGCGACCGATTGCGCTGTTTTAAGTCCATCACCAGTCGCCATGATGACGCGAATACCGGCCACCTTTAATGCGGCCAATGCAGACGGCGTGGTGGCCTTTATCGGGTCTGAGACCGCCAGTATCCCCGCCAGCACACCATCTGCCGCCAGATACATCACACTCGCACCTTGTTCACGCAACTCATCTGCCTTGGTGCTGAGCGCGCTCACTTTCACTTTGTCTTGCAGCATCAATGCAGTATTGCCGAGCGCCAATTTTTTACCAGTGACCGATCCACGTACGCCAATGCCGGTGCTCGATTCAAATTCCGCCGGTTTCTCCAGAACAAGATTTTGCGCTCGCGCGGCCGCAACAATCGCATCGGCCAACGGGTGTTCGCTGCCTTGATCGAGGCTGGCCGCCCATTTCAACACTTCGTCGGCGACAAATCCATCTGCCGCGATAACCTGCTCGAACCCAGGTTTGCCCTCAGTCAGCGTGCCAGTTTTATCGACAATTAAAGTATCAATTTTGCGAAAATTTTCGATTGCGGCAGCATCGCGAAATAAAATTCCCTGGGTCGCCGCCTTGCCGGTCGCCACCATGATCGACATGGGTGTGGCAAGTCCCAGCGCGCAGGGACAAGCAATGATGAGCACCGCCACCGCGTTGATCAGCCCGAATACCCAACTCGGTTCTGGCCCAAAAAATCCCCAGCCGAAAAACGTGAGCAGGGCAATGCTGACCACAGCAACAACAAAGTAGCCGGATACGACATCTGCCATCCGTTGCATCGGCGCTTTCGAGCGTTGCGCTTGCGCCACCATCTGCACAATTTGCGACAGCATGGTCGCCGCACCGACCCGCTCAGCGCGCATCACGAGGCTACCGTTGCTATTCATCGTCGCACCGATGAGCTTGTCACCAACCCGCTTGGTGACGGGGATCGGCTCGCCAGTTAGCATCGACTCATCCACCGCGCTGCTGCCTTCTGTGACCACACCATCGACCGGAATTTTCTCACCGGGACGCACACGCAGACTATCGCCAATATGCACGTTATTCAATGGCACATCTTCTTCGCTGCCATCGGACTTTATTCTGCGCGCGGTTTTCGGCGAGAGTCCCAAAAGCGACTTAATCGCCGCCGATGTTTGTGATCGCGCTTTTAATTCAAGCATCTGGCCCAGCAAGGTCAGCGAAATAATCACTGCCGCCGCCTCAAAATAAACGCCAACACGACCATGTGCAAAAAATGATTCGGGAAATATGCCAGGCGCAATCGTCGCAACTACGCTGTATATGAATGCCGCGCTCGTTCCCAGCCCAATCAGGGTAAACATGTTCGGGCTTGCGTTCACGATCGATTGCACACCCCGCTCGAAAAATGGATAGCCCGCCCACAGCACGATGGGCAGGCTTAGCGCCAATTCGATCCAGCTTTGGGTGCGGCCTTCGATCCAGCCAAGCCGGTGCCCAAACATCGCCAAAACCGTCACCACAATCGTCAGCGGCAAGGTCCACCAAAATCGGCGGCGGAAGTCGACTAACTCATGATTCTCGCCCTCATCCAGCGTCGGCATTTCCGGCTCTAACGCCATGCCGCATTTCGGGCAACTCCCGGGATGATCCTGGCGAATCTCTGGATGCATCGGACACGTGTACATCGCCCCCGCTGCCACTGGTGGCGCGGTGGCGGCGTGCTGCTCAGGGTGCAAATAACGCGCGGGATCAAGCTTGAATTTTTCCACGCAGCGCATGCTACAAAAATAGTAGGTGACATCATCAACCACTGCTGATTTCTCAGGGTTGGTTGCGGCTTTCATCCCGCATACGGGGTCAGTGTGTGGCTTCTCGTCAACCGCACCGGCTTCAGCCGCAGGCGATCCGCAGCAGGACTTGGGAGCCGCGTGGCCGTTCAAATCCGACTCGGTTGCATGGTCATGCTCGGGCATATCAGCTTTGTGTTGGGACATGATGACCTTTTCAAGCAAACGATTAATATTGCGATTTACTAAGCACCATCATAAACTCCGTACCTAACCCCAGAGTCAAGCGGTATTTATCTGCTGATGGCTTAAACTCGGCATTCGGCTATACCCCACGTCTTTTAAGGCTATGTACATGAACTCGCTCACCATTGGCCGCCTCGCTAAAGCAGCGGGCGTGGGCATCGAAACCATTCGCTATTACCAGCGTAGAGAGCTGATTCCGGTGCCCAAGACCGACTTGGGCACTTTCAGAGCTTATCCGATTGAAATCGTTGACCGCGTGCGATTTATCAAACGCGCGCAAGAATTAGGCTTCACGCTTGACGAAATCGGCACATTACTCACGCTAGATGACGGGATAAATCGTCGCGCTATCAGGAAAGTTGCTGCAGACCGACTCATTCAGATTCGCATGAAGCTAGCAGACCTCGCACAAATGGAGCACGCGCTCGCCGAGCTGATCCAAGCGTGTGGGACGCATGGGCGTGCGGCCAAATGTCCCATCATCAATGCACTCTCAGCCACTCAAGATGTATCAGCACACCCTGCCACGAGCAAGAGATCTGCCGCTAAAAAGTCGCTAATCCAACGCGCGCTACACCCAAAAATTCTGGGTGACTAGTTGGTTTGTGCGAAGTTGTTTCAGCTATTTCGCCGATTCAAACTCAGTTACGGTGAAATTGCCGTTGATTTTGTCAGCTGAGAAATTGATCTTGTCACCGACTTTTACTTTCTCCAGCATTGACGGATCTTTCACACGAAACACCATGGTCATCGGCGGCATATCCAGATTTTTTATCTCGCCGTGCTTAATGGTGACTTTGCCCGATTCCTTGTCGAGCTTCTTGATCTCACCATCAGTCATCGCCTTCTTTTCTACAATGCCAGCCGCAGCCGGCTTTTCCGTTGAAGCCGCCGGCGTGCCGGCGAATACTGCGTTTGCTGTGGCTAATGACAGTGTTACAAATAATGCTTTAAACATAGTTTTCATAAGTTCTGATGTCCTGTTAATGATGATGAACTGCGCTGGCGTAACCGCGCAGGCGTTGGTATATTTTTACACCAAATTCCGCAAAAAACTTGTTCCAAAAATTGGCTATTTTGGCCATGTTTCATGTCTCCCCAATGCAACTAACGCGCGAAGCTCATGAACGATGGACAATGCAATATAAGAAACTAACGCAATACAAATTGCCAGCATCACACACGCCCAAGTCTGGTCACAAACCGGACAGCAAATCAGGGGCAACAACGCGAGCAGTAAGACAGCAAAGCGCATGTAAGCACACTCAGGATTTATTTGGCCGCAACATAAATCTTGCCGACCATTCCGGCTTGATAATGACCCGCAATTAGGCACGCAAAATCAAATTCGCCCGCGCGATTAAACGTCCAAATAATCTCTCCCGTTTTACCAGGTGCAATGTGTGCCATGTATGGTTCGTCATGCTCCATAGTCGGAAATTTCACCATCAATGCGGCATGTTCATCCAGCTCTTTCTTGGTGCCAATCACCATTTCGTGTAGCTGTGCACCCGTATTTTTCAGCGTTATCCGCACCGTTTCGCCCCGCTTTACGTCTATTTTATTTGGTGTGAATTTCATATCGTCCGACATTGAAAGTGCAATAGTGCGTTTCACGCCTTTCTTGTCCCCAGCAATGCCCCACTCCTTTTGTTCCTTCTTGACCGCCACTACCTTCTTGGTTGCGTCGTGCTTTTCGTGGGCAAATGAATGCATCGGTGCAACAAAAAAAAGCGCGCACAAAACAATGATTAATATCTTCATATTTTTCCTTAAAAGTTATACGTCAATGACCCGCATGTCCAGATTTTGCATTGGGTTTGCGCACCTGAACTTCAACGTCTTTGATCGGCTTGTTCTGCATGCGAAAAGCTGAGGTCAATTCAGATTTAAATCGCGCAGGTTCTTGTAACGGGCCAGTCCATTCATAGGCCGTTGTACCCGGCGGCTGTTTATACCAACCCGGGTCTTTGTAGTCCCCCGATTTTTGATCGCGACGCACTTTGAGCATTGAGAACATCCCGCCCATCTCCACCGATTGAAATGGTCCCTCACCCGTCATCATCGGCGCGGTGTTATCAGGCAACGGCATTTGCATCTCCGCCATATCCGCCATTCCTCGTTCCGACATTGCCATGTAATCCGGAATCAGCGACGTGATTTGCTTTGCAACTCCACGATGGTCCACACCGATCAGGGTCGGCACATCGTGGCCCATTGCATTCATCGTGTGGTGGCTCTTGTGGCAATGAAACGCCCAGTCGCCCTCTTCATCCGCGAGAAAATCAATCTGCCGCATTTGCCCCACCGCGATGTCTGTAGTCACCTCTGGCCAGCGTCCTGATTTTGGCGTCGGGCCACCATCAGTGCCGCTCACCACGAACTCATGACCGTGCAAATGAATCGGATGATTGGTCATCGTCAGGTTGCCAATACGAATCCGCACCTTGTCATTTTTGCGCACTACCAACGGATCAATTCCGGGAAACACACGACTATTCCAAGACCACAAATTAAAATCGAGCATGGTCATGATCTTGGGTGTGTAAGCGCCTGGATCGATATCGTAGCTATTGAGCAGGAACACGAAGTCGCGATCCACTTCATCAATCAGCGGATGTTTAGTCTTCGGATGCGTCACCCAAAAGCCCATCATGCCCATCGCCATTTGCGTCATTTCATCCGCATGCGGGTGATACATAAATGTGCCGGGACGACGTGCCACGAATTCATAAACAAACGTTTTTCCCGGCTGAATCGCCGGCTGATTCAATCCGGTTACGCCATCCATGCCGTTCGGCAAACGCTGCCCATGCCAATGTACGGAGGTGTGTTCAGGTAATTTATTAGTGACGAATATACGAACGCGATCACCCTCAACCACCTCAATAGTCGGGCCCGGACTTTGCCCGTTGTAGCCCCACAGATGCGCCTTAAAGCCCTCACACATATCGCGCACAACAGGCTCTGCAACCAGGTGAAATTCCTTTACACCATTGTTCATGCGCCACGGCAGGGTCCAGCCATTTAACGTGACCACCGCATTGTAATGGCGACCGTTCGTTGGCACCAGCGGCGGCATGGTGTCCGCCTTGGTTTGAATCATCGGCTCCGGTAGCGCCGCCATGGCAACACGGCTCACCGAAGCCGCCGCCACGGCTGCACCTGCAATGCCCGCATTTTTAAAAAAATCTCGTCTTGAAGTCATGTTGTAATCCTTTATCAATGACCAGCGCCGGCATCAGCCGTCGCCATCGCACCTGCGTTCGCGGGAGTCATGTTGGGTTTGCCAATCATGGCCATATCGAGGTCTGCTTTCGCAATCCAAAAATCGCGTAGCGCATCAATATAGCCATTCACGCTGGTAATCTGCGCGCGCGCATCGGCTAACAATTCGAATACGCCGATGATCATGCCGTTGTAACGCAGCAGATTTTCATCGGCGATGCGCTTGCGAATCGGCACGACTTCATCGCGATAGTGCTTCGCAATATCGTAGTTCACGCGATAGCCTTGGTACGCTTCACGCACCTCGGATCGCGCGTTGATTGCCGCCTGCGCCAGACTATTTACTGATTGCATATAAAGTGATTCTGCCTTCGCGACCTTCGTCGTGCCCCAATCAAAAATCGGGATTTCCAGGCTCACCTCGAAGCCTTTTTTGTAGGGATCAGATTTCTCTCCTTCAAGAATCCGCACGGGGCCAATTTCCAACACGTTGATAAAGCGTGTGGCTTTCGATAGACCCAAATTTTTCGCGAGCGACTCAGAACTCAGCCGCATCGCCTGCACGTCAAGACGTTGCGAGAGCGCTTGCTGTTCGACATTCGGCAAATCATCTGGCGTCACCGGCAAATCGGGGAGTCGCTCCGGCAATTTGAACTTGATATCTTCACCCCACAACCCCAACAATCGAACCAGCTTCTCGCGCGCACTAACCTGGTTTTGCGCGGCACGTGCATGGTTCAGTGCGGCGTCCGCATAAAAGCCCTGTTCCCGCGCTTGCGAAAGCTTGTTGAAGTTGCCGACACTAGCCATGCGTCGCGCAAGCTCGGCGCTGGATTCCGCCACCGTTTTTACTTTCTCCATGTACCGAAAATTTTCTTCCGCCGACACAGCGAGAATGTATGCCTTGCGAGTATCGGCAGCCAGACGCAAGACTTCCATCGCAATCATGCGCTGCGTCTGCTCGAAACGCCGCTTTTCCATTTCAGAACGAAGCGGGATCGTGAGCAGCGAAAATATATTGAACGTTAGCGCCTGCTCGATCGTATATTCGTCGTTGAACCGCGCGCGCGTCATGGAAAAATGCGGATTGGGTAATCTACCCGCGCCTACAAAGTCGGCTTCTGAAATCCCCAATTCAAAAAACGACGCCTGTAGCCCGCGATTATTCAACAGCGCAATTTGCACCGCATCATCTATCGATAATTGCTTTTTCAGCAGCTCGCGCACACGTACATCAATCGCGCTACGGTCAGCATCGGTGCGCGCCCAAGCGACATCTTCGCCAATCGTTTTTTGGGTCGACTGCTCAATGCTGCGAAAGCCGCCATCAGGTGTAAATGAGGCGCATCCTGCGAGCGCAGCGGTAGCCAGCAGCAGGGCAAAACTGCGACGCGAAGATGAGCTAAATTCCCTGAAGAATGCAACCCACTGCAAAGTAGATGTTTTCATATTGGTGCCCTATTTGTGCTGACCATGACCAGCATGTTCGCTGGGCTTGGGTTTGTCTGGCATTGGCGATTTAGCCGGAGCAACCAGAGGCGCGGACGGCGTCGGCTTTGGCACAGGGGTCGACGCGGGCGCGGCTTTGTTTGCCTCTTGCGACTCGCGCAGATACACGCGCCAGCCGCCGATTTTGCCCACCTCGTCATTGGCATCTCGCCACGGCGTGCGCTTGTCGTCGCCGAGCGGACGGTAGTCTTTGAACGGCGACTGGTATTGTGTTGATGGCGTTGCCGAATCTACTGCCGCAGGATCGGCGGCAGCAAATGCATAGCCCACGCTCGCGCAGCACACGGCTGACACAGCGACAGTTTTAATAATGAGTTTCATATGCTCTCTTCTCGCGGTTTTCGAATAACTAAAACGAAAGTTGCGAGGAGTCTTTCCGCTTGCCAACGTCGTATGTGCGCACACTGGGTGGGCGCCTCGATATGAGAATACTTGTGCGAACTGGCTAGCGAAGACCCTCGCGCTCAGGCGAGGGAGGGACGCGGAGGTGGATTGGGAAGATCAGGCACGAATGAGGGGTGCGGCAGTAACGGGCTCGCGTCGAAAATGTGGGACGGTGCGACTTGTGGCATGACCGGCATGCTGCCAAGTGCCAAGGCCCCCGCAAGGTGACAAAGAACACAGTGACTACAGCCTTGCCCAAGCGATGATTTTCCGCTCACGCCTTTATTGTGGCAGGGCATCGAAAATTCTTCGCTTGACGGTTCTATTTGCGAACCAGCGTCGACTTCCAACATCGACTTTACCGTTAACGATGTTGGTGCTGGGGTACCCGTAATCGGCATGACGGCCGCGACGGCTCCAGCAAACGGCAGCCACGCGACCATCCAAATCAACAATGCTTTTCGTAAAAACGTCATGCGCATGTGACAAGCCAAAAATGAACTAGTTTCGAATTTGATACCTATTTGAACATTCTACGTCAGTTCGGAAAATCTAATCGTAGGCCAAAACACTCAAAAAACACTTGACGTTGTTCGTTATTTCGATAATACTAGAAATATGGAAACAAAATTAATCCTTGCTGCTTTAAGCGCACTTGCGCAGGAATCGCGTCTGGCAATTTTCAGACTGTTGGTCGAGACCGGACCGCGGGGTTTACCGGTGGGCGCGATTGCGGAAAAACTTGATTTCGCGAATGCGACGCTGTCATTTCATTTAAAAGAATTGACTAATGCGGGTCTGACGAACGCTACACCGCATGGACGCTCGATTATTTATTCAGCCAATTTTTCAACCATGACTGGTTTGATTGAATACCTCACTGAGAATTGTTGCGCAG
>JANMQR010000296.1:0-10294 GCA_031370625.1 Burkholderiales bacterium | reverse complement strand
TATCGTTCTTCCAGGGTGAGGGCTGAACCACTCATAGCTGTGTCCTTTCGTCTCAGAAACAAAAGGGTACCGCGGTTCAGCTCATCACCCCTTCAGTCGTCTACCCTGACTTGTCGGGACTCGTACTTGAATCCGGGAAATCTGCCCAAAACCCGCGCCAATAATAGCCTTTCATTTTAAAAAATAATGTCCTCCTCCAAACAAGGCCTCTACAGCCGCATCAAAATCGGCCCTCGCTTGTTCCGAATCGTCATGAATTGCTGGCCGCCGTTTTGGGGGATGCGGGTTCATATTTTGCGGATTTCTGCTGACTGGCGAGAGGTTTCTATTCGGATGAAATTATCGCTGCGCAATAAAAATTATGTGGGTTCGCATTTTGGTGGCGGCTTGTTTTCGATGACGGATCCGTTTTATATGTTGATGCTGCTGAACGTGCTCGGCGGCGAATATGTGGTGTGGGACAAGTCGGCGAATATTCAGTTTGTGAGTCCGGGGCGAGGTACCGTGTTTGCACATTTCACATTGACCGACGAGCGGCTGGCAGAGATACGCGAGAAGACGGCGGCTGGCGAAAAATTTGAGCCGACTTATCGGATTAACGTTGTAGGTGCAGACGACAAGGTAGTCGCGATCGTCGACAAAACGCTCTACATTCGCCGGAAGCTTGCGAAAGCATCGTAAAATCGAGGCATGCTAGAACCCGATCATCTCACCACCGGCCTCACTGCGGATAAACCAGACCGCATCATCACTGCTGATAAAGCTTCCTCGCTTGAGGAAGTGCAAGAGCGTGCACTTCGGCCGAAACAGCTGAACGAATATATCGGGCAAGAAAAAATTCGCAGTCAGTTATCAATTTTTATCGAGGCGGCGCGTAATCGTAAAGAGCCACTGGATCACACGCTGCTATTCGGCCCGCCGGGGCTGGGCAAGACCACGCTGGCGCACATCATTGCGCGCGAGATGGGTGTGAACATGAAGCAGACCTCCGGCCCGGTGCTGGAGCGCGCGGGCGATTTGGCGGCGATGTTGACGAATCTTGAGCCGCACGATGTTTTGTTTATCGATGAAATTCATCGGCTGAATCCGGTTGTTGAGGAGATTTTGTATCCCGCGCTGGAGGATTATCAGATCGACATCATGATCGGCGAAGGACCCTCGGCGCGCTCGGTGAAACTCGATCTGCCGCCGTTCACGCTGGTGGGCGCGACCACGCGGGCGGGCATGCTGACGAATCCGTTGAGGGATCGTTTTGGTATCGTGGCGCGGCTGGAATTTTATTCGCCCGCAGAATTGCAATTGATCGTGACGCGGTCCGCTGAATTATTGAAAGTGCAGATGACGCAAGATGGCGCGCACGAGATTGCGCTGCGCTCGCGCGGCACGCCGCGGATTGCGAATCGGCTGCTGCGGCGCGTGCGCGATTTTGCGGAGGTAAAACGCGACGGCACGGTGGATAAAGAGATCGCCGATGCGGCGTTGAAGATGCTGGATGTTGATGCGATTGGGCTCGATACAATGGATCGCCGTATGCTGCTGTGCATCGTTGAAAAATTTAATGGCGGCCCAGTTGGTGTGGAAAATTTAGCGGCAGCCATTGGTGAAGAGCGCGATACGATTGAAGATGTGCTGGAACCGTATTTGATCCAGCAAGGATATTTGCAACGCACGCCGCGTGGACGAATGGCGACACTGTTGGCGTATCAACATTTCGGTATCGTGCGGCCCGCGAGTGCTAACCTGCCGGAACTTTTCTAGCCAGATTTGTCAGATAAAGAATTCCACGAAAAAAACATGGCGAAATTAACACTAAAAAATGCCCAGCAAACGGATCTTTTTGTGTTCGCTTTTCCGCAACGTGTTTACTATGAAGATACCGACGCAGGTGGCGTGGTTTATCACGCACGGTACATCCATTTTTTAGAGCGCGCGCGCACCGAGTGGCTGCGTTATTTGGGTTTTAACAATGGTGAACTCACACGCAAACATAAAATGCTGTGGGTGGTGAGCGAGATCACGATTAATTACGTGAAGCCCGCGCGAATCGATGATGCGCTGGAAGTCACGGTGGCGATTGAAACGATGGGTCGCGTGCGCTGCATTTTCCATCAAGAGATTCGCCGTGGCGAAGAGATTTTAGTTAAGGCACGCGTCACGGTGGCTTCCGTATCAGCAGATAATTTTAAGCCGCTGGAAATTCCGGCGGATCTGAAAAGAAAGATGGAGGCGACTTGTTAAATTTTTCGCAGGAAATGGGCGTACTGGCGCTGGTGCTACAGGCTTCAATTCCCGTCAAAGTGGTGATGGGGATTTTGGTGCTCGCCTCGCTGATGTCGTGGTGGTATATCTTCGTTAAATTATTCACGGTGCGCCGCGCCAAAAAACAGGCGGAAGATTTTGAGCGTGAATTTTGGAGCGGCACCGATTTGATCGGCATGTATCAATCCGCCAGTTCAGGCAAATACGAAACGGCCGGGATGGAGCGCATTTTTGAGGCAGGATTTCGGGAATTTTTGAAATTGAAAACGCGCGCAGGTGCCGATATTGGCGCGTTGATGGATGGCACGCGGCGCGCGATGAAGGCGAATTTTCAGCGTGAGCTGGATTATCTGGAATCACATTTGTCGTTCCTGGCTACGGTCGGCTCAGTGAGTCCGTACATCGGCTTGCTGGGCACGGTGTGGGGCATCATGAATTCATTTCGCGGCTTGTCGAATGTCGCACAGGCTACGCTGGCGCAGGTCGCACCCGGCATCGCAGAGGCATTGATTGCGACCGCGATTGGCCTGTTCGCGGCGATCCCGGCGGTCATTGCCTACAACCGCTACACCGCCGAAATTGATCGGCTGGCGAATCGATATGAAAGTTTTATCGAAGAGTTTTCCAACATCTTGCAGCGCCAGGCGGTGACCTGAAATGGCTGACACCAGAATGCGCCGCCCGCGCAAAGTGATTGCCGAAATTAACGTGGTGCCGTACATCGATGTGATGCTGGTACTGCTGATTATTTTTATGGTGACCGCGCAGGTGATTACGCCGGGGCAAATTGATTTGCCAAGTGTGGGGCAGGCGCTGAATCCGAGCATTGCGCCGCTGGAAGTCCGCTTGAATAAAACCGGCGGCATTCTATTGGTGGATCGTCAGCAAGGCGGCAAAGAGCAGCCAGTATCGCGCGAACAATTGTTGCCCACAATTCGCGCGATTCAAGCCAAGCAACCTGAGCAAGCTGTGGTGATTTCAGCGGATAAAAATTTGAAGTATGAAGATGTGCTGCGGGTGCTGGATAGCCTGCAAAAAGGTCAAATTAAACGCGTTGGTTTGTTGGCGAAACCGAGTGTTTGAGTGCGGCTGTGGCTTATGGCGAAGCACAGAATGTACGATATAAAGTCTAGCATTGGCGGGCATTTCCAAGGTAAATACCTCGAAGATGGCCGTCAGTATTGGCATCTTCGTATATATTTTATGCTTATTTGGCTAACAGATATCTTGAGGCATTCTTCAATAGAAACCCCTCTCCCGCGCAGGCGGGAGCCCAATTTTGCACGTGGTGATGCGCGACATAATTGGGTCACCGCCTGTCGACGGAGATCCCCGAACGGGGACGCGGGGACCGGTGACGGGGCGTCAATGCTTCGTTGTCATAGGTTGTTAAACCAATAAACATGGCCGCCACCTACTCCCCACGCCCTGCCCCGCGCGACCCGAAAGAGAATCGCAACGCGCGCAGTGATAAACGTCACGATCAGGGCCGTGTGCCGGCATTGATTCTGGCGCTGGTGGTGCATGTCATTTTTTTTGCGATATTGATTTTTAGTGTTTCGTGGCAGGTCAAACCGACCGCGCCGCTGATGGCCGAAGTGTGGGATTCGCTGCCGCCAGCGCGCAATGCGCCAGCGCCTACGCCCACACCCGCGCTGCCGGAACCCACACCAACAGCGCCGCCGCCGGTCGAGCCACCCATCGCAAAAAAAACGCCTCCTCCCGAAGTGGAGAAAGCGCCGCCACAGCCAACTAAGGCCGAAATCGATTTGAAATTGAAACAAGAACGTGAAGTCACTGAGCGCAAAAAGCGCGAAGAAAAAGAAGTGGCCGATAAAAAGAAAGCGGAAGACGTTAAGAAGGAGCAGGACAAAAAGAAAGAAGAGCTACTCAAAAAACAGCGTGATGAAGTAGCAAATCAACGTGCGCTGGATAATAAAATAAAAGAAGAGCAGGCGGCATCGCAGGCACGTGAAAACCAAGCGCGGGCCGCACAGCAGGCTGCGCAAAAAGCGGCGGCCGATGGCTACGCGCAAAAAATTGCCGCCTTGATTCGCAGCCGCGCGAATGTGCCTGACACGGTGGTTGGCCGCCCGAAGGTGCAAATTCAGTTGCGCTTACTGGTTAACGGCGTAGTGTTCGACGCGAAGGTGGTCAAGCCGTCCGGAAACCCCGTGTATGATGAGGCCATCGAGCGCGCGATTAACGGAATTCAGACGTGGCCGCTGCCAGAACGGCCGGAACTTTTAGGCTCCACCCGCACTCTCATACTCAATATCGAACACGAGCGGTAAACCATGATTCGAGATATTCAAACTTTTTCGGGCGACTTTTCTGCCTTGGGATTACATAATTTGCAATCGTCGACCTATGTGCCTTTTCGGCGACTCGCTGCGCTCTTGGGCAAATCGACACTTGCGTGCATGCTGTTATTGGCGTGTCTGCTAACCGGCACCCGCGCCGCCAACGCGCAACTCATCATCGATGTGACCACCAGCGCGGGTCGTCAAATCCCGATTGCGATTGTGCCGTTCGCCAATGAGCTGACCGCGCCGCAAAACATCACACCGGTCATCATCAATAACCTCACCCGTACCGGTTTGTTTAAGATGGTAAATACAACTGGCATATCGCAATTGCCGTCTGAACCCAGCCAAGTGAATTTTGTAGATTGGTCGTCGCGCAGCTCCGAGGCACTGGTGATCGGTTCGATCAGCCCCGCTGCGGACGGCAAGTTTGAAGTGCGTTTCCGGTTGTTTGACGTTGCCAAACAAAACCAGTTGACGAGTATTTCTTATACCGTCACGGCCTCACAATTGCGCGCCACGGCACACAAAATTTCGGATGAGATTTACGAAAAACTGATCGGCGAAAAAGGCGTGTTCTCCACCAAGATTGCCTATGTGTTGAAGCGTGGCAGCCGCTTTGAATTGCAGGTTGCCGATGCCGACGGATTTAATCCGCAAACGGTGCTGGCTTCGCAGGAGCCGATCCGCTCGCCCAAGTGGTCGCCGGATGGAAACAAGATCGCGTATGTGTCGTTTGAGAGCCGCAAATCTACCGTGATTGTGCAAGATCTTTCCACCGGCCAACGCAAAACTGTGGCGAATTTCAAAGGCGATAATTACGCGCCCAATTGGTCGCCCGACGGGCAAAAATTGGTCGTCGCGCTATCGAAAGATTCCGTGAGCCAGATTTACGTAATCTCCGCCTCGGGTGGCGACGCCACACGCGTTACGCAAAGTAATTCGATTGATACCAATGCCACGTTCACGGCCGATGGCAGCAACATCATTTTCGTGTCTGATCGCTCCGGTGGCCCGCAGCTTTACAAAGTTTCGGCATCGGGTGGCTCACCATCGAGGCTGACGTTTGAGGGCAATTACAACGTGAATCCGCGCGTGAGCAGCGATGGAAAACTGATTGCATTTGTGAGCCGCGATGGCAGCAGCCGTTTACGGATCGCCACCCTTGAACTCGGCAGCAATCAAGTCACTGTTTTGACCGAAGGCCCGTTGGATGACAGCCCAAGCTTTTCGCCGAATGGCCGTACCATTTTGTATGAATCAAAATCTGGCGGACGCGGTGCGCTGGGCTCTGTTTCCATTGACGGCCGCGTGAAGTCAAAACTGACTTCGCAGTCAGGCGATGTGCGCGAGCCAGCGTGGGGACCTTATGGAACATCGCAAGGTTCTGGCGCGGTTAAATAAAACGCACTTTGCTGTAGCAAAATTTAGCAAAAAATTAGTTTATAAAAATAGCAACACTCACGAGCCTATCGTAAAAAACCAGTAAAAACTTAGTAGAGTTTCATACCTATCTGTAGCGCATAATTATTGGCAAAGTCAGTAGCGTTTTGTTCGATGCTTAGCCCGCCAGTTTTTCGCTTAGAGAGTTCCCGGTTTAGTTGTTATTTCAAGGAGATGTAAAATGAAAAAAGTTCTTATTGGCTGTGCTTTAGCGGTGTTGCTGTCAGCTTGTGCAAGCAAAGACGGCGGCAAAGACGTGAAGGTCACGGATACTTCGGCACCCGCTGCTTCCACCTCAACACCCAGCACCACCGGCGTACCCAGCACCTCTGTGACAGGCAAAACCGATCCGCTAAAGGATCCGAACAATATTTTGTCCAAACGCGTTATTTATTTTGAATATAACCAAGACACCGTGAAAAGCGAATTCACTGAAGTCATTCAGGCACACGCAAAATATTTGAACGACAATCGCGGCCGTAAAATTCGTCTGGAAGGTCATGCGGACGAGCGCGGTTCGCGCGAGTACAACATGGCACTGGGTCAGCGCCGTGGTGAAGCTGTGCGCCGTGCAACCACGATTTTAGGTGTTGGCGCAGACCGCATCGAAACGGTGAGCTTTGGCGAAGACAAGCCGCGCTCGAACGGGCACGATGAAGCAGCTTGGGCACAAAATCGTCGTGTTGAAATTGTTTATGATGGTGAGTAATCGAAGCGCGAGCAATCAAATTGTCAGGATTTAATGTGATTCGTTACCCGTCAAAATTATCACTTGCGATGATTGCGGTGGCACTGAGTTTCCCATTGAGCTTCAGTGCCACCGCCGGATTGTTTGATGATGATGAAGCACGCAAAGACATCAAGGCTTTGCGTGCGCAAAATGTCGACACCGATTTGCGAATTCAGAAACTGGATGAGTCGATCAAGAATCTGGGCATCCTACAGTTGCTCAATCAGATTGAGAAGCTGAATGTCGAGTTAGCACAGCTGCGTGGCCAGGTTGAAGTGTTGACGAATCAGAATGAACAGCTCGGCAAACGCCAAAAAGACTTTTATCTGGATATTGATACGCGCCTCCGCAAGCTAGAGGGTGTGGGTGATGTGCCCCAGCCCACTGGCGCACAGCCCCCGGTTACGCCACCAGGCGGCGGTTTGGGATCGTCTCAATCGGTGACAACCGGCGGCGGTCTCGCCAACGCGGTTCCCGTCATTGCGCCGCCAGCGTCGGTGAGCTTCCGCACGCCAACCAGCCAAGAACCGGCCATTCAAGCAGGTCCGCAGGGAAATGGAAATCGCAGTGCGCCCACCTATACGCGCGATCAAGAAAATAAAGCTTACGATGTCGGCTCGAATTTATTTCGTCGCAATGATTACATTGGTGCAATTCGCGCTTTCGAAACATTCACAAAAGATTTCCCCACGAGTCAGCTGGTGGCGAATGCGCAGTATTGGATCGGCATTGCGTATTTCAACTTGAAAGATTATTCGAACGCACGCTCGATGCAAGAAAGTTTGTTAAAAAAATATCCTGAGTCGGCAAAGGCACCGGATGCATTACTCGCCATTGCCAGCGTCCAACAAGAAACGGGTGACAACGGTTCAGCCCGCAATACATTAGAAGATATCGTCGCGCGCTTCCCCTCATCGGAAGCCGCCGCGAAAGCGCGTACGCGTCTCGTCCAGCGAAGGTAGGTATTTCTCATGAAGTCTGTCGTAACGATTCCTGCCGCCATTCCACGCGTCGCCGAAGGTAAGCGTTCGTCCGTATCTGTTGCGTCTGCTTCAGTCACGGCAATACCACGCCGTGCCGAAATAAGAATTAACGAAATATTTTTTTCGCTGCAAGGTGAATCCAGTCGCGTCGGCCTCCCCACCGTATTTGTACGCCTCACCGGCTGTCCGTTACGCTGCGGCTATTGCGACACGGCCTACGCTTTTCATGAAGGTAAAACACAGCTGATTGCCGACGTGTTGACCGAAGTCGCCAAATATCAAACACGCTATGTGTGTGTGACCGGCGGTGAGCCGCTTGCACAAAAGAGTTGCCTCAATTTGCTCACACAATTATGCGATGGTGGTTATTCAGTTTCACTCGAAACCAGCGGCGCGATTGATATTTCAGAAGTGGATGCAAGAGTGTCGCGCATCATGGATATCAAGACGCCCGGCTCACTGGAAATGGAAAAAAACCGCTGGGAAAATTTGGCATTTTTGAATTCGAGAGATGAAGTTAAATTCGTGATCACCAGTGAATTTGATTACACCTGGTCAAAAGCGCTGCTTGCGGAAAAAGCACTCGATAAAATCTGTCCCATATTGTTTTCGCCCTCGTTTACCGATGTATCCCCCGCGCAATTAGCCGAGTGGATATTGCGCGATCAACTGCCCGTGCGCATGCAGGTGCAGTTGCATAAGGTGATTTGGGGTGAGACGCGTGGGGTTTAAATAAATAAGTAAATTTTCCTGCTGGCGCAAGAAGTTAAGCCTCTCTCCCTTGATGGGAGAGAGGTTGGAGAGAGGGTGATGGTTACATCATCACCACATCAATTGTTGAATCCGTAACTGTCATATTTAAAAAATGAAAAAAGCAGTCATCCTAGTCTCAGGCGGCCTCGATTCCGCCACCGTTCTCGCCATCGCACGAGAGCAAGGTTTTGAAACCTACGCGCTTTCGTTCGATTACGGCCAGCGGCATCGCTCTGAACTCGTGGCATCCGCCAATGTAGCCAAAGCCATCGGCGCGGCTGAGCATCGCATATTAAAGCTCGACCTCACCGGCTGGGGCGGCTCAGCGCTAACTGACACCAATATCGCCGTACCAACATCATCGGTCCCAACCGCGCCCACCGCAGGCATCCCCGTGACCTATGTACCCGCCCGCAACACGATTTTTTTATCGTTGGCACTTGCTTGGGCTGAAACACTCGGTGCCACCGATATTTTCGCCGGCATGAACGCAGTCGATTATTCCGGCTATCCCGATTGTCGGCCCGACTACATCGCTGCATTTCAAACCATGGCGAGACTCGCCACCAAATCCGGTGTGGAGGGCGGCGCAATCACCATTCACACCCCGATAATCAAAATGACCAAAGCCGATATTGTTCGCGAAGGGACTAGGCTTAACGTGGATTACGCGATGACGGTTTCGTGCTATCAAGCTGATGCAAGCGGGCTCGCCTGTGGCGTGTGTGACTCTTGTCGTTTGCGACGAGAAGGATTTGCGGCGGCGGGGGTGGTTGATCCGACGAGATACGCTTCATAATTGTGGCGTTACTCATTTAATAAATAATTCAATATGAACAGCGCCTCCAATCTTGCCGTAACCGTCGCCTGGCTTTCCTTCAGCGTCGCCTTCATCCTCGGTGCGATCTCGCAACGCACACAATTCTGCACGCTCGGCGCGGTCTCCGACATCGTCAACATGAGCGACTGGACGCGGATGCGCATGTGGATGTTGGCGATGGCGGTTGCGATCATCGGTGCGCAGGCGCTGTATGCGTTTGGGTTGATCGATTTGGGTAAATCGTTTTACGTGCGGCCCAGCGTAACGTGGCTTTCGTATTTGTTGGGCGGTTTGATGTTTGGTGCAGGCATGACGCTGGCGTCTGGCTGCGGCAGTCGCACGCTGGTGCGTATCGGCGGTGGTAATGTGAAATCGCTGGTGGTATTTGCATTCCTCGGCATCGCGGCTTACATGACGATGAAGGGTTTGTTTGGCGTGTGGCGGGTGAGTTATCTCGATGTAATTAATGTTGATTTATCAACACGTGGAATTGCCACGCAAGATTTAGGTTCACTCATCACCGCGACCGGCATTGACAAAAAAACCGCGCAAATTTCGGCGGCCGGCGTGATCGCTCTTGGCATGCTTGTTTTTGTTGTGAAGGGCGCGGAATTTCGTAAAAGTATTGACGGCTGGCTCGGTGGATTGGGCTATGGCTTGGCCGCAGTAGCAGGCTGGTACATCACCGCGCACATCGGTTATGGTGAGAATCCCGATACGTTGGAAACGGTATTTTTTGGCACGAACTCAAAGCAAGCCGAATCGATCACCTTTGTCGCGCCCATCGCGTATACGCTTGAACTCTTGATGTTGTGGAGCGACAAATCATTGATCGTCACGTTTGGTATCGCCAGCACACTCGGCATGATTGCAGGATCATTCGCGTATTCAATTTTGTTCCGACGTTTCCGCTGGGAAGGGTTTGGTGACGTCGCTGATGCGCGCAACCATATCGTCGGTGCGGTACTGATGGGCGCAGGCGGCGTTACCGCGATGGGCT
>JANMQR010000294.1:0-13439 GCA_031370625.1 Burkholderiales bacterium | reverse complement strand
TATCGTTCTTCCAGGGTGAGGGCTGAACCACTCATAGCTGTGTCCTTTCGTCTCAGAAACAAAAGGGTACCGCGGTTCAGCTCATCACCCCTTCAGTCGTCTACCCTGACTTGTCGGGACTCGTACTTGAATCCGGGAAATTGGCTCAAAACGCCCGTTCCTATTGGGTCTTGCTATTCTAACTTCAGGCAACCGCCGCCCTTACCTGCTCCAACGCCGCCGGATCTTCAATCGTTGTCAAATCTCCCGGATCGCGTTTTTCGCACAGCGCCTGAATCGAGCGACGCAACAATTTTCCGGATCGCGTCTTCGGCAACAGCGTCACAAAATGCACGCGTGCAGGTCGGCCAATCGCACCGAGCTCTTTGTCGACTGTCGCCATCACTTCTTTTTCATGCGCGGCCGCAAGCTCTGGTGTGGCAACTTTCGATACATCTTTCACCACCGCAAACACCATCGGCACTTGGCCTTTGAGCGCATCGGCAACGCCCACTACCGCCACCTCAGCAATGTTGGCATGCGCCTGAATCGCTTCTTCAATCTCGCGCGTGCCGAGACGATGTCCGGCGACGTTGATCACATCATCGGTGCGGCCCATGATGAAGTAGTAGCCGTCTTCATCGCACGTGGCCCAGTCAAACGTGGTGTAAACCTGTTCATCTTTAAAGCTGGAAAAATAAGTTTTCACAAAGCGCGCATCATCGCGCCAAATGGTGCTCATGCAGCCTGGCGGCAGCGGTGCTTCAATGCACAAAACACCCTTCTCATTTGCGGCAACCGGCTTGCCGGTTTCTTCGTGTTTCAATTTCATCTTGTAGCCATAGCTGGCAAAACTGGGCGAGCCGAGTTTGCGCGCTGTCGCTTCAATGCCAGGCTCAGCAGACAAAATCGGCCAACCGCTTTCGGTCTGCCAATAGTTATCGATAACTTTTACACCAAGACCTTTTTCAATCCAGTCGCTGGTCGGCTGGTCAAGCGGCTCGCCAGCTAAAAATAAATATCTGAGGCTTGATACATCAAATTTTTTCAGCCACGCCGGATCTTGTTTTTTCAATACGCGAATCGCGGTGGGTGAAGAGAACATCGTCGAGACTTTGTAATCCTGCACAATTTTCCACCAGATGCCCGCATCAGGTCGAATCGGCAGACCGTCGTACATGATGGTGGTGGAGCCGTTAATCAGCGGCGCGTAAATGATGTAGGAATGACCGACCACCCAGCCAATATCGGATGTACAAAAATAGGTTTCGCCCGGCTGCGTGTCAAAAATATTCGGCATCGATGCGGCTAATGCCACCGCGTATCCGCCGGTATCGCGCTGCACGCCTTTGGGTTTTCCTGTCGTGCCGCTGGTGTACAAAATGTAGCTCGGGTGCGACGACTCCACCCATTCGCAGGGCACGATTTCACCTTCATGACGTCTGCAAAGCGCCAAGTAATCCATGTCGCGACCGGGTAGCGTTTTCATTTCTTTGTCGAGACCGCGATTGACAATCACAACATGTTTGGGCGGAAATTTCGAGAGTGCTAACGATTCATCGGTCAACGGTTTTAACGGAATAATTTTTCCGCCGCGTGAACCCGCATCTGCCGTGATTAAAACTTTCGGCTCGGCATCATCGATGCGCGCCGCCAGCGATGCCGCCGCAAAACCACCAAACACCACCGAGTGAATCGCCCCAATTCGAACCGTGGCCAACATCGCAAATACGGCTTCAGGAATCATCGGCATGTAAATCAATACGCGATCACCTTTGCCCACGCCAAGCGATTTCAAAATCGCCGCGAAACGATTCACTTCATTAAATAGCTCGCGATATGTGAAGGTGCGCGTTTGCTCGACTTCGGACGATATCCACGTGAGTGCATTCTGGTCAGCTCGCTTGGCAAGATGTCGATCAACCGCGTTATAGCAAAGATTAGTTTCGCCGCCCACAAACCACTTCGCAAACGGCGGATTCGAAAAATCACAGACTTGTTTAAACGGTTTTACCCAATCAATCCGAGCCGCCTCCCGCGTCCAGAAAGCATCGCGATGGGAGAATGATTGCTCGTAAAAATCCTGGTAAGCGCCCATCGGCTAACCTCTTATATAAAAACGGGATCGAAACTACAAAACGTTTACGCTAAAACCTGCTTGATCGCGTCCAGCAGCGCCTTTGATTTGGCGGGCTTGGTGAGATAGCCGTTGGCACCGAGCTTCAGACCTTTCAAGATGTCGTCCAGCGCACCGAGACTGGTCAGCATGAGTACTGGTGTGTCGGCAAAATCGCGCGCACCACGCATCCGTGCAAGGACGTCAAAGCCATTCGCGTCAGGCAGCATTACGTCTAGCAACACCAAGTCTGGCGCCAGCTTCATACCGTCAACAATTTGTTGTCGATTGGCGGCACGAGTCACCTTGTAATGACTAGCCTCCAGCGCATTCACAATCACCGCTGCGGTCGTATCATCGTCCTCGATCACCAGAATCACCGGCGGCGTGTTGCGCGGCTTGCGACGTGGCGCGGCCTCGTTGATGCGTACGAAAAAACCATTACTGGTCAGCTTCGATTCTCCAATCACAGCTTCCTCGCTTAATTTCTGTTCCTGCTGGGGCGTGTTGATTCTGTTGATAACCGGGTTGTCCACTGGCGCAAGCGCTGCGAAATATCCTGTCAGGTCGAGATCAAGAGGTGGCAATTCGGACGCGTGTTCAATGGAATTCATGGCTCACCCGCAAAATAATCGGTCGACGGCAAATCTGCCCACCTGTATTTACGCTGTTAATTTTAACTCTCATTGCGGGTGCACAAAAAAAACAGGCTAGATAAATTTTAAGCATTGACATCAACCATTAATCGGCCACGAACTTTTGCCGCCAGCACGTCGTCCGCAGCGGCAATCGCATCGCCTAATTTGATGGTGGTCGTGATCGCATCAAGCTTCGCGCGATCCAGATCGCTCGCGAGCCGCGCCCACGCATCAAGCCGGGTTGCCATCGGTTGATACACGCTATCCACACCCACCAACACCACGCCGCGCAAAATAAACGGCATCACGGTCGCCGGGAAATCCGCGCCCTGCGCCAATCCACAAGCTGCCACCACGCCGCGATATTTCGTCTGCGCGACCGCATTCACGAGCGTGTGCGAACCCACCGAATCCACCACGCCCGCCCAGCGTTCTTTCTGCAGTGGCTTGCCGACGGCGGAAAGTGCAGCGCGATCAATGACTTCTTTCGCGCCGAGCGATTTCAAATATTCGCTTTCGTTTAATTTGCCGGTTGAGGCCACCACGTCATAGCCCCAAGACGACAAGATCGATATGGCAACGCTGCCCACACCGCCCGATGCGCCAGTCACCAAAATTTCGCCTTGCGATTTATTCACGCCATGGCGTTCCAACGCCAGGCAGCACAACATAGCCGTGTAGCCTGCGGTACCAATTGCCATCGCTTGTTTGGTGGTGAATGCATCGGGCAGGCGTACCAGCCAATCGCCTTTCAGCTTCGCGTGCGTGGCCAAACAGCCCCAATGATTTTCACCAACGCCCCAGCCATTCAGGATAACTTTGTCGCCCGTTTTCCATGCAGGATGCGTGCTCGATTCCACAATGCCCGCACCGTCAATGCCCGCCACCATCGGCCATTTGCGCACCACCGGCGATTTATTGGCAATCGCCAAACCGTCTTTGTAATTCAGTGTGGAATAGTCGATGCGGACAACAACATCACCATCCACCGGCAAGTCAGCAACGGGAATATCGGTGACAGCCGCGCTGAATTTTGCACCGTCGGCAGCATCTGATTTGTTGAGTAACAACCCGCGAAATGTGGACATATTTTCTCTCGGTAGCGAACTGATCGGAACAATTAACTAATTTTCATCACCGCCGGATTATCGGCCGATGCATGCTTGCGCGAAAAATATTCTCGCGATTGCATCTCGCGCAGGCGCGATGCGGTGCGGGCGAATTCTGCGGACACCATTTGTGATGCGCCACCTTCTGCGGCATCCGCTTTACCGGCTTTGGTACTGGACACACGATCATCCACCACTAGTAACTCCGGCTCGACTTCTGCGCTGCAAATCAGTTTGACACGCTGATCATAAAAAACATCCACCAGCCACGTGAATCGGCGCACCACATCAGCGCGATTTTTTGCGTGGAGCTGCGGAATATTTGATATCAGCACCGTGTGGTATTGGCTGGCGAGCGCTAAATAATCAATCTGCGAACGCGGCTTCACACACAGCTCATCAAACTCAAACCAGATCACGCCTTTCGCGCGGCGAATGTAGGCCATGTCGCGACCGCCAATCGAAATGGTGCCCGCACTCATAAAGCTCGCGCGCGACATCGCCTCGAAGGCCCGCGCCAACGCTTGCCTTCCGGCCTCGCTGAGCGGCGAGTGATAAACCGACATCGATTCCAGAATTCGCCGACGATGATCACGCGCACCCGCAATCTCAATGACTTCCAACTCGCGTTTCATAATCTCAATGGCAGGCAAAAATCGTGAACGCTGCAAACCATTCGGGTACAACTCATCGGGCGGATAGTTCGAGGTCATCACCAGCACCACGCCTTTGTCGGTCAGCAATTCCATCAAGCGACCGAGAATCATCGCATCCGCAATATCGCTCACATGAAATTCATCAAAGCACAGCAGCCGCAACTGATGCGAGATTTTGGTCGAGATTCCGTCCAGCGGATCGGCCTCACCAGAATGCTTTTGCAGCTCGGCGTGCAGCTCGCGCATGAACTCGTGAAAATGCACGCGACGCTTTCGTTTCAGCGTACACACGTTGTAAAACGCATCCATCATCAGCGATTTGCCGCGCCCGACGCTGCCCCAAATATAAAGCCCGCGTGGTGGTTTTTTGCCACCACCAAAATTGGTGACGAGCCGATTCACCGGGCCTTGACGGTACTGCCGATATTTTTCCAGGTCGTTGTGCAAACGATCCAAGTGTTTTAACACCACCAACTGCGCAGGATCGGATTCAAAATCACTCGCCTGCGAAAATTTCCAATACCACTCCAGCGGATTACCCGCCTCGATGAGTTCGGCGTCGCCGGTTTCGCCGGAGATATTGGGGAGTGATTGAGCAGTCATGCCTGTATAGGTAAATTTAACAAAACACTAGCATTGGCGGGCTTCATCAAGCAGTTTTGCCTCAAAGTGCGCACCAATATTGGCTCTCGTAAATCTACCAATCACATATTCAACGTACGTTTATCCACCGCCAGCGCCGCTTCTTTCACCACTTCAGACAGCGTTGGATGGCCATGAACAATGCGGGCAATGTCTTCGGATGCGGCTTTGAATTCCATCGCCGTTACCAGCTCCTGAATCAATTCCGACGCATGCGCATGAATAATGTGCGCACCTAAAATGCGATCCGTTTTCGCATCCGCAATAATTTTCACGAAGCCGCCCGGCTCGCCCTGCCCCAACGCACGGCCATTGGCCATAAACGGAAATTGACCGGTCTTGACTTCAACACCTTCGGCTTTCAACTGCTGCTCATTCTTGCCCACCCAGGCGACTTCGGGCGAGGTGTAAATAATCCACGGAATCGTATTGAAATCAATGTGCGGTTTTTGTCCCGCAATCATTTCGGCAACCGCCACACCTTCGTCTTCGGCCTTGTGAGCCAGCATCGGGCCACGAACCACATCACCAATCGCATACACGTTCGGCAGATTGGTTTTGCAATGATCGTCCACTTCGATCAAGCCACGATCCGTCATCTTCAAACCAACCGTATCGACGCCTAAAATATCGGTGTTCGCGACACGCCCGACGGAGATAATCAATTTATCGCACTCGAGTTTTTGCGCGAGGTTTTGCTCATCGGTATATTCAACCGTAATGCCAGTTTTCTTCACCGTCACCTTGCCGATTTTCACACCGAGCTTGATATTCATGTTCTGCTCTTTAGTGAATACTTTCCATGCTTCTTTCTGGATCGATTCATCGGTCGCCGCGAGGAACGTTGGCATCGCTTCCAGCACCGTCACCTCCGCGCCCAGGCGACGCCACACGCTGCCAAGCTCGAGGCCCACCACGCCCGCGCCGATTACCCCCAAGCGCTTCGGCACTGCAGAAAAAATCAGCGCCCCCTCGTTGTCGCAAACCGTTACGTTATCAACAGGAATACCCTTCAGGTGCCGGGCCTTTGAGCCGGTGGCAATGATGACGTGTTTGGCATCAACCATCTCTTTCGCATCACCATTCGCCACTTCTATTTCGTAACCTTCAGCGGACGCGGTGGCGTTACCAGTGAATTTGCCAAATCCTTTCAGCCACGTGATTTTATTTTTGCGAAATAAAAATTCGATTCCCTTCGTCATCTTGCCGACGATGCCATCTTTACGCGCTTGCATTTTCGTCACATCCATCTTCACGCTGCCCGTAGAGATGCCATGATCGCCAAACCGGTGTTCAATCTTCTCAAAGTTTTCCGACGATTCAAGCAGCGCTTTCGACGGAATGCAGCCAACGTTCAGGCACGTGCCACCCAGCGCCATTTCGCCTTTTGGATTTTTCCAGCCTTCAATGCAGGCCACACTAAAGCCAAGCTGCGCGGCGCGAATCGCGGCGATGTATCCACCGGGGCCGGCACCAATAACGACGACATCGAATTGCTTATTCATAATTAAAAACCTGTAATTAAATAACGGAATTTACGAGAGCCAAACCCGGGAAACATGAACCCCAAGTGCAGCACAAAATCCAGCGATAAAAGGCGATGTGCCTGAAATAACAAATGGGGGCTGTTTAATTAATTGCGAGAACCACAACGTGAGTGCAACTGCCAAACCGACGCCGACTGGAACCGATACCTTTGGCGTGATGAAATGACCGAGAAATTTGGCGAAAAACACAGTGAGAAATCCTGTCAGCAAAGCGCCAACGATGAAGAAGAAAATCTGTTTGAGCCATTGCTGCGGCCGTAGTTTTGATTTCGCCATTTCAATATTTTTAACTTCAATTTTTCGGTAGGTCAGGTTCGGGGTTGGCAAATGAGGCGACCTGGCAATTTCAATTTGCGAAAACCTCATTTACGTTAGCCGTCAGGTAGCTGCGCAACCTGACCTACGAAACTCAAGCGCATGAAGACATACTCAAATATCCAACAACAACCTAGCCGGGTCTTCCAACGCTTCTTTCATCGCCACCAGCGCCAGTACCGCTTCGCGACCATCAATAATCCGGTGGTCGTAGCTCATGGCTAAATAATTCATCGGGCGAATCACGATTTGACCATTCTCGACGACCGCGCGATCCTTCGTCGCGTGTACGCCAAGAATGGCGGACTGCGGTGGGTTTATGATTGGCGTGGATAACATCGAGCCGAATACGCCGCCGTTCGAAATCGAAAACGTGCCGCCGGTCAAATCTTCAATTGTGAGTTTGCCGTCTTTGCCTTTTTGACCGAACTCGCCGATTTTTTTCTCAATACCGGCAATCGATAATTGATCCGCATCGCGCAATACCGGCACCACCAAACCGCGCTCGGTGCCGACCGCGATACCGATGTCGTAGTAGCCGTGATAAACGATCTCGTTGCCGTCTACAGAGGCGTTAACGATTGGATATTTTTTCAGCGCGTGTACAGCGGCTTTAACGAAGAACGACATGAAGCCCAGCTTTACACCATGCTCTTTTTCGAACTTGTCTTTGTAGGTGTTGCGCAACGCAATCACCGGGCCCATGTTGACTTCGTTAAACGTCGTCAAAATAGCAGCGGTGGCTTGCGATTGCACCAAGCGTTCGGCGATGCGGGCACGCAGGCGCGACATCGGCACGCGTTGCTCGCTTCGGTCGCCTTGTGGAATGACTACGGCTGGTGCGGCTGCAGGTTTGGCAACTGAGGCTGCAGCGGGCGTTGATGCTGGCGCACCAGCAACCTTATTCACCACATCCTCTTTCGTCACACGACCACCACGGCCCGTGCCAGCAACATCTCCTGCAGCCACATTGTTTTCGGCAGCGATTTTCGCAGCAGCGGGGCTCATCGCGGGTGCGGCGGCGACAGTCGCAGCAGCGGGTTTGGCTACAGAGGCAGCCTCAGGGGCGGCCGCAGGCGCGGCACCAGCCGATGCTTTGGCCTCGGTATCAATCATCGCAATCACTTCACCTGATGCCACGGTGGCCGCATCGCCCTGAATAATTTTGGTAATCACGCCATCCGCAGGGGCGGGCAATTCCATCACCACTTTATCAGTTTCAATATCGATCAGATTTTCATCGCGCTTGACCGTATCACCCACTTTCTTGTGCCATGTAACAAGTGTGGCCTCAGATACGGATTCTGAGAGGGTTGGGACTTTGACTTCGATTAACATTTTTATTCCTTCGAGCTGATTTAGCTGATTTTTGTATGTTGGTGAGATCGACCAGATTCAGGTTTCACCAAAAGATTATTTTTTCGCAATAGCGGCAACGGTTTTGAGCGGCGCCGTTTTATTAAGCGCATCGTCAGTTTTCGCTTCCAAACTGAGCGCGCTCTCGACCAATGCTTTTTGCTGCTCATTGCTTTTGGCGAGATAACCGACCGCTGGCGACGCAGAAGACGGACGCAGTGCATTCGTCAACGTTTGATCTGCACGCATGCCGCGTTTCAAGTAATGCTGGATACGGTGCCACGCACCTTGATTGGCCGGCTCTTCCTGCGTCCACACCACCGATTTCGCATTGGGGTATAACGCGATTTGCTCGGCAAATTCTTCGTGCGGGAACGGATAAAGCTGCTCGATTCGCACCACCGCAATATCATCAATCGCACGTTTTTGACGTTCGGCAATGATGTCAAAGTAAACTTTGCCGGAACAGAAAATAACGCGTTTGACGTTCTTCGCGTTCAGCTTTTCCGTTTCGCCAATCACCACTTCAAATTTGCCGTTTACCAAATCTTCCAGCGGTGAAGTCGCCTCTTTTTTACGCAGCAATGATTTGGGCATCATCACGATCAAGGGCTTGCGCATTTGGCGCAGCGCCTGTCGGCGAATCATGTGGAACAACTGCGCAGCCGTGGAGGGCACCACCACCTGCATATTGTGCTCAGCACATAGCTGCAAGAAGCGCTCAGGGCGCGCCGAGGAATGCTCCGGCCCTTGACCTTCATAACCATGCGGGAGGAACATTGTGAGCCCGCATAAGCGGCCCCATTTTGATTCACCCGACGAAATAAATTGATCAATCACGACTTGCGCCCCGTTGGCGAAATCACCGAACTGCGCTTCCCAAATCACCAGTTCAAACGGCTGGGCAGACGCGTAACCGTATTCGAATCCGAGCACGGCTTCTTCGGACAACAAAGAATCGATCACCAAAAATGTGCCCTGCTTTTCCTGGATGTTTTGCAGCGGCACGTAAATACCGGAGTCCCATTTTTCACGGTTCTGATCGTGCAACACCGCATGACGATGCGCGAAGGTGCCGCGACCGCAATCCTGACCGGACAAGCGAATCGGGTGGCCACCAGCGACCAGCGATGCATATGCCAGATTCTCGGCCATGCCCCAATCGAGCGGCTGCTCGCCACGGCCCATTTTGCGGCGCACTTCGAGCAACTTATCAACCGACATGTGGCATTTAAAATCAGATGGCGGCTGCGTCAAACGCTCGGCATACATTTGCAATTGCGTGAGCGGCACGCGTGTATCGACCGGTTGACGCCAATCCTTACCGAGATACGGTGCCCAATCCACGGCCAGTGGCGGTTTGATGCCATACAAAATTTTAGTATTCGTACTCTTGCCCGCATCGAGCCGTGCGCGAATGTTGGTGACCAGATCATCGCCGTGCGTCGCATTCACGGTGCCGTCAGCGGTAAGGCGATCTGCGTACAATTTTCGGGTGCCGGGATGCTGCGCAATTTTCTTGTACATCAATGGTTGCGTGACGAATGGCTCATCTTGCTCGTTGTGACCGAGCTTTCTGAAGCACACCATGTCGATGACCACATCTTTATGAAACTTCATGCGGTATTCAAGCGCAATGCGACCAACCAGCAACACTGATTCCGGATCGTCTGCATTCACGTGGAACACCGGTGCTTCGATCATCTTGGCGATGTCGGTGCAATACAAGGATGAGCGTGTGTCGCGGGTATCGGAAGTGGTAAATCCAACCTGATTGTTAATCACGATATGCAGCGTGCCGCCGGTTTTGTAGCCGCGGGTTTGTGATAATGCCATCGTCTCCATCACCACGCCCTGCCCTGCAAACGCGGCATCGCCGTGCAGCAAAATCGGCATGACTTCATTGCCTTCAATATCGTTGCGACGAACCTGACGCGCGCGCACAGAACCTTCCACAACCGGATTCACGATTTCCAAATGCGATGGATTAAACGCGAGCGTCAAATGCACCGCGCCGCCCTTGGTTTGAATATCGCTGGAAAAGCCCTGATGATATTTTACGTCGCCCGAGCCCAGCTCGTGCGCGTGCTTGCCTTCAAATTCGCTGAACAAATCCGCAGGCAATTTGCCGAGACTATTCACCAATACATTCAAGCGCCCGCGATGCGCCATGCCGAGCACGACTTCACGTACACCTTTCTCTCCCGCGCCTTGAATGATGTCATCCAGCAGCGGAATCACACTTTCGCCGCCTTCAAGCGAGAAGCGTTTTTGTCCCACATAGCGAGTATGCAAATATTTTTCGAGGGTTTCTGCTGCGCTCAAACGCTCCAGCAAAAATTGTTTTTCTTCCGTCGATAAACTGGGCTGCGATTGAATCGATTCAAAATTGCCTTGCACCCAACGCTTCTGCTCAGTCGACGAAATGTGCATGTACTCGACACCGACATAGCTGCAATAGGTGCGCTTTACCGCCGCGACAATATCTTTTAACTTCGCTTTTTCTTTACTGCCCGCGATCTGGCCTTGCCATGAACCAAAACCAAATTCGGTTTCCAGATCAGCGTCAGTCAGACCGTAATAACTCAACTCCAATTCCGGCACAGGCATGCGCTCGCTGCGCTTCAACGGATCGAGCGAAGAATGGCGCGAGCCGAGTACGCGATGCGCGCGGATGAATTGCAAAACCTTGAATGATTTTTTGTATTCGTCCGTGGTGGCACCCATCGCTGCACCCGACGTTGCGCCGCCGCCCGCGGTACCAGTTTGAGCAGGAGAGCTCACGTACACCACCCGCCCGCCGCCCGCCTTGGCACGCTCTGCGAACGCCGCAATCACAGGCGTGTGCGCAACATCTTTCGCAGCATTGCCCGCCACATTCGGCAGTGCATCAAATTGCTTGCGCCAGCCTTCAGGTACTGACGCGGGATCGAGCAAATACTGCTCGTAGAGTTCTTCCACATAGGGCGCGTTTGCGCCGAAGAATAACGAAGATTGCTGGAAATCGCGCATCATAGTTGTGACCTCATTTGCCCACATAGGCTTTTTTGTACTGACTGTATTTTGTTCAGACTATCGCAAAATAAAAAACGAGAGTCCTTATTTGGCGGGCACCTCGAAGCATTTATGCCCCAAGACGCCCGCCTATGACGGTGTTTAAAGTTTGGCCTTGTTGATATCTCTGCGAACTGATCCTACATAAAGCTGGCGCGGACGACCAATTTTTTGCTCTGGGTCGGCAATCATTTCATTCAACAGCGCAATCCAGCCCACCGTGCGCGCGAGCGCGAAAATCGCGGTGAACAACGGCACTGGAATACCAAGCGCTTTTTGCACAATGCCTGAATAGAAATCGACGTTTGGGTACAGCTTGCGGCTGACAAAATAATCATCTTCGAGCGCAATTTTTTCCAACGCCATCGCAAGCTTGAAGAGTGGATCCTCCTGCAAACCCAGTTCATTCAACACTTCGTAACAGGTTTCCCGCATCAGCTTCGCGCGCGGATCGTAGTTTTTATAAACACGATGACCAAAGCCCATCAGACGAACATTTGAATCTTTGTCTTTCACCTTGGCGATAAATTCACCGATCTTCGGCAGACCGCCATCGCGCTGAATCTCGTAAAGCATATTGAGCGCGGCTTCATTAGCACCTCCGTGCGCGGGGCCCCACAGACACGCCACACCCGCCGCAATCGCGGCGAATGGATTCGTACCACTCGATGCGCACAGACGCACAGTGGAGGTTGATGCGTTCTGTTCGTGATCAGCATGCAGGATAAAAATGCGATCCAGCGCACGTGTGAGAACTTCGTTTACCTTGTAGCTCTCCGCCGGCACCGCAAACATCATCTGCATAAAGTTGGCGGTGTACGACAAATCATTACGCGGATAAACCAGCGGCTGGCCAACCGTGTATTTGTAGGCCATCGCGGTTAACGTCGGCAATTTCGCAATCAAACGAATCGCGGAAATATCGCGCTGATGGGCATCATTCAAATTCATTGAGTCGGGATAGAACGCAGACATGCCGCCCACCAGCCCGGTCATGACTGCCATCGGATGCGCATCGCGACGGAAACCGCGCAAGAAAAATTGCATCTGCTCGTGCACCATCGTGTGATTGGTTACACGGCTGACGAAATCTTTGCGCTGCGCCGGATCGGGCAAATCACCATACAACAGCAGATGACATACCTGCATGAAATCGCATTGCGTGGCGAGCTGTTCAATCGGATAGCCGCGATACAAAAGCTCGCCCTTGTCGCCGTCGATAAAAGTGATGTTCGAGTTGCACGACGCGGTGGACATGAAGCCAGGATCATAGGTAAACATGCCGGTCTGCGCATAGAGTTTACGAATGTCAATCACATCAGGCCCATGCGAGCCGCCGTACACCGGAAGATCAAACGACTTGCCATCCGGCATCGTCAGAACTGCTTTACCTTTTGCGTCCATGCTTTTATTCTCCGAAAAAGTTCGTTCGCTTCATGCGCTTAAAGCTTAATGCGCTAAAGCAACACAACAAAATTCAATGCTTTAAAGATTTTCTCAGGCGCTCTGGATTCGCCCGACGAGCTTCGCTGTCGGCTCATCAGCGGCGGGCTTTCGCCCCATCAGTATGTCGAGCAAATCGTTGTCCCCCAGCTGCAGCAATTGGTCCAGCGTATTCAACTCCGTTTCATTCAAACTCGTTAATTCAGCATTCAAAAACTTGGTCAACAATAAGTCGTTTTCCAGCAACCCGCGCCGCGCTTTCCAGCGCAGGCGGTCCAGTCGGCGGTCATCAACAGCGGTTGCGTTCACGTTAATTTTCTTTCATTGATACAACATTATGTTCGCGAATGTTTTTCAATTCTCTATCCCGCACCCACATCCGCTCAATCGAGGCCACCTTCTCCTCCCACGTCAGCGATTGCGCGTGTTTACGCCACGCAGCTTTTGCAGCAACGATTTGTTGCAGGGCGGCGGCGTAATACGCTGTTTTTTCAGGTGTATCGGCTGCCATATTGTTCCAATCTATCCACATTAAACGCTAATACTGGCGAGCAATTTGTAGGATGGGCGGAGCGGTTTTTTGC
>JANMQR010000270.1:0-2655 GCA_031370625.1 Burkholderiales bacterium | reverse complement strand
CGGGAAGAAGGCGCGAAATTGCCAACCAAGGCACATAGAGCAATTGCAGACCTTATCAAGTTGGGCTATGTTCGCGTGGTTTTGACTACCAACTTTGATAGGCTCCTTGAAACAGCGCTTCACGACGTGGGCATTCAGCCTACAGTTCTCAGCACACCGGATCAAATTGAAGGCGCACTACCGCTCATTCATACGCCATGTACCATTGTCAAAATTCACGGCGACTATCTCGATACGCGAATCAGGAACACACCTGAAGAACTTGCCGAATACCCTGTGCAGTTCAACAAATTGCTTGAGCGCGTCTTCGATGAGTTCGGCCTTATCGTAGCGGGCTGGTCGGCCGATTGGGACGAAGCGTTACGCGCAGCCATGATCCGTGCACCCTACCGCCGATTCTCGACCTACTGGGCAAGCCGCGGAAACCCCAGTGAGAAAGCAGTTGACCTTATTGCTCGCAAAGGCGCTACGCTAGTCAGGGTTGCCGATGCAGATTCACTTTTCCAGTTGATCGGCGAAAAGGTTATGGCACTTGAAGAGTTCTCTCGACCACACCCAATTTCGACGCAAGCCGCTGTAACAAGTTTAAAAAAGTATCTGTCAGATCGCAAATACCGTATTGCCTTGGATGACCTGTTAAAAGTTGAGACCAACAGGGGACGCGAATCCGCAGTGACCGGAGCACCTGACGTAAACAATCGAGCGTTGAACGGCACGACCATTGAGCACTGCCTCAAGGGTTATGAGTCGGCAATGGAGACGATGATCCATCTAGGCTTCGTAGGAGGCCAATGGAGCGAAGACTATCAGCTCGCGCCCTGGGTAAGGGCGGTTGCTGCGCTTGCGCACCGTCCACATCGCGGCGGCATGACGGTTTGGCTTGATTTACAACGTTATCCATCTACGCTTCTTCTCTATAGCTTCGGGGTTGGCGCAGTATATGGTGAGAGATGGAGTTTACTCAGCAATATCCTCGATACAGTTATTCGCGAACAGCACGTGAAAGACAAACGCGCGGTAGAAGTGTTAACAATCAGGACTATGTTCAGCGGCGCGCACGAGCCGATGAAACTTATCCCAGGAAAGGAGAATCATCACGCTCCTTTAAGTGAAAGGATTCAAGAGTTGCTTTGGAATAACCTCAGCAGCAGCTTTACCTCACAGGAGGAGTTAATTTTCGCGTTCGACCGCTTCGAAGTCCTTGCTGCGCTTAGTTATGCTGCCCCGTCCATCGGATTGAACGAACGCTACTGGGCACCACCGGGAGCATTCGGGTGGCGCTCGGAAAACCGCCTACAGATTATTAATAGCATTCGCGAGTCACTGAACAATCATGGCGATGCATCACCATTTGTTCAAACCGGTTTAGTTGGGAAAACTAGCAAGATTGGATTGGAAAACCTAACTTCACTCGAAAATTTCGTTGCCGCACTTCGCTGGGGATGGTGACAAAGCCGGATAAACCATAGGGTAATCAGCGTGGGTGAAGTTCCATTCATGAGCACACTACGCTATGCCCACATAACAAATACCAGAGCGGCGTTTCGAGCAAAACTGCTTGTAAGGCCACACTGGCATTAGCCTTTCGCAAATTATTTCGAGTATTTTGAGACGGAAACTTTTAGCGAACAATTTTGTAATTGAACACCGTCGTCTGCCCCAGCTTGCCCCAGACGCGCAACCAAATCGGCATCATCAGCTCCATCGCGCTGCTATTTGAAATATCGCCCAAATCGAGCACATCTTTCCAACCGTAAGATTGCAAAAGTTCGAGCACGGTTGCTTTCGCAGCGGCATCGTTGCCACACATAAATAGCGTGCTGTCACCGCCTGCGACCGCCGCGGGATTGAGCATGGCGAAAGCGGTGATGGTGTTTAGTGCTTTCACAACTCGTAACGTTGGGAATGCCGCTTGCAGGCGCTCGCCGATGGATGCGCCTGCGGTATCGGTGATGCTGACACGTGGTGGCATGCCTTTGGAAACATCGAGCGCGTTGGCGGCGTCGATCATGACTTTGCTATCAAAATTTTGCTTGGGTATATTTTGCAAGATTTCGAGAATTACAAACCCGTTAGTGGCGTTGATGAGTAGCTCGCTACTGGCGGCTGCGTCAGCAAATGTGGCGACTTGAATTTGTGAATTTGCTTTGTGCCACGTGCCGAATGCAGGCATGCCGTATGCGTTTGCTTCTGCGGTCGCGAGTGATGTTCTCACATCACGCGTGCCAATCGTGACGCTATGCCCTTTGCTGGCTAATGCGATTGCCAAGTTTTGACCAACCATACCGGTGCCGAAGATTGCGATTTTCATGTTGCGCTCCAAAGACGTGATTCGGAATTGAGTGAAGCCATTGTGCGTTGCGAGCGTGTATAGAAAAAGACATAATGACTCACATGATCCTCAACTATTAGTTGAATATAAAATGATGAGTAACAGTTATGAAGCAACTTCAAACCACATTGCCAGGTCTGATTAGCGCAGTACAAGCGGCCGACTGCGGCAGCTTTACTGCGGCGGCTAAAGTATTGAATCTCACGCCAGCCGCAGTGAGCAAAAACGTGGCGACGCTCGAAACGAGATTGCAGGTTCGCCTGTTTAATCGCACCACGCGGCAGCTATCGCTTACGGAAGAAGGCAACGCATTTATTGCGCAA
>JANMQR010000254.1:0-10507 GCA_031370625.1 Burkholderiales bacterium | reverse complement strand
CTCGTGGGTGGATAACAAAGGTGACAAGCGCAGCGATGAAGCTGCTATTACGGCGGCGAGCTAAATGCGCGCCGCCTGTCGTTCTTCAGCCATTTTTGCTTCGATTGCCGCGCTGGTATTGGCGATTAACTTTGGGAACGCCTGGAGCGCGCCCAAAGATGCGGCAAAAGATGAGCCGGTAAAAGTGGTCTATCACGTGAGTGAGAGCATCGATCAGGCCACGGCGGCGCTGCGAAATGTTCGCAATCATTTGTCGGCAGATCCCACGGTAAAAATTGCTGTCGTTACTCATGCTAATGGCGTTGATTTTTTGCTGGATGGCGCCAAAGATAAAAACGGAAATTTGTTTGATGCCAATGTTCAAGAGTTGGTGAAAAAAGGCATTGAATTCAAGGTCTGCAAAATCACGCTGGAACGCCGCATGATTGATCCCAAACGCGTGATTGAAGAGGCAAAACTGGTGCCCAGTGGTGTTGCCGAAGTGAGCCGGCTTCAGGCCAAAGACGGCTATGTATATTTGAAGCCGTAGCATTCGCCTAGCCAAAACTAAATAAAAATAGTGGAGAAAATATGCGCAATTCTTTTTTGATATCGGTTGGTATCGCGGTGATACTTGCAGCCACGGCGCTGCCGGCTGCATCGCAAAGTAGCGATGACACAATAAAAGAAATTGAGCGCTATCGCGCTGCACTCGCGGATGGCAATCCCGCGGAATTGTGGGAAGCGCGCGGCGAAGATTTGTGGAAGCAAACGCGTGGGCCAAAAAAGGTCTCGCTGGAAAAATGCGACATTGGCCTCGGCGCAGGCATCGTGAAGGGCGCGTATGCGGTGCTGCCAAAATATTTTGCGGACGCGGATCGTGTGATGGATCTGGAAACGCGTCTGGTGCATTGCATGGTGAACTTGCAAGGTTTTACGCCCGAACAAGCGAAGAAAGATCCGTTCGGTGGGCCCAATAAAAAATCGGATATTGAGGCGCTCGTCGCTTATGTCACCGCAGCATCTCGCGGCATGCAGATGAATGTGGTGGGTAATCATCCGAAAGAACAAGAGTATTACGAGCTCGGCAAGAAAATATTTTTTCATCGCGGCGGCCCGCACGATTTTTCTTGCGCGAATTGCCATGGCGCGGATAGCCAGCGGATTCGTTTGCAAGATTTACCCAATCTTTTGAAGCAGCCTACTGCGCAGCGCGCGTACACTTCATGGCCAGCATATCGCGTATCGCAAGGCGAGCTGCGCACGTTCCAGTGGCGCTTGTTTGATTGCTTCCGCCAGCAGCGTTTTCCGGAGCTTGTGTTTACCTCCGATGCATCGGTCGCACTCACGATGTTTCTCGCAAAGAATGCCAACGGCGGCGTGCTGAGCGCGCCTTCAATCAAACGTTAGAGCCTAAGCTAATCATGAACCATAAAACTATTTGTTTAATCGCCGCCGCATTGATGGTCGCTGGTTGCGCGGCAACTGCCGAACAAGTCGCTGCTGAAAAAGAAGCAGCAAACAGTCAGGCCGCACTGGCAATGATGAAAGCATCGTTCAAGACGCGTGGGCAGGCATCTGTGGATCGTTTGAACCAGGACGAAACGCAGGCGCTGTGCTCGCAGCATCAAGATAATCCGCCAAAAAATATTCGCGAAAAAATCGAGGCGCTTAATCAAACGCTCACAGTATTTCCCGCTGATGGAAAGTTGCTCGGCGATTGGAAAGAAGGCGAGAAAGTGGCGCAATCCGGTGTGGGTAAACAGTTTTCAGATAATCCTGAAACACCTGCAGGCGGGAATTGCTATGCCTGTCATCAATTAACCAAGGCCGAAGTATCGTACGGCAACATCGGACCAAGCCTTTACAACTTCGGCAAAGTGCGCGGCTATGCGCCGGAAATCGCGAAGTATGCGTATGGAAAAATTTATAACGCAGAAGCGTATTCGGCGTGCTCCAACATGCCGCGTTTTGGTCACAGCAAAATTTTGACTGAGCAACAGATCAAGAACGTGGTGGCGCTGTTGATGGATCCGGAGTCACCGGTCAATAAATAAGCAACGGCGTGTCTGCGTTCGCTTAGCGCCGCGCGCCTGCTTTACTGATTTCTGGAAAGGCATCGCCATGCGTGCGCACGTGAACAACTATTTTCGATCCAACTTTTTAAGATCAGTTTTTTTCGCATCGATTTTATTCGCAGCTACATCTGCGATCGCTGCTGAATCGCCGACCTACACTGTAAAAATGTTAACGCCGGAAACCGCGTTAAAGGCGGCGCAGGCGGCATTGGCGAAGTGTCGCAAGAATGATTTTCAAATCGCGGTGGCGGTCGTGGATCGAGCGGGCATTGTGCAAGTGGTTCTGCGTGATCGCTTTGCTGGCGCGCACACGCCCGATACCGCCGTCAATAAAGCGTGGACGGCAGCAAGTTTTAAGCAATCCAGCGCAGGGCTCGCAGCTGAAACGCAATCTGGTAAATCGATGAGTGGCATCCGGCAACTGCCGAGAGTAGTCGCAGCGGGCGGTGCATTGCCGATTGAAGCAGGCGGAAATTTGCTGGGGGCGATTGGTGTATCGGGCGCGCCGGGTGGCGATGCCGACGAAGTCTGCGCTGCGGCGGGCATCAAGGCAATCACCGATGATATTGAATTTTAGTCTGTAAATTTTAGTAGAAAGCTCCGCATGTCCAACATGAATCGTCGCGAATTTATGCAAATGCTGGCCGTCGCCAGTGCGGGCGGGTTCGCGCTTGATCAGCGTGACGCGCTCGCGAGGACGGGTACACCAGCAGCGATGTACGATATTCCCAAATCCGGAAACGTACATTTTTTGCACATGACCGATTGTCATGCGCAGTTACTGCCGATTTACTTTCGTGAGCCGAATGTGAATATCGGCATCGGCACCGCCAGCGGCCGGGCACCACATTTGGTGGGCGAAAATTTGTTGAAAGAATTCGGCATCGCTGCTGGTTCACGCGAGGCGCATGCGTTCACGTATCTTGATTTCGAAGCGGCGTCGCGCACCTACGGCAAGGTCGGCGGATTTGCGCATTTGGCGACGTTGGTAAAGCAATTGAAGGCATCGCGGCCCGGTGCGTTGTTGCTCGACGGTGGCGACACTTGGCAGGGCTCTGGTACAGCCTTGTGGACCAACGGGCAGGATATGGTCGATGCCTGCTTGGCGCTCGGCGTAAACGTGATGACGGCACACTGGGAAATGACCTTGGGAGCCGCGCGGGTAAAAGAAATTGTCGATAAAGATTTCAAGGGCAAAGTCGATTTTGTTGCGCAAAATATTCATACCGCCGATTTTGGCGACCCTGTTTTCGCCCCGTTTGTGATGAAAGAAATGAACGGCGTGCCGGTGGCGATTATCGGTCAGGCGTTTCCCTATACGCCGATTGCGAATCCGCGTTATTTCACGCCGGAATGGACTTTTGGTATCAAGGAAATGGAAATGCAATTGAGCGTGAATGCGGCGAGAGCCAAAGGCGCGCAAGCGGTGGTGTTGCTCTCGCATAACGGCATGGATGTGGATTTAAAAATGGCATCGCGTGTTACTGGTATTGACGCGATTTTGGGCGGCCACACGCATGATGGTGTGCCTGCGCCGATTGTGGTCAAGAACGCCGGTGGTCAAACCCTCGTGACGAACGCCGGTTCCAACGGCAAATATTTGGGCGTGCTTGACCTCGATGTCAAAAACGGCAAAGTCGTTAATTACAAATACAAGCTTGCGCCGATCTTCGCGAATTTGCTGCCCGCTGATAAGGACATGGCAGCGTTAATCACCAAAGTTCGTGCGCCCTATGTGGCGAAACTCAGCGAAAAACTCGCCGTAACCGACGGGCTGCTTTATCGTCGCGGCAATTTCAACGGAACGTTTGATCAGCTGATTCTCGATGCGCTGATGGAGCGCAAAAACGCCGAAATCGCATTCTCGCCCGGATTCCGCTGGGGCACGTCAATCCTGCCCGGGCAGGCCATCACCATGGAGCATGTGATGGATCAAACCGCAATCACTTATCCATACACAACGGTAAATGAATTGACGGGTGAGGGCATCAAGGAGGTGTTGGAAGACATTGCGGATAATTTATTTAATCCCGATCCGTATTTTCAGCAAGGTGGCGACATGGTGCGGGTGGGTGGCTTGCAATACACCTGTGACCCGGCAGCAAAAGTCGGCTCGCGTATCAGCAATATGACCCTGAAGGGCAGTGCAATTGATGCCACCAGGAAATACAAGGTTGCCGGTTGGGCACCGGTGGCGGAGGGCGGTGGGCCAGGCAATACCAAAGAGGCGGCATGGGACATGCTCAGCGCCTATTTGCGCGACAAAAAGACTATCAAGCCCCCCAAACTCAATTTGCCGTCCCTTACCGGGCTTAAAGGAAATGCCGGTATTGCGTAGCTGGGCGGGTAGGTGATGGTGCGAAATAATCAATATGAATTAAAAAAGATGCGCGGCGATTGACCAAACTGCTCTGAAAACGCTATACTTTGCGGCTGTTGGAAATGTAGTCACGTTCACAACAATTCCCTGATAGCTCAGCCGGTAGAGCGACGGACTGTTAATCCGCAGGTCCCTGGTTCGAGTCCAGGTCGGGGAGCCAAATACCGAAGGGTGAACTAGACAGCTAGTTCACCCTTTTTTGTTGCGCATTTGCGTGTGCGGTATTGGTCAAATTGTTGTTTCCGTATATTGCTCGTATACCCTCTTGGAAACATCACTCCTATGCTTGAATCTATTCGCACCGCCTCCCAATCGTGGCTCGCAAAAATTATTCTTGTGGTCATTACTGTTCCGTTCGCCTTGTGGGGCGTTGAATCATACGTTCGCACTGCGCCAGGGCAGGACACCGTGGCTTCCATCGGTGATGAAAAAATCTCATCGGTCGAGTTCAATAACGCGGTACGAAATCAGCTTGATCAATTTCGTGCGCAGTTTGGCAAAGAAATTGATGCGTCCATTATGGACAATCCGGAAATGCGGAAATCCGTGCTGGATCAGTTGATCGATCAGCGTCTGCTGGTTAAAGCAGTGAAGTCGAGCAACTTGACGGTAAGCGATGAAGCACTGCGTGAATGGATTAGCAAAGAGCCGTCGTTTCAGGAGAACGGCGCGTTTTCACCGGTTCGTTATCAGAGCATGTTGCAAGGCCGGGGCTCGAGCGCCGCCTCATTCGAAAACCTGTTGCGTGCCGATTTGGCGCGCCAGCAGTTTGTGGAAAGCATTGCTGTAAACGGCATCACGGCGAACACCAGCGTGCAGCAATACTTCCTGGCCGTTGATCAGTCGCGCGAGGTCGCGATTGTTAATCTGGCCCCCGAGCCGTTTCAAGCCAAAGTCAAAGTGACCAGCGAGCAGGCGAAGACGTATTACGATTCCAAGCCGCTGGAATTTACGATTCCTGAACAAGTTCGCGCGGAATATGTCGAGCTTTCCATTGATGCGTTAGCACCGACGCTGCAAGTGCCCGCCGATGAAATCAAGAAAGCCTATGAAGCCAGCAGCGCCCGCTACATTCAAAAAGAAGAGCGCAAGGCGAGCCACATTCTGATTTCCGCCGCGAAAGATGCGGGCGATGCTGAGAAAGCTGCGGCCAAAGCCAAGGCCGATGTACTCTACGCGCAAGTGCTGAAATCACCGAAGGATTTCGCTGACTTGGCAAAAAAGAATTCACAAGATCCGGGCTCTGCGACCAATGGTGGAGACCTTGGATTTTTCGCACGCGGTGCAATGGTAAAGCCGTTCGATGACGCGGCATTTACCGCGAAAAAAGATGAGATTGTCGGGCCGGTGTTGTCCGATTTTGGCTATCACATCATTCGTGTGACCGATGTTCGCCCAGAGAAATCGAAATCGCTCGCGGAAGTAACGCCGGAGATTGAAGGCGAATTAAAAAAGCAAATGGCGCAGAAAAAATTCTCTGAGCTTGCCGAGAAGTTCACTAACGCTGCGTACGAGCAATCGGCCACATTGAAAGCGGCTGCTGAGGCGGCGGGCATGCCGATCAAGCAATCTGCATGGATCAGCAAAGGTGCAGGTTCGGCGCCGCCATTCACCAATCCAAAGCTCATGACAGCGCTGTTTAGCGACGCCGTAATCAAGGACAAACGCAACAGCGAAGCAGTGGAAATCGCCCCGAATTCTTTGGTGGTGGCACGCGCGCTGGAAACCAAACCGTCTTCGTTGCGCCCATTTGCAGAAGTAGAGCCAGGCATCACTGCCCGTCTGTCACGCGAAGAGGCGTTAAAGCTCGCCAAGGCGGACGGTGAGGCGAAATTGGCAGCGTTGAAGGCCGGCAAGCCTGAAGTAACTTTCCCGGCGGCGTTGGCGATTAACCGCACCAATCCGGGCGGGCTGGCACCGAACGTAGTTGATGCCGCCATGAAAGCCAGCGCGACCACCTTGCCGACATTTGTAGGTGTTGATAACGCGAATGGCGGCTACACACTTATTCAAATTTCGAAAGTGATTGAGCCCGCCGTAGCGGACGAAGCAAAATTGAAAGCAGCCAAGACGCGTGTTGAGCAAGCCGTGACCCAGCAGAAATTGCAGGCGACGGTGGCAGCGTTACGCGCGACGTCAGATGTGACGATTGCGAAAAATGCGTTGGATAAAAAGACCGAACAGTAATTTTTTGTAGTTTGGATGGCGTAGAGTTAGTCCATTCAGCAAGATAATGAGACCCTAGTATTGGCGCGCACTTTGGAGCAAAAATGCTTTGAAAGCCGCGCTAGTGCTGGGGTTCTTGCATTTTTCTGGCTGCATTTGCGATCAGTAGGATTGATAAGCGATTCATACCCAACTGAAAAAATAACCTGAGTTTTTACTCTGTGATGACGTCCTCAGCAGTGCTACACTTTGTGCATGATGGCAAAACAGCGTTGAATAAAACACGGTAATGGCGACGGACTACATTCTCGAAACACGTGAGCTCACCAAACAGTTTCGCGGCTTTATCGCCGTCGACAAAGTGAGCATCAACGTCAGGCGCGGCAGCATTCATGCGCTGATCGGCCCGAATGGTGCGGGCAAGACCACGTTTTTTAATTTGCTGACGAAGTTTTTACCACCGACCTCGGGTAGTATTGTCTACAACGGCCACGACATCACGCGTGAAAAACCCGCCCAGACAGCGCGCCGCGGCGTGATTCGATCCTTCCAGATTTCTGCCGTGTTTCCACATTTGACGGTGATGGAAAACGTGCGCGTGGCGCTGCAACGAAAACTTGGCACCAGTTTTCATTTCTGGAAATCCGAAAACACGCTGAATCATCTCAATGATCGCGCGATGGAATTGTTGGACGAAGTTGACCTCGCCGGATTTGCCGATACAGAAACGGTCGAGCTGCCGTACGGTCGCAAGCGCGCATTGGAAATTGCCACGACCCTCGCGCTCGATCCTGAATTAATGTTGCTCGATGAGCCCACCCAAGGCATGGGCCACGAAGACGTGGGCCGCGTGGTCGAACTGATTCGTAAAGTGGCGAAGAATCGCACCGTGTTGATGGTTGAACACAACATGAGTGTGATCGCGAATTTGTCTGATCAAATCACCGTCCTCGCGCGCGGCACCGTGCTCGCCGAGGGGCCGTATGAGGTGGTGTCAAAAAATCCGCTGGTGCTGGAAGCATATGTGGGTAGCGCTGAAACGGAAGCAGCATGAACGCAGTCGCCGACATCAAAACGTCGCAAGCCACAGCACTTCATGTCGCTGATCTCAACGCGTACTATGGCGAATCGCACATCCTGCATGGCGTGTCGTTTGACGTGAAGCGTGGCGAACTCATCACGCTACTCGGTCGTAACGGCGCAGGGCGCACCACCACGTTGAAAGCAATTCTCGGGCTCACCGGTAAACGCACTGGCTCGATTGCGATCAATGGGCAGGAAGCGATTGCGCTGCCATCACACAAAATCGCGCGGCTTGGGATTGGTTACTGCCCGGAAGAACGCGGCATTTTTTCGAGCTTGAGCTGCGAAGAAAATTTGTTGTTGTTGCCGATGGTGGGCAAGAACGGCATGAGCGTTGATGAAATTTATACGATGTTTCCGAATCTGAAAGAACGTCGTTCCAGCCAAGGTACGCGGCTGTCTGGCGGCGAGCAACAAATGCTCGCAATGGCGCGAATTTTAAGAACCGGTGCCGATATTTTGTTGCTCGATGAAATCACCGAAGGCCTGGCACCGGTGATCGTGCAAACGCTGGGTCGGGTGATCCGCGCACTGAAAGAAAAAGGTTTCACCATCATTATGGTTGAGCAAAATTTTCGCTTTGCGGCGCCGTTGGCGGACAGACATTACGTGATGGAACATGGCAAGATTGCAGCTGTCGTGGAAAAACATGAATTAGCGGCGAAGACCGAAATGTTGCATGAGTTTCTAGGGGTTTGAATCGTAAACGTAAGGTAAGCGATTTGTTTTTTGATTTGGCGCACAACACATAACGAGGAGTAGTCATGATGAAACGTAAACTTTTAGTCGGCCTTATTGCAGCAGCAATTTCCTGCGGTGCGGGTGTAGCGATTGCCCAGCCAGCAGGCGCGGGCAAGGCATCGGATGATGTGGTAAAAATTGCAGTGTTGTCGGATATGTCCGGCGTGTACGCGGACTACGGCGGCCCTGGTGCGGTCATGGCAGCAAAAATGGCGATTGAAGATTTCGGCGGAAAAATGTTCGGCAAGCCTATCGAGCTCGTTAGTGCAGATCATCAAAACAAACCTGACGTCGCGAAAAACGTCACGCTGCAATGGTTTGATCGCGACAAGGTTGACGCGACTTTTGAAAATCTGAATTCGGGTGTAGCTCTGGCTGTTACCGCGCTGGGCAAAGAAAAAAATCGCATTACCGTGGTGACCGGCGCGGCTACCGCGCGTTTAACTAATGACTCATGCCAGCCAGGCACCGCGATTCATTATTTGATGGACACCATCGCGCTTGGCAACGTGGTTGGCAAAGCCATTGTTAAAGACGGCGGCGATAGCTGGTTCTTTCTGACCGCGGATTACGCGTTCGGTCACTCGCTGGAAAAAGATACGGGCGACGTGGTGAAAGCTGCTGGCGGTAAAGTGAACGGTGCCGTGCGTCATCCACTTAACGCGGGTGATTTTTCATCATTCCTGTTGCAGGCGCAAAGCTCGAAAGCCAAGATTGTTGGCTTGGCCAACGCGGGTGGCGACACGGTGAATAGCATCAAGGCGGCAGCTGAATTTGGCTTGACGAAAAATCAGAATTTGGCGGCGCTACTGATGCTGATCACGGACGTGCATGCCGTCGGTTTGCAAACCGCGCAGGGTTTATACCTCACCGAAGGCTGGTATTGGGACACCAACGCCGAGACGCGCGCATGGGCGAAGCGTTACGAAGAGCGGATGAAGAAAAAGCCGAACTCAAACCACGCCAGCGTTTATTCATCGGTGACGCATTATCTGAAAGCCGTACAGGCAGCAGGCACCGACGATACCGCCGCGGTGATGAAAAAAATGAAGGAAACGCCGATCAACGATATGTTCGCCAAAGGCGGCAAGATCCGTGAAGATGGTCGCATGGTGCACGACATGTATTTGTTCCAGGTGAAAAAGCCTGGCGAATCTAAAGCACCGTGGGATTACTACACGCTTAAAGGCACCGTGAAGGGCGATGATGCATTTCAATCGCTTGAAAAAACCGCGTGCCCGGCGTTGATGAAGAAAAGCTGAAGCGAGATTGAACGCCGCGCCAGCCCTTGAGGTTGACGCGGCCATGTCGCCTAAGTTTTAAAAGCAGTCGCTCTCAAGCTCAACATCAGGCTCAAAAAAATAAAACCGCATGACTGAAATTTTCGGCATACCGATTCAGGCGTTCATGGGCCAGCTCACTATTGGGCTGGTCAATGGCGCGTTTTACGCCATGCTATCGCTGGGGCTTGCGGTTATCTTTGGTATGTTGAACGTGGTGAATTTTGCCCACGGCGCGCTCTACATGATGGGCGCATTTTTTTCGTGGATGCTATTGAATTATTTTGGCATCAACTACTGGTTTGCATTAATCTTGGCGCCGATTGGTGTCGGCATTATTGGCATCATTATCGAGCGCACCATGCTGCGTCGGCTGTATCAGCTAGATCATTTATACGGCTTGCTGCTGACCTTTGGTTTGGCCCTGATTATCGAAGGCGGCTTTCGCGAAGTTTATGGCTCGTCCGGCTCGCCCTACGAGGTGCCCGAAATATTTCGCGGTGGTTTCGATCTGGGCTTTATGTTCCTCCCAAAATATCGCGCATGGGTGGTGGTGGCGTCACTCGTCGTCTGCCTCTCGACTTGGTATCTGATCGAGCGCACGCGCTTGGGCTCATACCTGCGCGCGGGCACTGAGAATCCCAAACTCGTACAAGCCTTCGGCGTGAATGTGCCGCTGATGATGACCTTGACTTACGGTTTCGGTGTCGGCCTCGCGGGCCTCGCAGGTGTGCTCGCCGCACCGGTGTATCAAGTCAATCCGCTGATGGGCTCAAACATTATCATCGTCGTATTCGCGG
>JANMQR010000232.1:0-15556 GCA_031370625.1 Burkholderiales bacterium | reverse complement strand
AACTTCGCGCGTCATGCTTGCGTCGCAACCAGCACGCCCACAATGATCAGCGCACCACCGATAAAAGTTTTTATTGAAACCGGCTCTTGCAGAAAAAAGTGTGCCAATAGCGGGACAATCAGAAACGCTAGAGCGAACATGGGATATGCAACACTCAAAGAAGTATGACGCAATACCCATATCCAAAGCAGTGTTGCCACCCCTAAGATGGCGAGTGCAATCAGCAGCGGTGTGTTAAGCCAGCGTTCAATCACGCCCGTCGCTGAAGCGGTTTGCAGAGCCGCACTTTTGAAGAGCACTTGACCGCTCGATATCATCAACACACACAAGAAGGTGAGTAATAAAGAAACCGTTTTGCTCATAGTGACCGCCTTATTTTTATAGCGCAGAATCGCACACTCTTGCTGAACTTAAAATATAAATCCTAGCACTGGCGTGCTTCTCAAGTACTTTTTGCTTTGAACACCGCCTGGATATTGGGGTTTCAGTTTCTATCAATGCTTCATAATATAAAGACCGCTCCAGTCAGTGGCACCAATGCTCTTCAAATATTGGTCTCGATAATACTTCGCAACTGTTGGCCGAACCACTTCTATTCGCGATAAATTTATGCGCATTTTCGCAGGGCACGTGAACTCTAGCCGCAGTGTACCCGGCTCATAGATTTCAAGGGGAGCGTCACCGCCGAGAAAATACAAAGCCGATTTGCCATTTGCAGTCCACATGTCCTGCCAAACCTTGCTTTCACTAAAGACAGTTTCACTTTGCTTGCGAAAATAATAATTTACCGCCTCGCAGCGCCGCGATTGCGAGCCAGCATTGATGCTTCCCTCAATGGCAATCATCTCGTTACCCTGACTGCGAATATTCCGAACCGTCGTCAAATCAATGTCAATCTTCACACTGGGTTGAGTAGATTCAAATTCACCATTGCCGAGGCGCAGCGCACCAACAAAATTAGCAACAGGTAATCCAGTGCTTTTAGTTGAATAAATAACTTCATGAGGAACACCATAAATATTTGCTTTCAACCTATGCGCATCGCGCGCATACACGGCACCGATGTAGCTTAGCGCTGCCACCACAATCGCTAAACCAGCCAGGCCGAACCAGCGTTTTTCCTGGACAAGTATAGCCATGCCAATTCCAGCAAAAAGCACTAGCGACATTTCGAGCACGCCAACCGAATAGCGGTGCGAATACACCACCGGCAAATGCGCAACAACCTGGAACACCAGTAATCCACAAAGAAGCCAGATGATCGGCTTGGCTCTTAAACTCCAGAGTGCGGGAATCGAGAATGCGATAAAAAATATCCGCCAACTGCGCAGTGTTGCAACAGGCGCAATCCACTCGCGATTGCCAACAAAGAAAAACGCAAACAGCTTTTGCGCATACATTTCCAGCAGGAACGACGGCGATTGGGAGAGCAACATATATTTGCCCACTGCTGCAAGCGCCCGATCCGCGACCAGCGCCAAATGGCTCAGCCCTGGTGGCGGTACGATACCATTATCAAAGTTTGTACGGAAATAACCGGAATCCATCCCGTAGGTCAGCGGATGGTTTCCCAGATACAACGCAATACCCGCGCCAGTCGAGACGGACGGCAAATCAAACATCACCATATTTTTAACAAGAACTGGCAACATCATCGCGAGCGCCAGCACATGACCCCAGGCGAGATTTGCCCAATTCGCGCGCTCATCGTCTGCACTGGACGCACTGCGGTAGCGCATCCAAAAGGAAACAAGTATCACAATCGGTAAAACGTAGATCACCGTTGCGCGGGTTAGTGCAGCTAATCCGAACATCACGCCCGCTGCTAAAAAGAACGTTCTACTTTTCGAAGCCCAGGCTTCAGCCAACAACCAAAACCACGAAGCCATCAGAAAAATAAATAGCGGCTCGACACTGCCCGTTGACAGAAACGGTTTGAAGGATGGAGATAATGCATAAAAAGATACGGCGGAAATACCTGCGAGCCGTGAATGCAGTAGCTGCGCAGTGCGAAATAATATAAATATATTTAACGTGGATAAAACGATAGAGACATTTTTTTGCACCCCAAGATCAGCACCAAATAGCGCCGGGAATATAAATGAGAATGGCGGAATATGAATGGCGTCTTCGGTGAACAAAAACGAAAATCCCTCGTTCAATAATCGCTTCGCGTAAGGTATGTAATAGGCCTTTGCATCAAAATCAAAAGGCGACCTTATGGACTCACCAATGAGATATTGACCATGAAAATATGCGACAGCAATCAGAAAAACGGCAATGGCAGGCCATGCTGCGGCACGCAGGAAGTGCGTTAACTTGGATTGACGGCTTGCTTGAAAAGCTTTCACTACGGTCATTTAAAGGCGCAGAAGTTTCTGACGCGCAGAAAACTAATGGCCACGTTTGAGGCCTAAAGAAAGATCGCTCTGAATGTCCGCGACACTCTCCAACCCCACCGCCACCCGCAACAAATTCTCTTTTATCCTCGCCGCATCTCGCTCGGCCTGAGAAATCCGTGCGTGAGTCGTCGTTGCGGGATGAGTGATCGTGGTTTTGGTGTCGCCGAGATTGGCGGTGATCGAGATCATTTTGACGGCATCAATTACCTGCCACGCTTCTGTACGTCCGCCCTTCACTTCGAATGAAAGCACCGCACCTTGCAATGCGGATTGGCGCATGGCGAGTGCGTGTTGCGGATGTGATGTCAGCCCTGCGTAGTACACGCGCTCCACGCTGGGGTGCGCTTCAAGCCAGTGCGCGAGTGCTAATGTTGAGTGCGATTGCGCCTCAATGCGGAGCTTGAGCGTTTCCAGGCCTTTCAAGCATATCCACGCGTTGAACGGCGAGATGGCGGGGCCGGCGGTGCGGACGAAGCTATACACCTGCTCGATCAACTCTTTGCGCCCGCACACAGCACCGGCGAGCACGCGACCTTGGCCGTCGATGAATTTGGTGGCGGAATGAATGACGAGATCGGCACCAAATTCAATCGGGCGCTGCAATGCGGGTGTGAGTAAACAATTATCGACTGCAAGCCATGCATTCGCTTTTTTGGCGATTTCGGCAAGGGCTGCGATGTCACAAATTTCGGCGAGCGGATTCGATGGTGTTTCGCAAAACAGCATGCGTGTATTCGGCCGAATCGCGGCGCGCCATGCGTCGAGATTGGTGGGGTCAACCCATGTCGTGTCGATACCAAATCGTTTGCAGATTTGGTTTAGCAGTGGCATCACGGTACCGAATACGCTTTGCGATGAGACGATATGATCGCCTTGCTTTAGTAAGCCCATTACCGAGCTTGAAATCGCGGCCATGCCTGTTGCTGTGGCGATGCAGGCTTCAGTGCCTTCCAAGGCCGCCAAGCGGTCTTGAAACATGGTGACTGTGGGATTGGTGAAGCGGCTATAAATATAGCCGGGCTCTTCATTGGCGAAACGGCGTGCAGCTTCCGCTGCACTTTTATAAGTGAAGCTGGAGGTTAAAAATAGTGCCTCGGAGTTTTCCTGAAAACCACTTTGCAAATACCCCGCGCGTACGGCCAGGGTATCGAAACTGAGTGCATCTGAAGTTTTTAACTCTGAATCTTTCTTGTCTGCCATTGCATCCTGCTGATTTTTGTTTAACGACATATTTATACAAGCGACTTACTTTATTACTCGCACGGTGGTGGCTTCGCTACCTCCTTCCCCCACGAACGTGGGGGAAGGCCGGGATGGGGGCGTCTCCACAACAGGCATCGCCCCCATCCCAACCTTCCCCCGTCGCCGGGGGAAGGAGCAGTTTGGTGAGCATTTGAATAGGCCACACCAATTGCTTAACGCTACACTAAACCGTCGACAGCCCCAGATCAAGCTGATACGACGATGCGCCGCTTTCATTGCCAGAATCGCTGCCACTATCTGACGCTCCACGCGTTTCATTGTCAGCGCGGCTCGCTTCGATGCTGGCGAGATACTCAGGCGTCACGCCGCCCGTAATGTACTTGCCATCGAAACACGATGCATCGAAACTGGTAATCGCGGGATTGCAGGCGCGAATATCTTGAATCAATTCATCAAGCTCTTGATAAAAAACCGCGTCGGCACCAATCGCAACTGCAATTTGCGCGGCATCGCGCCCGTTTGCGATCAGCTCTGAGCGCGTGGGCATATCGATCCCATACACATTCGGGAAACGAACCGGCGGCGCGGCAGAGGCAAAATAGACTTTTTTCGCACCGCAATCACGCGCCATTTGTACGATCTCTTTTGAGGTCGTACCGCGGACAATGGAATCATCCACCAACAGAACATTTTTACCTTTGAATTCGATACCCATCGCGTTCAGCTTTTGCCTGACGGAGCGTTTGCGCTCTTCCTGACCAGGCATGATAAATGTGCGGCCAATGTAGCGATTTTTGATAAAGCCTTCGCGGTATTTCACGCCCAACACTTGGGCGACTTCCACCGCCGAGGGGCGGCTGGTATCAGGGATCGGAATCACCACATCGATTTCGATATTCGGATTCTCGCGTTTGATTTTTTCGCCGAGCGATGCGCCCATGCGCGCACGGGTTTCGTAAACTGAAATGCCGTCAATCACTGAATCAGGGCGTGCCAAATAAACGAACTCAAAAATGCATGGATGCAGGCTCGGGTTTTGTGCGCACTGACGACTAAAAAAATTACCTGACGTATCAATCAGTATCGCTTCACCCGGGGCCACATCGCGCATCACCTTAAAGCCCATCACATCTATCGCCACGCTCTCAGAGGCAACCATGAATTCAACACCGTTCTCGCTCTCATGCTTGCCAATAATGAGCGGGCGAATGCCGTTGGGATCGCGGAATGCCAGCAGCCCAAATCCGGAAATCATCGCGACAATCGCATACGCGCCTTGCGCGCGCCGATGCACGCCCGCGACTGCGGCGAAGATGGCATCAGGATCAAGACGCTGGCCTTTGGCCGATAGCTGAATTTCGTGCGCGAGCACATTCAATAAAACTTCAGAATCAGAATTGGTATTGACGTGGCGCAGATCGTCCTGAAACAGATCGTGCTGAAGCTGTGCAGTATTGACCAGATTGCCGTTATGGCCCAGCACCAGACCAAACGGTGAATTCACATAGAATGGTTGCGACTCGGCCACGCTGGTGGCCGAACCAGCCGTGGGATAACGGCAATGCGCAATGCCCATATTGCCCTTAAGGTTGCGCATATCACGCGTGCGGAACACGTCGCGCACAAGACCTTTATTTTTGTGCATGTGAAAGGTGCGACCTTCCGCAGTCACGATACCGGCTGCGTCCTGACCACGATGTTGTAATACGGTCAGTCCATCATAGAGGAGCTGATTGACAGGACTTTTTGAAACGATACCAACAATGCCGCACATGATTTTCTCCTGCCGTTAAGCTTTTTTCGGTTCTGATGATGGCGCTGTTGTTGGCACCGAAACAGATGATCGATATTGAATGCGCGCCGCCACACTATCCGGCAACAAACTACGCGAATATAACGCCGCCACTTCGAGCCAAGGCGTGGTTCCCGCTTCGCGCCACAACACAGATTGCGGCATTTTGGTGAGTCCCAGGCCCAAGGTAAGCACCAGCAAAACCAATGCTCCACGTGCCACACCAATCACGGCACCAAGGCCACGATCTAAACCACCTAAACCCAATTTTTTTACGAGCCCGGTGACCAAGCTTGAAATAAGTGCGACACCCAGCAATACCACTAAGAAAATGATTACCCACGCCGCCACTAAACGCAGCACCGGCTCAACCGCCCAATCTGCAAAATAGGCGGCGAGGTTAGCCGCGAACGAATGGGCGAGGATAAACGCTATGACCCAGCCCGCAATATTCATTACTTCACGAATCGCTCCGCGCACTGCACCGACAATGATTGACAGTAGCATCACACCGATAACCGCGTAATCAAGCTCATTCATTTGCGTTGCGTATCAGCGCGTTTCATAAATTATTGGAGAGGAACAATTTTTCCGTCTGAGCCAGAAAGTTTTAATTGAGCGAGAGCAGCGTCGGCCTTTTGCTTGGTCGAAAATGGCCCAACGCGAACGCGCGTGACTGTGCCATTGGCCGTAGCGACAGTATCCGTGTAGACCGGCAATTTCGCTGTCTTCGCCTGCGCCACGATTTGCTTTGTGTTCTCCACATCTTTAAAAGCACCGACCTGTACTACAAAGCCCTGCTTAGTTTCCGCTTTGGCCTCAACTGGTTTAAGTGGCTGAGCCGCGGGTTCAGGCTTCTTCTCAGGTTTTGCGGGCTCCACTTTTGCGACGACTTTGGATGCCGGTTCTGGCGGTAGCGTGGGGGCTGATACCGTGGCTGTTTTTTGCTCCACTGGCACTACAGATGCGACTGGTGGCGCGGCAGTTGGTGCTGGTGTGGGCGCGGCTATCGGGGCTGTTGGCACTTTCGGCGCGACTGAGGTTGGGGATCCGGTGGAGGGTGCTGGAAGTGGCGGCAAGCCTTCTTTGGGCGGAATCTGAATGGAAATTTCTTGCGAGCCAGATTTGCTGGCGGATTTATTGCGGTCAGGCTCTGAATCAAAAATCATCGGCAAAAATACGATGGCGAGCAGGCCAATCGTAACGGCACCGATCAATCGACGCCTGCCTCGGCGCTTGATCTCCAATTCTGCTGCCGAAATCTCTACTGCTTTGGGTGATGCCATGTTTTCCATCCATCCGGGCACGCCGGAAAAATAACGCCAAATCTGCAATGACGGCCACTCGGTTTAAAACACAAAAGCGCCAGAAACTCATCCATTACGTGGGTTTTAGGTGACGCATTACTTCTGCGACTGTACCGAATGATCCGAAGACCAAAATTCTATCATTCTCGGTCGCCTTTTCCCGTGCGGCCGCATATGCATGAGCAACACTGGTGTGCAGAGAAAACTTCTGTTCTAGGCCCTGTGCGCGCAGCTTTTCACCCAGCGATTCAGCAGACATGCCGCGATCACCAGGCAGGCCTGCCACAAACCAAAAATCAATGCGGCCTTTGATAGTCGCAATCACAGCATCGATATCTTTATCGCGCAACATGCTAAACACCGCAAACGTGTTTTCGTAAAAGCCCATCGTGCCCATGGCATCTTCCAGCGCGCGTGCCGCATGCGGGTTGTGCGCGACATCAAGCACTACCGCCGGACGACCAGGCAATACTTGCATGCGGCCCGGCCACTCCACTTCCAACAAACCGCGCTTGATATGGCCAATTGATATCGGCAGTTTGTCATGCAAGGCCGCCAGCGCCGCAATCGCTGCAGACGCATTTTTGAGCTGATATGCGCCGCGCAAAGCAGGCCAAGGCAGCGAGTGCCGCGCGACCTCTTTACCCGCAATCGTGCCCGTAAACTGCCACTGATTATCCATGCGCTGATAGCGGAAATCGCGATTCAGCAATAACAAATTTGCGCCGATCAATTCCGCATGGTTAACAAGTGACGCCGGTGGCTCAACGTCTGCGAATATCGCAGGCCGATTCGCGCGATAAATGTGCGCTTTTTCCAGGCCAATTTTTTCTTTCGTGTCGCCCAAGTAGTTTTGATGATCGAGATCCACACTGACCACTACGCTGACATCCGCATCAACAATATTCACCGCATCCAATCGGCCGCCCAAGCCAACTTCCAGAATCGCAACATCAACACCTTGATTCGCAAATATCCACAGTGCTGAAAGCGCGCCGTATTCGAAATAGGTGAGTGGAACGACTGTAGGCACACGGCGCGCGGCTTCGATGGCTTTAAATGAATCCATCAGCAGCGCATCGCTCGCCTCATTCTTATCAACGCGAACGCGCTCGTTATAGCGGACTAAATGCGGTGATGTAAAAAAACCTGTTTTGTAGCCGCCCACGTGCAGCATTGATTCCAGCATGGCACAAGTTGAGCCTTTGCCGTTGGTACCGCCAACGGTGATGTTCAGCGGTGCGCGCGGGCTGCCCATGCGCTGCCACACCTCACGCACACGATCAAGCCCCATCTCGATTTCGGCCGTATGCTGGCCGCTGATGTGTTCAAGCCACTGGTCTAGCGTATTCAGATTTTCTGCGCTATCCGATGCCACGTTTCATGCACTTCGCATCAGGCAAGCACTGCCGTATTTGTAAAAACCGGCGCGGGTTCTTTTTGTAACAGCGTCACCAGCGACGCAATTTTCTCGCGCATATGGCGGCGATCCACGATCATATCGATCGCACCTTTTTCAAGTAAAAATTCGGCGCGTTGAAAGCCTTCCGGCAAAGTTTCACGCACTGTTTGCTCAATCACGCGCGGCCCAGCAAAACCGATCAATGCGCCCGGCTCGGCGATCACTACATCACCCAACATCGCAAAACTCGCCGACACGCCGCCCATGGTGGGATCGGTCAACACTGAAATAAAAGGCAAACGTGATTGCGAAAGCTGATGCAAGGTGGATGTTGTTTTCGCCATTTGCATAAGCGACAGCAACCCTTCCTGCATGCGTGCGCCCCCTGTGGCTGTGAAGCACGCGAAGGGGATTTTCTCGTCTGCACACGCTTCCACCGCACGCGCAAAACGCTCGCCTACCACCGAGCCCATTGATCCACCGAGGAAACCAAACTCAAACGCCGCCGCAATTAACGGCACACCACAGACTGTGCCTTGCATGACGACCAGCGCATCGGTTTCGCCGGTTGATGTCTCGGCGTCTTCCAGGCGATCAATATATTTTTTGCTGTCTTTGAATTTCAGGGTATCAATCGGCACGATTTCTGAACCGATCTCGGCGCGTCCATCGCTATCGAAAAACATATCCAATCGTTGGCGCGCCGAAATGCGGTTATGGAAACTACACTTGGGGCAAACGTACTGGTTGTTTTCCAGATCAGTGAAATAAAGCGTGGATTGGCAGGAGGGGCATTTGCTCCACAAGCCTTCAGGCACGGCCTTCTTGGCCGCAACGCTTTCACGTTTAATCTTCGGCGGCAGGAGTTTTCTAAACCATGACATTCAAAATCTCCTAGGCGTCCATTGCAGCACGAATATCTTGCAGAAGCTTTTGCACATTCGCAATCGCCGCATCCGGAGAAGACTTTTCCATCTCTTGAATAATGCGCGAGCCTATGATCACCGCATCAGCAACATCAGCCACGCGTCGTGCGGTTTCGCCGTCCCGAATACCGAATCCCACGCCGATCGGCAATGAGGTTTTCGACTTGATTTTCGCCACCGCCGCGGCGACTTCGGCCGTATCGATATTGGCCGCGCCAGTCACGCCTTTCAGCGAAACGTAATAAATATAGCCGCGACCAACGTTCGCCACCATCTCAATGCGCTCCGCAGTCGATGTCGGCGAAAGTAGATACACGACATCAATACCGACCGCATCCATGGTTTCAAGGAGTTCATGGCTTTCTTCAGGCGGATAGTCAACCACGATCACACCATCTACGCCGGCAGCCTTTGCGCGATCACCAAAAACTTTCAAACCCATGTGCTCAATCGGATTCGCGTAACCCATCAGCACAATGGGCGTTTCGCTGTCGGTTTTGCGAAATTCGGCAACGTAGGCAAACACATCCGCCATGCCCACACCCAGCGCCAAGGCGCGCTCGGATGAGCGCTGAATCACTGGCCCCTCGGCCATTGGGTCTGAAAACGGTACACCCAGCTCGATTACATCAACGCCAGACTTCACCATGGCATGCATCAGCGGCACGGTGATTTCTCGTGTGGGATCCCCTGCCGTCACAAACGTGACCAAGGCTTTTTTATTCTGTGCCTTTAAGCGCGCAAATCTTTCACCAATTCTTGTCGCAATGATTGGTTTCACCGTTGGTTGAGCCATTTAGTTTTTCGCATCCGGTTGACAACTTGCTCGACAGTAAAACTGAAGGCCCGAGCGTTCTGCAACCGTCGCCATATCCTTGTCACCACGCCCCGAAAGATTCACCAGCAACACTTTATCTTTCGCCATCGTCGGAGCCATTTTGATCGCATGCGCAATCGCGTGACTGGATTCCAGCGCGGGAATGATCCCCTCAATGCGACACAAGCGATGGAACGCTGCCAGCGCCTCATCATCATTGACCGCCACATACTCTGCGCGACCCGAATCTTTCAGCCACGCATGTTCAGGGCCAACGCCAGGATAATCCAGACCCGCCGAAACAGAATGCGTATCGATAATTTGTCCGTCCGCATTTTGAATCAGATAGGTGCGATTGCCGTGCAAAATGCCTGCAGTACCGGCCGTTAGTGACGCAGCATGTTTGCCGGTTTCAACGCCCTCACCGCCTGCTTCACAACCAATCAAGCGCACGTTTTCATGGCCGATGTAGTCGTAAAAAATACCCATCGCGTTCGACCCGCCGCCCACGCAGGCAAGTACCGCGTCAGGCTGACGACCAATCATTTCCGGCATTTGCCAGAGGCATTCTTTGCCGACCACAGAATTAAAATCGCGCACCATCATCGGATAAGGATGCGGCCCAGCCACCGTGCCGATAATGTAATACGTGTTTTCAACGTTGGTCACCCAATCGCGCATCGCTTCATTGAGCGCATCTTTGAGCGTCTTTGAGCCACTCTCGACTGGCACGACGGTCGCACCGAGCAACTTCATGCGATACACGTTCTGTGCCTGACGCTTAACGTCCTCAGAGCCCATGTACACCACGCATTCAAGTCCATAGCGCGCGGCAACTGTGGCGCTGGCTACGCCGTGTTGTCCGGCACCAGTTTCGGCGATCACACGCGGCTTGCCCATGCGACGTGCGAGCAGTGCCTGACCGATAGTGTTATTTACTTTGTGCGCGCCGGTGTGGTTTAAATCTTCGCGCTTCAAATAAATCTGCGCGCCACCCAAATCATCCGACAACCGCTTAGCGTGATAAATCGGGCTGGGACGACCGACATAATGTTTGAGCTCGCGCTGAAATTCAGCGATGAACTCAGGATCGGTTTTGGTCTTTTCGTACTCAACTTTTAGTTCAAGCAAGGCCGCTTGAAGTGTTTCGGCTACAAACACACCGCCGTATTGGCCAAAGTGTCCGCGCGCATCGGGGAGATCGTACATTTGCATAGTCATATTCCTATTTGTGCTTCCGATACTTCTGCATCGGCATGCTGAACGGCCGACATAAACGCCAAAATCTTTTCGGGATCTTTAATACTTTTTTGCATTTCAACACCGCTGGAGACATCCACCGCCCACGGCCTGACTTTTCGCACCGCATCGCCAACATTTATTGGCGTTAAACCGCCCGAAAGAATTATCTTTTCACGAAGCGACACCGGGATCACATCCCAATTAAACGATTCGCCCGTGCCACCATACTGCCCTGCCGACAAGGTATCCAGCAATAGCGCCTTGGCAGTCGAAAATTCAGTCTGCAATTGTACCAAATCGTCCGCTTTCATCGACGCGCCGACGCGAATTGCCTTGACATAGGGCCGCGAAAACGACGCGCAATAATCATGCTCTTCATCTCCATGAAACTGGAGTAGCGACGGGTTAAGCGACTCGCACACTTCGATCACTTCTAATCGTGCCGCGTTAACAAATAGCGCCACGGTAGATACAAAAGGCGGCAAGGCATCGCGAACCGCGATTGCTTGTTGTAGCGTCGCCGCGCGCGGCGATGGCGCATAAAAAATTAACCCAATCGCATCCGCACCTGCATCAGCTGCAAGCACGGCATCTTCAACGCGACGAATCCCGCATATTTTGACTCTGGTTTTACGCATGCTTGAATCAAAACTCATTAAAAAATGGATGGCGTTGCGCTAATTCGCTCAGCAACGGAAGCCCGAATGCTGGATCGTACTCGACATCGGTCAAATAAAGCCCAGCGGCTGAAAATGTAGGCGCTGCCAGCGTGCGGTTTCTCGCTTCAAAAATTTCCTGAAACTGTTGTTGTGAATGACGTCCCGCTCCTACAGACACCAAGCCGCCAACAATGTTGCGCACCATATGATGCAGAAACGCATTGGCGCGAAATTTAAAAAATAAATGGCGTCCACGACGCTCAACTGAAGCCTGGTAGAGCGTTTTTACGGGCGTCTTTGCCTGGCATTCGGCGGCGCGAAAAGATGAAAAATCATGTTCTCCCAGCAGCGAATTGGCGCATTGCTGCATTATTTTTTCATCGAGCGGCACGTGAAAAAAGCCGACCGCGTTGTGCGTTAACGCGCCCTCCACTGTGTCGTTTAACAACACATATTGATAACTGCGCGAACGTGCCGAAAAACGCGCATGAAAATCATCAGCAACATGCTTTGCCCACACCACTCTCACGCCCGGCGGCAAGTGTGCATTGCTACCTCGCACCCATGATTTATCTTCACGACTTACTTCGGCGTCGATGTGCACCACCTGCGCCAACGCATGCACGCCCGCATCGGTGCGCCCCGCGCAATGCACTCGCACCGCTGGCGCACCGGTGAAGGCTTGCAGCGCACGTTCCAATGCGTCCTGAACGCCACAGCGGTTCGCCTGCGACTGCCAGCCACAAAATTTGCTCCCGTCGTATTCAAGTCCCAGTGCTACGCGCATTGCCGCCTGCCTTTGTTCTGCCTGAACCAAGCCAGGCTTTGCCTACAAATAAAAAGAGCGCGGTATACCGCGCCCTTCTTATTTTTGCAATCGTTCTGCGAACCTTCTACAAGCCTAACTTCACAGAGGCGTTGGCAGCAAATTAAATTCCCGCCAAAATTTTGCTTGCCGCTTCACGTTGGGCCACCGAGCCCTCGCGCGCAACTTCCTGGAGAATTTCTTTGGCGCCCTCTGCGTCACCAATTTCAATATACGCTTTCGCAAGCTCAAGCTTGGTGGCGGTGGCAGATCCCGATCCACCATCACCATCTGAACCTGTGCCCAGATCAAAGCTTACGCCGCTCAAGCTGTCTGCCACCGGCCGCGCTGGCGGAGATGAGAGATCAGAGGCTTTAGCGTTAATGGTGGTTTCAAAGATTTTATCCAGTCCACTTTGTGCCGCAGGCGTTACCGCTGAAGCAGCGGGCGAATCGAGGGACAAAGATGAGAGATCAAAATCAAACGTCGGAGATGCAGATGCAGATGGAGCCGCTGACGATACCGACGGGCTCGCCGGTGTCTCACTCGGCACGTCAAATGCCAAATCAAAATCAAGCGCACTGCTCGCCTCAGGCGTTGCCGCGGCCGCAGGGGAATTCAAGTCCAGATCAAAATCCATCTCTGGCTTCTGCATTTGCGGCGCATGGTCGCCGACCGACGAGGTGGAAGCGCTTGTCTGCGGTGTGTCCGTAAAGCCCAAATCAAAATCAACATCAGGCGTCCCCGGCGCAGCCGAACTGGCGCTCGAGGCAGCGGCAACAGCGCCCGCACCAGCAATCAGCGCTGCACTGCCTACCGCAAACTTGCCGGTCGATACGCCCGAACTGGCACCCGATCCACCGTATAGAGGATTGGTTGGGTCAATCGATGCACCAAGTGAAGAAACTTTTGCCCAAGTTGCATTATCAACGCCGATGGCATCTTTAAGTTCACGTGCCACTGGCTCAAAGGCTTGCGGGCTCTTGCGCGAGTGGTAAATCTCCAGCAGTTTTACCGCGATTTCGTGGCGATTCTTGTCGCGACCCATAGCCTCTTTAAGAATTTCTTCTGCCTGTGCATCGCGACCGTAGGCAATGTAAACCTCGGCCTCGGCAACCGGATCAACCTCGTCCGTGTCGATCATACCTGGGCCAGTTTTATCAAAATCAGTCAGGAACGAACTATTGCCCGTATCAACTAATCCACCAGCACGATTACCGGTAACAGTATTCGGCTTCATGTCGCTGGGCATAATCGATGATGTATTTACCATCTGGCTTGATGGCGGCGCGATTGGTTTCTTCTTGCGACGCGACATAAAGAACAAGCCAGCACCGCCGAGTACCGCTGCGGTGGTGGCACCAAGGGCAACTGCATTGTCCTCAATAAAACTAGGCTCGGGCGGCGGCGCAGGTGGCGGCGCTTTTGCAACAGCAGGCTTTGCATCAGGTGCCTTTGGCGCCACAACTGGTGCCTCGACCTTCGGCGCATCTGCTTTTGCCACATCTACCTTTGGCGCGTCCGTCTTGACCGGTTCAGCAGGTTTTGCCGGGGTTACTTGCGCGACTTTCGGGTCAACCGGTGCAATCGGTGCAACGACAGGCGGCGGGACTACTTTCGCGGGTTCCGGCGCCTTCGGCTTTTCTTCTACCTTTGCCGTTTTGGTGTCGGCAGGTTTGGGATCGAGCTTTGCGGCCGGCGCAATGCCTTTCAAATCCATCAACTTGCGCATATCGGCGATTTGTTTTTCGAGCTCCGACACACGCGAATTAGCTTCTTTCAGGCGATTGTCTTTGGCGATGCTTTCTTCTTTTAGCGCATTGAGCTGATCCTGCGGAGAGGCCTTGCCACCCGCGCCGCCGGCTTTACCGGTCGAGCTGTCTGACTTCGCGATCTTGAGCTGATCACCCGACGCGGTTGGCGCGGCTGGGCTGTCAGGTTTCGCAACTGCAATTTTTCCGGCACCTTCATTCGCGGTAGAGGTCTTTGGTGCCATTGATTGCGCGGCACCGGCCACGGAATCGCGATAGCCCTTCCAATCCGACACTTGTACTTTGATTTCTTTCTGCGCTTCCACGCGGGTGATTTTTCCCGCGTCTGCGGCAGACGGCACGCGCAATATTTGGCCGGCCTTAAGCTGGTTCATATTGTTGCCGATGAAGGCAGATTTATTTTCGCGATAAAGCGCCACCAGCATTTGCTCAAGCGAAACGGAATCAGACTTCACGCTCGACGCAATTTTATTCAGCGTATCGCCACTTTTTACCGGGCCGTAGGTATCGCCAGGTGCGTCCTTGCTGCTGCTTGGGGTTGATGCACTTGAGGTTGATGCACTTGAGGTGGAGGATCTTGTCGCCGCCGGCGCGGTGACTGTCGCCGCCGGCACGCTCGGTGCTGCTGCTCTCGGCGTAACCACAGCCGCTGCCGCCACGCGTGCTTCACTAAAACCAGGCGGATCAAGCAAAATCGGATATTCTCGTAGCAAACGACCTGACGGCCAGCTCATTTCGACCAGCACGTCCAAAAACGGCTCGTTGATCGGTGCGAGACTGGTAACTTTCAACACTGGCTTGCCATCGGCGCGGCGCTCAACGCTGAAACGCAGTTGACGCAATAACGGTGAATATTCCACGCGCGCATCGGTGTAGGCCTCGGGGCTGGCCACACGTGCCGCGATGGATTCAAATTCGCCCGGTTGCAGGGACATAAGCTCGATTTCAGCCGATAGCGGCTGACCTAGCGACGAATTTACCGAGAGGCGACCCAGACCCGCGGCATCGGCGAAGAATGCGGAAGCGGCTAGGAAGGCACCTCCCAGCGCCATGACTAATTTTGTTCTTGGTGGACGGTTCATTCGTGAGCCCAACCCTTCGTTTTTTTAGAGAAATGAAAATAACATCAACGAGTTATTGTTGCAATCTTATTCTATTTCTCACATTAGAAGCCAAAGTCACGGATTTTTCAAGCCTTAAGCAAAAAATCGGCAAAATTAGCCCCGAAC
>JANMQR010000163.1:0-7551 GCA_031370625.1 Burkholderiales bacterium | reverse complement strand
GTTAAAGCGTATTCCGGTCGCGTTTGCGTCGCGCAGCATAGACAGCATTCCCATTTTTTACACGCTCGAAGCGATGGGCTTGCAAGAAAAACTGCATCAAAAAATATTTGACGCCGCCAACGTGGAAAACGTCATTTTAGGCAACCCAGCGACACTCAATACCTGGCTTCAAAAGCAAGGTGTGGATCCGAAAAAATACGAAGAAGTGCAAAAATCGTTTTCAGTGCAAAACAAAATCGCACGCGCCAAAAAGATGACCACCGACTACGCTATTCAATCCACACCAACGATTATTGTGAACGGGCGCTATGCCGTACAGCAGAACGCGGGCGCTGATCGACTGTTTGCAAATGTGGATCAATTGATTGCCGAAGCACGTGCCGCGAACAAAGCGCCCGCGCCAACCGCCGCACCCGCGGCTGCAACCAAAAAATAAATCGCCAATAAGCGCCGGGTATGTTGCTCGGCGCGTCTAATGCCCATTGAAAGCGCATCATGATAATGTCGAAACGAATTAAGTCGCTGTTTATCGTGGCAGTGTTGGCGATGTCAGCCACGCTCGCCGTGTCGACGCACGCGCAACCTGCGGGCAATCGCGATGTGGTGAAACTGAATCCGCCGCAGCCAGTGGAGAACGACGGCAAAATTGAAGTGCTGGAATTTTTTGCCTATGGCTGCCCGCACTGCGCGGCACTTGAGCCGAAACTGGAGGCGTGGTCAAAGAAATTACCACCTGACGTAAAAATCAAACGCGTGCCGGGTGCTGCGCCTATTCGCGGCATCGATAGCGCACCGATTTTCTACACGCTTGAAGCGATGGGCTTGCAGGAAAAATTGCAGCAAAAAATATTTGATGCCGCCAATGTGCAAAACGTTATCCTGGGCAATCCAGCCACGCTCCACTCGTGGCTCGAAAAACAAGGCGTTGACATCAAAAAATATGACGAAATTCAGAAGTCATTCTCGATTCAAAACAAAATCACACGCGCCAAAAAAATGTCGGTTGACTACCAGATCGATTCGGTGCCGACGGTGGTAGTAAATGGCCGCTTCGCCGCAACCACACCGCAGGGGCCCACCGGTCCTGAACAGCTATTCGTGAATGTTGACAAACTTATTGCCGATGCCCGCCCTGCCAAAAAAGTGGCAGCGCATAAAGGGCACACCACTGTTGCGCACGCGAAAAAATAAGTTGGGCGGTGGGCGTTGGCAAAGATTGGGAATTAGACAGGTGATCTAAGCCGTTACAGAAAACTTTTGATGCAATAAATGATGACGCAAAACAAAATACAAAACGTCATCATCACCGGCGCCTCCAGCGGCATCGGTGAATCGCTCGCAACGCATTACGCCAAATCCGGCGCACAGCTTGGTTTGATTGCCCGCCGCGATGATTTGCTCCAGCGATTGCAGACAGAAATTGTTGCGATGGGTGCGCCCAAACCATTCATCTACGATCTCGACGTGCGCGATAGAGGCGCGTTAAAACTCGCCGCCAGCGATTTTGTTGCACAGGTCGGCGCGCCCAATATTGTGATCGCCAATGCGGGCGTTTCGCGTGGAACTCTCACTGCCATTGAAGACGATCTCACCGCGTTTCAGGATGTTTTTGACATCAACGTGATGGGCACCGTGAATACGTTTCATGCGTTTCTCGGTGCGATGCAACATGCAAAAAGCGGCACGCTCGTTGGCATCGCCAGCGTGGCCGGATTCCGCGGCATTCCCGGCAGCAGCGCGTATTCGGCCTCGAAAGCAGCCGCGATAAAATATTGTGAAAGTTTGCGTGTGGAATTGCGCGGCAGCGGTGTTGCGGTGGTGACGATTTGCCCCGGCTATATCCGTACGCCAATGACCGCTGTGAACACCTTTAAAATGCCATTTTTAATTGATGCTGATGATGCCGCTGTGCGCTTCGCACGCGCGATTGCGGCGAAGACAAGTTTCACCGTGATTCCCTGGAACATGGGCATCGCGGCGCGGGTTCTGCGCATGGCACCGAACTGGCTCTACGACCGCGTATTCAGCCACATGCCACGTAAACCGAGATAAAAACGGAGATAGCGTTGATGACGCCTTTGCAATTTCCCCGCCGCGATTTGAATTTTTTACTCTACGAATGGCTGGGCGTGGAATCGCTCACCATGCGCGAGCGCTTCGCTGAGCATTCGCGCGAAACTTTTGATGCCGCACTCGATACCGCTGAAAAAATTGCCGCTGATTATTTCGCGCCGCATAACAAAAAAAGTGATGCGAATGAGCCCACCTTTGATGGCGCTCACGTGCATCTCATTCCCGAAATCAAAACCGCCGTTGATGCCTTCAGCGCGGCCGGATTACTAGCTGCGCAACACGATGCCGATCTCGGCGGCATGCAGCTTCCCGCAACCGTTGCTAATGCCTGCATGGCGCATTTCATGATGGCCAATGTAGCCACGGCAGCGTATCCATTTTTAACCACCGGCAACGCGAATCTGCTGCTCGCGCACGGCAGCCGTGAGCAGATCGACACCTATGTGCGCCCACTGCTCGCGGGACGTTTCATGGGCACGATGTGCTTGTCCGAGCCGCAGGCGGGCTCGTCCCTTGCCGACATTAAAACGCGCGCCGAGTTGCAGGCCGATGGCAGTTATCGATTGTTCGGCAACAAGATGTGGATATCGGCTGGCGAGCATGATATGGCGGAAAATATTATTCATTTAGTGCTCGCAAAAATTGTTGGGGCGGACGGAAAAACAATTCCGGGTGTGAAGGGAATTTCACTTTTTATCGTGCCGAAAAATTTGCTGAATGCGGATGGCAGTGTGGGTGAGCGAAACGATATCGCGCTCGCCGGGCTGAATCACAAAATGGGTTATCGCGGCACCACCAATTGCCTGCTGAATTTTGGTGAAGGAAAGTACAAGCCTAGCAATAGCGGTGGTGCCAAGGGTTTTTTGGTCGGAGAGTCGCACCAGGGCTTGCGTTGCATGTTCACGATGATGAACGAAGCGCGCATCGGCGTGGGCTTGGGTGCTACGATGCTGGGCTATGCAGGCTATCTGCATTCACTCGATTACGCGCGGCATCGCCCGCAAGGAAGGCCCACCGCATCGAAGGATCCGGCCTCGCCGCAAGTGCCCATCATCGAACACACCGATGTGCGCCGTATGTTGCTCGCGCAGAAAAGTTACGTTGAAGGTGCGCTGGCGCTCAATTTGTATTGCGCAAAATTAGTCGATGATGAAAAAACATCGACTGAAGAACCGGTGCGAAAAGAAGCCACGTTACTGCTCGACATCCTCACGCCAATTGCCAAAAGCTGGCCTTCACAATGGTGTCTGGAAGCGAATAGCTTGGCGATTCAGGTGCATGGTGGTTATGGCTATACACGCGATTACAACGTGGAACAGTTTTATCGCGACAACCGATTAAACGCGATCCACGAAGGCACGCACGGCATTCAAGGTCTGGACTTATTGGGCCGCAAAGTGGTGATGCAGCAAGGTGCGGCGCTAAAATTATTGGCGCGCGAAATTCAGAAAACTTGTGATCGTGCGCTGCTGGCTACACACGGCGATACGCAAACTTTTGGCGCAAATCTTGGCAACACTTTTCAGCGTTTGTTGCATGTAACTCAAACGCTGCACCGTGCGGGCGATGCCAATAAAACCCTGGCGAATGCGAGCACTTATCTCGACGCATTTGGGCATGTGGTGATCGCGTGGATCTGGCTTGAACAATCGCTCGCGGCCTCAACTAATTACAACGAAACCGAGAGCGATTTTTATCATGGCAAATGGCAGGCTTGTAAATTTTTCTTCGTCTGGGAGCTGCCGAAAGTATCCGCCATGATTGATTTGCTGCAATCTTTGGACACCACCACGCTTGAAATGAAAGACGCGTGGTTTTAATTTTTTCTTGAAACGATTTATATGCCGAACAAACATCAATCCACCACCCGCTTTTCCAATCGTGTCGCCGACTACGTTCAATTTCGTCCGCACTATCCTTTTCAAATTATTGATTTGCTGGCCGCAAAATGCGACCTCACGCCTGAGAGCGTGATTGCGGATATTGGCTCGGGCACCGGCCTGCTCGCCCAACTTTTTTTGGAGAACGGCAATCCCGTAATCGGCATTGAGCCCAATAAGGAAATGCGTGAGGCCGGTGAAGAATACTTGGCCGAGTTTGGGCGCTTCACAAGCATGGACGGCACGGCGGAAACCACACGCTTGCCGGCGCACGCGATGGATATTGCCATTGCGGGGCAAGCGTTCCACTGGTTCGATCACGCCAAAGCGCGCGCCGAATTTATGCGCATCTTGAAGCCGGAAGGTTTTGCGGTGCTGGTGTGGAATGTGCGTCGAGTCGATTCAACAGCATTCCTGCGCGACTATGAAACACTCGTCACCACTTTCGGCACCGACTACCAGGAAATAAATCACAAGAACTCGCAAACACAATCGGTGTTGGCACCATTTTTCGGCGGCGAGTATTTCACCGCGCGCTTCGACAATATTCAACGATTTGATTTGGATGGCCTGATGGGGCGCATTCATTCGTCGAGCTACATGCCCGCACGCGATCACGCGAACTACGCATCAATGGCAAAACGCGCGAAGGAAATTTTCGATTCGCATCAGCAAAATAGCAAGGTCGCGTTCGAGTACGACGCGGTGGTTTATTACGGGCTGATGCTTTAGCAAGATATTAAAACTCTAGCATTGGCGAGGCTTTACAAGCATAAATGGCTCAAAATGCCGGCCAATAAAGGCGTTTTAAACTCTATCGCTGTCATCCCGAGCTGCTTTTGCGAGGGATCTGCTGTTGAAATGTTCCACGCGCGACGAAAAACAGATCCCTCGCAAAAGCAGCTCGGGATGACAGTGAACGGGCGGAATATCGCAATATTTAATTCCAATCGAATCGCGATCAATATCGTCCCGTCAACCCCAGCGCCACAAACGGCGGCTCACGCCCGGTTAATTTTTCGAGCAATATCAATTCCGCATCAGCGTGATTGCCGAAATCAGCTTTTTCCATGCGCATGCTTCCGCCGCTTTCATCGAGCCAGATCGGTTGCTCGTGATGCGTGGTGCGAATATTTTGTGTAGCCATGCCGCCGCCTTCAACACTGGCCTCGCCGTAGCATAAACAAAAATACGTGCGGCGCTCATACACTTCAACATAGCAGCCGGTGCCGCGAATACCAATCGTGGCACTCCGCGCACGTAGCGTCACTGGCTGACTGGGTGAGCGCTTTCCGAACACTGAAAGCACTTTTCCGGATGAGATCAATAGCGATTCCAGAACTTCGGCGGCACCCACTGCCATATTTTTCTTGCTGGCTTGAAAAATAATGGTGGTGTCTTCACGCAGCAGATAAGCATCGTTCCCAATGACGATGACGGCGCTGCTGCCTTTGTTTACGCTGGTGGAAATTCGGTCGCCCACTTTCACCACCGTGCCGACTTTCGCCATCACGCCATTGACGGTGACCGCGCCTTGAATAGACTGAATGCCGCGCATTACCGGCACATCGCCGTTGGCCAATGCATCCTGAATCATTGAAGCGACAGAAAGTGCGGCGACTTGCGAAAGCCATGCGCGTCGCGAGGTGCTATGTTTACCAGCTGAATTCTTCATGCGCATCACCTTTTTATTTTTTTACGTTTTTACGAGCTGCGTCGAAAAACCAAATCCCACACCCCATGACCTTTGGCGAGACCTTTGCGCTCGAAATTGGACTCTGTACGGTAAGCAGGACGCGCCGCAAAACCCTCCGCGGTATTGGTAAGTGCAGGCGAGGCGCTCAACACTTCCAGCATCTGATCGGCGTATTCCTGCCAATCGGTTGCGAGATGAATGTAGCCGTCGCTCCGCAATTTTCCTGCGAGCAATTGCACAAAGTCGGGCTGAATCAAACGCCGTTTGTGATGCCGTTTTTTTGGCCATGGATCAGGGAAAAAAATGTGGATGCCTGCGAGCGAAGCATCCACCACCATGTGCTGCAAGACCTCAACCGCGTCGTGCTGCACGATGCGCACATTGCCGAGTCCGCGTTCGTCGGCCATTTTTAGCAGGCTACCGACGCCAGGTGTGTGGACTTCAATGCCAATAAAATTTTTATCGGGAAGTGACTGCGCAATATCCGCCGTGGTGTGGCCCATGCCGAAACCGATCTCGACAATCGTGGGCGCTGTCCGACCAAACACGCTTTCGTAATTGAGCGTGGCTGTTGAATAAGGAATCACCAGCCGTGGGCCAATATTTTCAACAGCGCGCGATTGCCCTGTGGATAGCCGACCTTGGCGGAGCACGAAGCTGCGGATGGGACGATGCTCAGGTGGGGTTGCAACATTAACTTTTTTATCGTTTTCAGAATTCATCTTGCGATTATAGCGATCCACCATGGGTGCTTCATTCCACCATCGGTACAATGGCAACATGAAAAAAATAATCATCAAACTAGGTCGTGAAAAATCATTGCTGCGTAAACATCCGTGGGTGTTTTCAGGTGCTGTTAAATCTAGCGCAGATGCGGTTTCTGGCGACATCGTCAAGTTAGTCGGGGAAGATGGGCGATTCCTTGCACATGCTTCTTACAGCGCGCAATCGCAAATTGTCGCGCGAGCGTTATCGTTTGTTGAAGCGGATGTGATCAACGAAGATTTTTTCCGCGCGCGCATTCGTCAGGCGATCAAGCGCCGCGCATCATTGCGCACGCGCACCAACGCGATGCGACTGATTCATGCGGAGTCCGACCAGCTGCCGGGCGTGATTGCGGATCAGTATGGTGATGTGGTCGTGTTGCAAATTCTTACCGCAGGCATGGAGCCGCAGCGGGATTTGCTGGCACGTTTGTTGATCGAAGAAGCGGGCGTCAAAACGGTTTATGAACGCAGCGATGCGGACGTGCGCGCGCTTGAAGGCTTGACTGCGCGCAATGGCCTGATCGCGGGCGATGCACTCAAAGATGAATTGATTATTATTGAAAACGGCATGCAAATCGCAGTTGATATTGTTGCAGGTCATAAGACGGGTTTTTACCTTGATCAGCGCGAGAATCGTGCGCTTACAAAATCAATGTCAACAGACGCGGATGTGCTGAATTGTTTTTGCTACACCGGCACGATGAGCGTGGCCGCACTCGCAGGCGTGGCGAAATCGGTACTGTCAATTGATAGCTCCGGCCCAGCATTGGAAACGGCGAAGCGCAATATTGCGCTCAACCAAATCGATGCGAACAAAGCTGAATTTTGGGAAGCCGATGTGTTCGCGGCTTTAAGAAAATTGCGCGACATGGGCAAATCGTTTGACCTCATTATTCTCGATCCGCCGAAATTCGCGCCCACTGCGCATCACGCCGAGAAGGCGTCGCGCGCCTACAAAGACATCAATTTGCTCGGCTTGAAATTGCTGCGCGAAGGCGGTCGCTTGATGACATTCTCCTGCTCAGGCGGCATCTCGGCAGAACTGTTTCAGAAGATCATCGCCGGTGCGGCGCTGGATGCGAACGTGGACGCACAAATCATTCAACATTTAAGCGGCGGCGCAGATCATCCGATT
>JANMQR010000138.1:0-2489 GCA_031370625.1 Burkholderiales bacterium | reverse complement strand
AGCGCTTCGTCAGACGTGGAAACAATCATGTCGCAGCCCAGCAAAGCGCTGGCTTCACAGGCCGCAATCCGCACAGCGTGAATATCTTCCGGTTTGTTGGCGATACGCACATGGGTGTAAACGCTGCCGCCCTTCTGCGCTAAGCCGGTCATATCAAGCACCGCCACGCCCTTGTTTTCCAAGTGTGCAGCCATGCCGAGCAGCGCGCCGATAGTGACGACGCCGGTGCCGCCAACGCCTGTAACAAGAATGCCGTAAGGCTTATCGAGTGACGGTAATTTCGGCTCCGGCAATGCGGCAAGCACGGCTTGCACGGTTGGCTTTTTCTTGCGCAATGTCCCACCTTCCACCGTGACAAAACTCGGGCAGAATCCTTTCACGCAGGAGAAATCCTTGTTGCATGATGATTGATCAATGGTGCGCTTGCGGCCGAATTCTGTCTCTACTGGCGAGACCGACATACAGTTCGATTTTTTGCCGCAATCACCACAGCCCTCGCACACCGCTTCGTTAATGACGACGCGTTTTTGCGGATCAGGGAAGGTGCCGCGTTTACGACGACGACGCTTTTCCGCCGCACATGTTTGGTCATAAACCAGAATTGTCACCCCAGTTATTTCGCGCAACTCGCGCTGCACTTCATCGAGATCATCGCGATGGCGAATCGTCACGCCCGGTGCGAAATTAGAACCCGCTGGATATTTATCCGGCTCATCAGTCACCACGTAAATTTTGCCAACCGCTTCAGCGGCAACTTGCTGCGTGAGCTGCGGCACGGTGAGCGGCCCATCGACTGGCTGGCCGCCTGTCATCGCGACCGCATCATTAAATAAAATTTTATAGGTGATGTTTACATTCGCTGCCACCGCTGCGCGAATCGCTAACAAACCAGAGTGAAAATAAGTGCCGTCGCCCAGATTCGCAAACACGTGTTTGGTATTCGTAAACGGCTGAATCCCCACCCACGGCACGCCCTCGCCGCCCATCTGCGTGAAGGTCATCGTCTCCTCGGGGCGAATCCACACAGCCATGTAATGACAGCCAATACCGGCGAGTGCCTTCGAGCCTTCGGGTACGCGGGTGCTGGTGTTGTGCGGACAACCGGAACAGAAATACGGAATGCGCGCAGCTTTGGCGCGCGGCTTGGCAAGTGCGGCTTCTTTCGCTTCCAGAAATTTCAGGCGCGTTTGAATAATCGGGCTGGTGTGAAATTTTGCGATGCGCGCCGCGATCACGCGCGCAATCATCGCAGGTGTGAGTTCGCCAGCAGCTGGCAGCAACCACGGTGCGCGATGGGTTTCCCATTCGCCGTGCTCGTCGTATTTGCCGATCACGCGCGGGCGCACATCGTCGCGCCAGTTGTAGAGTTGTTCCTTGAGTTGATATTCGATCAGTTGACGTTTTTCTTCCACCACCAAAATCTCTTCAAGCCCTTGCGCAAACTCGCGCACATGCGTCGGTTCCAGCGGCCAAGGCATGCCGACTTTCATCACGCGCAGGCCAATCTCAGCGGCGTGGCGCTCGTCAATGCCCAAGTCTTCCAGCGCCTGCAGAGTATCAAGATAGCTCTTGCCTGAAGCAATGATGCCAAGGCGCGCAGGCTTGCCGGAATTAGACGCACCAATGGTGATGCGATTCAATTTATTAGCGCGGCAATACGCGAGTGCGGCGTAAATTTTGTCGTGCTGTAAACGAAGTTCCTGATCGAGCGGCGTGTCAGGCCAGCGGATGGAGACGCCTGCTTCGGGCAGCTTAAAATCTTCCGGCAATAAAATTTTTGGTGAATCAATATCGATCAACACCGAGGCCGATGCATCGACCGTATCTGAAATACATTTGAATGCCACATAGCAGCCGGAGTAGCGCGACATCGCAATGCCGTGCAAGCCCAATTCAAGAATATCCTGCACGCCAGTCGGATACAAAACCGGAATCATCGCGGCATCGAAAATATGTTCCGACTGATGCGGCAAGGTGGAAGATTTACACGCGTGATCGTCCCCCGCCACCAGCAACACGCCGCCGTGCTTGGACGTACCAAATGCATTTGCATGCTTGAACACATCGCCCGAACGATCCACGCCCGGGCCTTTGCCATACCAAATGCCGAATACGCCATCGTATTTCGCGCCTTCAAATAAGCCCACTTGCTGCGAGCCCCACACCGCCGTGGCAGCTAATTCTTCGTTCACACCGGGCGTGAAAAAAATGTGATTTTCTTTAAGGAATTTTTTCGCTTTCCATAGCGCCTGATCGTACGCGCCTAACGGTGAGCCACGATAGCCGGAAATAAAACCTGCCGTATTCAAACCAGCGGCCAAATCACGTTGACGCTGAATCATGGGAAGCCGCACCAGTGCTTGTGTTCCGGTCATGAAGGCACGGCCGTGATCAAGCAGGTATTTATCGTCAAGGGCGATGTTGGCAAACGCGGCGGGCGCGGAGGGTGCGAGAGATTGCGACAATACAGCAGACATTCAAAACTCCTC
>JANMQR010000083.1:0-3054 GCA_031370625.1 Burkholderiales bacterium | reverse complement strand
GATGTTCGAAGCGGCGGCGATCCCATACGATGGGGTCGAACGGTGCTAACAAACGCAGGCTTGCATCGGCTTCTGTTTCCGTTGATTCATCAGCGGGCCACACATAATTGAGGCCATCAATTTCTGCGCGCATCAGCTCGCCGCGCGTCACCATCAATTCAATCCGTTTCACGTAATCAACGTTCTGTTTGAGTCTACCCATCATGGCGATGAGCTGTGTGAGTGTGCGGTGCGGGATCGGCGCGTAGAGATTGATGAAGAGGCGAATCACGCCGTCGGCTCGTTGCAGTGGCGTTAGTGTTTTCGTTTCACTTGGCGGATTGCTTGCATACACGCGAATGCCCGCATCGCGACGCGTGACGCGCGCGCGGCCTTCGCGATGCAGCCCTTCGAGCATTAACGTGGTGGCTGCCGATTCGCCGCCCCAGCCGTTGACTCTGGCACCAACGCTAATCGCGCGTTCCACATCGCGTGGATGGACACTTTCGTTGTCATTCAAGTAGCGCAAAACTTTGCGGCGCAACGTTGTGTGCTCAGCCATAAATCGTTGCCAACGCCCAGACAATTTGCGTGGATATAGAAGCGATAAATGCCGATTTGGAAAAAATCCATAGTTATGCAGCATGTCTTCAAAAACATCCAGCCGCGAATATTTTTTCTCAAGCTCTTCACACTGATAGCCAGAAACACGATGCCGCAGAATCAAATCCTGCGCACGTGCCGGCGCGCGAATCGGATCAGCCTGCACATAGCCGAGTGTGTCAATTGCGCGATTTAAATTTTTCGCTGAAAAAAGCGAACGTGTGACCGCGTAGTGCGCAAGTTGATCGCGATTCATCGCTGCTTTATTTGACGACGCTTTTATCCTGCCCAAATAAAATCCGTCTTGACTCTTCGTTATTCACGCTCGGCGTCGCGTCCGGATTCACCACTTTTGATTGCCCATACGCGCGAGTGGTTGCAGGCCGCGCCTTGATCGTGGCGTGCCAGCGCGCGAGGTGCGGAAATTCATCCGCGCTCTGGCTTTGCCGCTCCCATAAAATCCACGGATAACACGCCATATCCGCAATTGTGTATTGGTTACCGCAAATGAATTTTTTATCGGCCAATCGTTTGTTCAGCACGCCGTAAAGTCGTGACGTTTCTTTCACATATCGATTAATCGCATACGGTATTTTTTCCGGTGCGTACTGGCTGAAATGATGATTCTGCCCCAGCATCGGCCCCAGTCCGCCCATCTGCCAGAAAAGCCACTCCATGCATTCAACCTGACCGCGCAAATCCTTGGGAATGAAACTGCCGGTCTTGCCCGCGAGGTACAACAAAATCGCGCCCGATTCAAAAACACTGATCGATTTTTTACCATCGGTTGGCGCGTGATCGATGATTGCGGGCATGCGATTGTTCGGGGAAAATTTCAGGAAGTCAGGATTGAATTGATCACCTTTGCCGATATTGATGCCGTGCAATGTGTAAGGCATTTTTGCCTCTTCCAGGAACATCGTAATTTTGTGGCCATTTGGTGTGGGCCAGTAGTAGAGATCAATCATCGCCGTCCTTTTTTAAGCCTGCCTGAAAGTTTATTTACCAAACGCATTCACACCTGCGCGCTTGTACTGATCGGGCCACATCGATGCTGCACCCAATTCCTGCGCCGCATGAATCGGCCAATACGGATCACGCAATAGTGCACGTGCCAAGAATACACAATCCGCATCACCATCACCGATAATCTGATCCGCCTGCACGGGCTCGGTAATCAAACCCACTGCACCGGTCGCGATAGCCGCACCATGACGAATATCGCGTGAGAACGTGACTTGATAGCCAGGGCGAATCGTCATCTTCGCATCATGCGCATTGCCGCCTGATGAAACATCAATCAAATCGATGCCGACTTTTTTCGCGTGCTTCGCGAACTCAATGGACTGCGCCACATCCCAGCCGCCATCTTTCCAATCGCTCGCCGAAATGCGCAGAAATACCGGCAGCTCCTTCGGCCAAGTTTCACGCACTGCCGCGCAAATCTCTAACGGAAAGCGCATCCGGTTTTCCAGCGAGCCACCGTATTCATCGGTGCGCAGATTCGACAACGGTGACAAAAACTCATGCGCCAAATATCCATGCGCGGCGTGAATTTCGGGCACTTCAAAACCAGCCGTCATTGAGCGTTTCGCGGCAGCGACAAAAGCATCCACGGTAGCTCGAATTTCAGTCACCGTCATTTCATGAGGCTTAGGATAATTGTCTGCAAACGCCACTGTAGATGGCCCCAGAACCGGCCACCCACCTGCCTCTTCGGCAACCACGCCATGCCCGCGCCACGGCGCGAATGTGGACGCCTTGCGCCCCGCATGCGCAAGCTGAATGCTGGGCACGGCTCCCTGCGCTTTGATGAATGCCGCAATCGGTGCCCACGCGGTTGCTTGCGCATCATTCCAAATTCCTGCGTCTTCCGGCGAGATGCGGCCTGCTGCCGTGACTGCTGCTGCCTCCGTCATCACCAGCGCCGCACCGCCGACTGCACGTGAGCCCAGATGCACCATGTGCCATTCGTTCGGTACGCCATCGATGCAGCTGTACTGGCACATCGGTGAAACGAAAATACGATTTTTGAAAGTGAGGTTGCGCAACGTGAGCGGAGAAAAAAGCGAGGACATCTTTGGAGAACTTTCGCAAAAAAATAGAGATTGAAGTTTAGTCTGCCAATAAAGGAAAATACTGTTGGAAAGTACAAAACAAACGTGATAAAAATAAAGCAATCTCTGGAAATTCTGGCCGGCCCGCGGGCGATTAAACATATTCGCGAACACGGTTTGCGTGCTGCCGATATCGACATCATCCCCGGTGCGGCGGGCGGGCCGAAAGGCCTGGGACTCGCCAAGCTCGATGAATGGCTGTTCGCGGATTTCCTGCCGCAAGGTTTTGCTGAACGAAAAAATCCCATTCAACTTATTGGTGCGTCCATTGGCGCGTGGCGCTTTGCATCGGTTTGTCGCGGTGTGATTGATGGAAAATTTTCAGCTGACGAAACGCGCAAGGCGTTGGCTCTTT
>JANMQR010000134.1:0-18938 GCA_031370625.1 Burkholderiales bacterium | reverse complement strand
CGAGACGCGCGCGCCGCGATCGTGGCCGCACAAATAAAACTTGTCGAATCCCAGTTGCCGCATTACCTCAACCTGGTCTTGTGCCATCGGTCGTTTTGAATAATTTGAATGGTCCGCAAGCCCGCGTGGTTTGCTGCTGGCACCGTATCCTCGCAAGTCAGTCGCGATGACGGTAAAACGCTCAGCAAGAATCGGTGCAACGCGATGCCAGATTAAATGCGATTGCGGATAACCATGAATCAATAACAATGGGGGCCCGCTACCGCCGATGACGCCGTTGATGGAGATATTGGCCTCATCGTCGTTGGCATTATTGACGTTCAGGAAAAAGCGTTTGAAATTTGCAAACATACATCCTCACTCATAATCCAGTTTGAATAATTAAGATGCGCGGCGGATTGACGAGCGCAAACAACATTTTCTACTCATTTCCCATTTAGTTTTAATTATGACTTTAGTAAATAAAAGCAGTGATGCGTGGATTAGTTTTGCGCCGGCGATTTTTGTGCTGCTATGGAGCACCGGTTTCATTGGCTCAAAATATGGCATCCCGTTCGCTGAACCGTTCACGCTTACGCTGGTGCGTATGGTGCTCGTGGTGTCCATTTTGTGCGTGATTTCGCTCGTCACGCGCGCACCGTGGCCGACGAGTGCAGGTGCGGTGGCGCACATCGCGGTGGCGGGGTTGCTGGTGCATGCGACTTACCTGTCCGGGGTTTTATACGCGATTACATTGAAGCTGCCACTGGGATTTGTGGCGATGATTGCCGGATTGCAGCCGGTGCTGACCGCTGTTTTGGCGCAGTTGCTATTGAACGAAAAGCTGAATGCAAGACAATGGCTCGGCATGGCGCTGGGCATGGTCGGTGTGGTGCTGGTAGTCGTCAGTAAATATGGATTGGGAGCGACCAACTGGCCGGCGATGGGCGCGGCGGCGGTCGCACTCGCAGGCATTACCTTCGGCACCCTGTATCAAAAACGTTTCTGCGCGAACATGGATTTGCGCACCGGTGGCGTGATTCAGTATTCGTCAACCGGCGTGGTCGTGTTGTTGCTCGCGCTGATGTTTGAAACGATGAAAATCGAATGGACGCCGCAATTCATGTTTTCAATTTTGTGGCTCGCGGTGGTGTTATCCATTGGCGCGATCAGTTTGCTGTACGTCATGATTCGGCGCGGTGCCGCGTCAAAAGTCGCGAGCTTGTTTTTCTTGACGCCGAGCGTGACGGCGGTAATGGCCTTCATCCTGTTCGGTGAGTCGATTGCGTGGCTGGGTGTCCTCGGATTATTCGTCACTGCGGCGGGCGTGGCGCTTGTCATGCGAACCGCAAATAAAAATGTGTAGAGCGCCATTCTGCGGATGTGATGAGCAATAAATGGCTCACCCCCGAAAGGGGGTCTCCATCGAAACTGCGCGCCAGCGCTAGAGTTAACTTAAGTTGTCTTTTCGTTTTCGTTCGAAGCGCTTTCGATTGTGCACGTAAAATGCGACAATCAATGCCACGCCCTTGGCTACCGGAAATATGATGCGCTCGCTCGAACAACACATTACCCAATACGCCGCTTACCACCGCGATCAGCGCAATATCAATACGCACTTTATCGGCGTGCCCATGATTGTTTTTGGTGTACTGCTGGCGTTCGCGCAAATCAGCATCGGACCCATGCATGCGGGCTGGCTGGTCGCACTCGCGGCGGCGATTTATTACCTGATTCTTGATCGTCCGCTGGGCGTTGGGATGGTGATTTATTTGTTCATTTCCACCGCGATCGCGTCACTGGTGAGCGCGAAAACCAGTGCGCCGCTTGCACTAACATTGGCGGCAATTATTTTCATTTTGGGTTGGGCGCTACAGTTCTTGGGACACCGATATGAAGGCGTAAAACCGGCGTTCGTGGACGACATTGTTGGTCTGGCGATTGGCCCGCTGTTTGTGATGACTGAAGTTTATTTCATGCTGCGGCTGAAAATGTCGTTAAAAAAATATGTTGAAGATCGCGTGGGTGCGGTCATGGCGCGGCGCAATGGCGCAGCAATTGGCCCGGCCGTTAATGTCGATATTAATGTCGACATTAATGCCGACACTAACGTCACCAATCCTGCCAGCAGCAATTCACCCACGTAATGAGTCAAACCGTTCACCCCACGTTGGCGCTGACACGCGCGCTTATTAGTTGCGTGTCCACCACGCCGAACGATGCGGGCTGCCAGACGCTGATTGTTGAACGCTTGCAACCGCTGGGCTTTACGTTCGAGCATTTCAATTCAAATGGGGTCAGCAATCTGTGGGCGCGGCATGGCACCGCCAAACCGCTGGTGTGTTTTGCCGGTCATACCGATGTCGTCCCGACCGGCCCGCTCGATAAATGGCACACCGATCCGTTTACGCCGACCGAACGCGATGGCAATTTATACGGTCGCGGCGCGGCCGATATGAAGACCGGTATCGCTGCGTTTGTGACCTCAGTTGAACAGTTTGTAAAAAAATATCCCGACCATCCCGGTTCAATTGCGCTCTTGATTACCAGCGACGAAGAAGGCCCGGCCACCGATGGCACGATCAAGGTGGTGGATTGGCTCAAAGAGCAGAACGAACGCATCGATTACACCATCATCGGCGAGCCGTCATCGAATGAAAAATTTGGTGATGTGATTAAAAACGGCCGGCGTGGGTCGCTGTCGGCGAGGCTTACCGTGAAAGGTTTGCAGGGTCATATTGCCTATCCGCATCTCGCGAAAAACCCGATCTTGATGGTGGCACCTGCGCTCGCGGAAATGGCCGCAACAGTGTGGGATAACGGCAATGAATATTTTCCGCCGACTACCTTTCAGGTTTCCAATATTCACGGCGGTACTGGCGCATTCAATGTCATTCCGGGCACGGTGGAAGTTTATTTTAATTTTCGATTCGCCACGGCCAGCACCGCCGATGGTCTGAAAACCCGTATTGAAGCGATGCTCAAGAAGCACGAATTGGATTACGATATCACCTGGACGTTGGGGGGCAAACCGTTCCTGACTCCGCGTGGTGCGCTCGTCGAAGCGCTCACAATGGCGGTGGTGGAAGTGGCGGGCATTACGCCTGCGCTTTCCACCGCGGGTGGTACCTCAGATGGACGCTTCATAGCGGATGTATGTAGCGAGATTGCTGAGTTTGGCCCGGTGAATGCGACAATTCATAAACTCAATGAACATGTCGCGTTAACGGAAGTTGTGCAACTGCATGATGTGTATTTCGCCACACTGGAGAATTTGTTGATCAAAGATGATGCTGATTTGCGAAACAATCCCCAAAATATTACTCACGAAAATGTCTCAGTAAATGTCTAAGCAAACTACCGATTTTTTTCAAGCGGCCTATGACGAGCTCGGCACCGCGCGCGATATTTTGCGTTTCGCGGTCAGTCGTTTCAATGAAGCGAACCTATATTTTGGCCATGGTTCCGCCACCGCGTTTGACGAAGCCGTTTATCTTATTTTGCATACGCTGCATTTGCCGCTTGATAACCTCGATCCGTTCGTCGACGCCACTCTCACGCGCGCAGAGTGCAGCAAAGTGCTGAAGATCATTGAGCGCCGCGTAAAAGAACGCTTGCCCGCAGCTTATCTCACGCATGAGGCATGGCTGGGGCCACATCGGTTTTATGTCGATCAAAATGTGATCGTGCCGCGCTCATTTATCGCGGAGATGCTGCACGAAAATTTGTATCCGTGGATTTTGGTGCCCGATCGCGTCAAACACGTGCTTGATCTGTGTACGGGCTCCGGATGTTTGGCGATTTTAGCGGCGCTGTCGTTCCCGACCGCGACTGTTGATGCGGTTGATTTGTCTGCTGATGCGCTGAAGGTCGCCGCGCGCAATGTCAACGACTATGCGCTGAACGAGCGCGTGCAACTTGTTGAGTCGGACATGTTTGCGAAGTTGAAGGGCCGGAAGTACGACGTGATTATTTCCAATCCACCGTACGTGACGGCGGAATCAATGGCGGCATTGCCGCAAGAATATTTGCATGAGCCGCGCATGGCATTAGCGAGTGGAAAAGATGGACTCGATCACGTGCGCATCATCATGGAAGCCGCGCCGAAGTTCTTAAACAAAAACGGCTTGTTGATTATTGAGGCCGGTTTTAATCGCGAAGGTGTGGAAGAAGCTTTTTCCGGCCTGCCGTTAACGTGGGTTGAAACCAGCGTCGGCGGCGAAGTGGTGTTTCTGGTCACCCGCGAAGAGCTGGTGTCGACTTAACGCCGACAAGATGCGACATCAACCATTGCGTTGATGTCGTCGCTCGCTATTCGGCATTTCCGCCCGCGTTGCCACCGCCAGCGTCATTGCCCCCGTTGTTGCCACCGCCGTTGCCGCCGTTGCCACCCTCGCCACCCGCGCCTGCGCCATCAGAGGTACGCGTATTTCTGCGGCCGCGAAATGTTCGTCGCGACTTGCCACGTGATCGGTTGTCTGCGCGCGCGCTGGTGTTGGCTTGATCCGGACCTGCTTCGCCACCTTCTACCGGGCTGCCAGAGGCACCCGCTATGGACGGCGCATCGGTTGCGCCGGAATTCATGCCTGGTTCGCGACGTGGCCCGGATGAACGGCGCCCTCGACCGCCGCGTGTATTACTGCGACCGCGATTGCGATTCTGATCTGGCGCGGATTCACCAGTGACGTTAAGTGCAACGCCGGAATCGTCATTGCCGATTGCAGCACCGCCTTCAATCGCGCCGATCTCGCCAACTAACGGCGCGCGCGGAACTCTATTGCGCTCGCCGCTGCGACCGTTGCGACGATTGCGATTACTGCTGGGGTCACGAACGCCAGGGTTTTCTGCGCTCAACATTGGTGTGCCGTCTGCGTTGACGCGTGGAGCCTGATGGCGCGAGCGATTGGGATCGCGTGGTCGACTTTGCTCACGCGGTGGACGTGGCTCCCGGCCTTCGCGCCCGCCTTTATCCGCTCTATCACCCGGCCGATCCGCAGCCGCGCGCGGCCCGGCGTTTTTACCGCGCGACGCCAACGGCGTCACCGGCCCGTCAACTTTCATACCCGCCGATGCCAATACGCTGCGTACCTGATTCTCATCAAGCTCAATCATCTTGCCCCGCAACAAACGCGGCGGCAGTTCCACTTTGCCAAAGCGCGTGCGGATTAGGCGTGAAACAGTTAGTCCAAGCGACTCAAACATTTTGCGAACTTCGCGATTGCGTCCCTCGCGAATCACCACGTGATACCACTGATTAACACCTTCACCACCGCGTTTTTCGATGACATCGAATTTCGCCAATTCATTTCGCGCGAATGCGGCCGGTGCTGACGTGTTACCTAAAAATCTCGCGTCCAGCGCAGTGCTATGCACCGGCTGATTTTCGAACGGATGATCATCCACAGGCTGTGCATCGGACGAATGATGCAGCGGCTGCTGATCGTCATCTTCGGGCACGCGTACATTTTTGCTTCCGGTGTCAGGCGTATGTTCAATCGCATTGCCGATGCTTGGTGCAGCGTCTTCATCCTCATCAAAATCGTAGATGTCATCGTCGATATTGTCATCATCTTCGTCAGAGTCGACGCGATTAAAGCGATCATCGTCATCCCCCAAGTGCTTGCTATTGCCTTTGCTGCTCTCCTCGATCTTTACGCCAGTCAGCAGTTGTTTCGTTTGCTCTTCAGTTAATTCGCCCAAAATACGCACCGCGTATTCACGCTCGACCTCATAGCGAGGATGCATGAAGCGGTTGGCGAGTTCGCCGCTTGTCGTAAAAATCAACAAACCGGAAGTGTTGATATCGAGTCGCCCGATCGCGACCCATTTGCCGGTTTCAACGCGCGGTAGATTATCAAACACGGTGATACGATTACCCGGGTCGTTGGTGGTGACGATCTCGCCTTCGGGCTTGTGATAAAGCAGCACGCGCGGCATGTCTTCGGTAAATTTGAGCTTTACGTGGCGTTGATCGATCAGTACATTGTCGCCCGGCGCAACCTGTGTGCCCGTGGTGGCGACGATGCCGTTGACCATCACGCGACCCGACGAAATCATGATTTCCATATCGCGGCGTGAGCCATGACCCGATTGCGCCAGCACCTTGTGTAAACGCTCACGCTTTACATTGGCACTCGCGGCCAATGCTTCTGCAAATTGGCCTGATTTGGCTTCATCGCCCAAGCGACGTAAATCGGATGCTTGGGTAGGCGAAAACTCTTGCGCGTATGCATTGGCGGCTGTAATCGCGGTGCCCGTACGAAATGGTGATTTCTTGCCGGTGCTGCCGCGACGCTGCTTGGTGCGACCCGTGCCGCGCGGTGCTGCGTCCTGATCAGAAATAAATGGGCTGGTGCCAAACGGTGTCGTGCTGACACCTCCTGCAACCGGACCACGCTGCCCTTGGCGCGCGCCTTGGCCTTGAGCTCTGCCTTTGCCGCGGGTGCCATCGCGTCCCTGTCCCCGCCCTTGTCCTTGCCCTTGCCCCTGTGCTTGCCCGCGAACTTGTCCTTCTTGACCCGGCGCTCGAGGTTGGCCTTGCCGCCCACCTTGACCGCCTCCGGGTACTTGCTGCCCTTGGCCCTGCGGGCGTCTGCGCCCATCGGTGCGTGCAACTTGTCCTGCACCGGCGCTTGCGCCACGAGTGCGCCCGCTGCCAGCACCGGTACCGACACCGGGCGTACGGCCTTTGCCGCCACCGGCCGCGCCGCGTGTTCTACGTTTCGCGGTGGTGTTGCCGATGTTGTCGCCAGAAAGCACGCTATCACCGTGTGCTTTACCACGTCGTCCCGCGCCGCCTTTGCCGCGCGTTTTGCCGAGCGCGTCGGGGGATTCTTTTTCTTCGCCAATGAAGCGTCCGTCCACATAACCACGCGCGGGAGCGCGAATGACCGCACGTTTAATCATGATGATGCTCCAGGTTTTTGGTCGTGCGAATCGTTTTCATCGGGCTGGCCTGCGCTTTCTTCGGTCGCATTCTGGTTGGCTGTATCTGCGGCATTTGTGTCTGCGTCGTTTGTGTCTGCGGCATTTGTGTCTGTAATGTTCATGTCTGCTTCTTTTGCATTTTCACTATTGTCAGCGTCGCTTGCAGCAACGCTTTGATCGCTGGCTTCAGCGGCTTCACCGGATGCAACGCCCGGCAACGCGAGTGTGTCGGCACCCGCGTGTAGCACGGCACCTGCTTGCGACATGTCCAGCGTCGCCTGCAGCTCATGCAACGGCGGGAGTTCGTCCAATGACACGAGATTCAAATCATCCAAAAAATGTTTGGTGGTCGCGAACAGAGCCGGGCGGCCGGGTGCGTCTTTGTGGCCGATTTCATCAATCCAGCCGCGATCTTCCAAGGTTTTCAAAATGTGCGGAGAGACGGCGACACCGCGAATATCTTCAATATCGCTTCGAGTCACAGGCTGCCGATACGCAATGATCGCCATCGTTTCCAGCACGGCGCGTGAATATTTTGGCGGCTTTTCATTGGCCAATCGATCAATATATTTTTGGTAATCGGGCTTGACGCGAAAACGATAGCCGCTCGCGACTATTGCCAATTCAACGCTACGATCTGACCACTCGGCGCGAAGCTCATCGAGCAAATTGCGCAAAATATCGGCATTCAGCTCGCCCTCAAATATCTTCTTTAATTCTTGCAGCGGCATCGGTTCGGACGCGGCCAGTAGAGCGGCTTCGAGACCGCGCTTTGCCTCATTCAAATCGATTGCTGGTTGCATCGACACGGGCTGCATTTCAGTCAGCTCATGGCCGATTTCAACACCCGCTGCATCTGCGTTTGTGTTTGCATCTACATCTACACCTACATCTACATCTGCCTTCTCATCTGTGGCTGCTGGCACGACAGTGAGCTCCACGTGCGGCGTGGGCTCGGATTCTGGTTCGTCCGCGTGCGGGATGGCATGGGGGGCTTTTTTCAAATTTTGGTTTTCATTCGACATCTTGTTTATCACTTCAAAAACGGTTTCGTCGCAACCTTTCGGCCGCTACTGGATTAGAAATTTTGCAGGTTTGCTCAATGTGCATGTGGAGAAAAAATATCAGCAACATGCATAAATTTATTACTCGTCAGGGCGTGACGACTAACTGGTTGATGCTTCCAACAGCGGTGCATCGCTCTCGCGCAATCTCACGTAAATCGGTTCAAACGGCGATGATTGTGTAATGTCGAGCAGTGATTCGCGCGCCATTTCCAGCACGGCAAGAAATGTCACCACCACAACCGCCACACCCTCTTCTGGCGTGAACAGCTCATCAAACTTTAAAAAGCCTTTACCTTTCAGCTCGCGCAAAATGCGGCTCATGTGTGCGCGTACTGAAAGTTCTTCACGGCCCACGCGGTGCTTTTGCGTGGCCTTCGCGCGATTCAAAATAACGCGCCACGCTTCGGTTAAATCTGCGACCAGTACAGTGGGAACTCGCTTCACCAGGCTCTGTTCAACCAGCACATCCACAATCGAGAAATCGCGATCTTTGCGCGGCATCGCATCAATGGCTAATGCCGCGGCTTTCATTTGTTCGTATTCAAGCAGGCGGCGAACCAGTTCGGCGCGCGGATCCAATCCTTCAGCCTCGCTCTCTTTCGGCGGACGCGGCAACAGCATCCGCGTTTTAATTTCGATCAACATCGCCGCCATCAGCAAATATTCGCCTGCGAGTTCAAGCTGTGTATCTTTCATCGCTTCAATGTATTTCATGTATTGACGCGTTAACTCTGCCATCGGGATATCGAGAATATCGACAGAATGTTTACGGATCAAATACAACAAAAGATCAAGCGGGCCTTCAAATTGTTCCAGGATGATGGACAGTGCGTCTGGCGGAATAAATAAATCCGTCGGCATTTCGGTCATCACTTCGCCGCGAATACGGGCGATCGGCATCTGCATATCCAGCGAAGGCTGCGATTGATTTTCCGCCAAGCGTTCAGCGGTCATATCGTTGCTCATTTTGGTTCGAGGTACATCAATTTGATTGCCGCTGCGGCCATACCCGCATTGTCGTGCGCCACGCCGCGCACCACTTGCAATTGCCATGGAAAGTTCACATTCAATCGTTGCGAGGCACGTCTGGCATTTTCGAAAAAATTCTGTCCGCGTGCATAGCGGTTCAGGCCGGTCAAATTGGCACCCGCCGTTTTGTTCAGGCTGGGATCGTTCGGGTCTGTGTCTTTATCACCCAACATCAGTGCAAAAGGGCGGCTCAATGCTGCCTTGGTGCGCGCGTCATCGATCTGCGAGCCACTTGTGTTGTAGGGATATTTAAATTTTGCGGCGAACAACATGCCCCATTCAAACTCGGTATACCAGCCGGGATTGGCCGCGATGATTGGGTTGGCGCGATGTTGCGGGTTAAACAAATGCATACGATGCACAAACTGGCCACCCGCCGAGTGACCAAACATACGGTAGGTATCGGCCGTAAAACCGTACCGCGATTTCAATTCATCAAACAAATGTTCAGGCACCGCGAACGCCCACTTGTTTGGGTCTTTTTCAGTGGTGGAACGGCCAAGAATGTAATCATCGTCTTCAGGAAAATATTGGCGGCTAAATTCTGGTGTGACCACAATGAATTTGCGCTCTTTTGCAAACGCCACCCAGTTATCGAGATATTCCTCGCCATTGCGTTTCACACCATGCATCACCAATTGCAGCGGGCATTTTGTATCGCAATTTTCCGGCACAAACATCCAAACTCTCACGGGTCGTGTTGCGTCGCCTTTTTTATCAACGAATTCAAATTGCGATTTACCAGCAGGTAGTTGCAGCGGCGCGGCGGCGGCAATAACTGACGGGACAGTGGCTACAGGTGCTACCGCTGGGGGAACCGTACCCGCACAAGAGGCCAACACAAGAGCGGAAAAGAACGCTACGCAAACTAGTTTCATCGGTAATTTAGTCCCATTGCATCGCGCACATCGCGCATTGTTTCTTCTGCCGTATCGCGCGCTTTTTCGCAGCCATCGGCAATAATATTTTTAACCAGCGTCGGATCTTCTTCGAATGGTGCTGCGCGCTCGCGCATTGGTTTTAATTCAGTGATGATCGCGTCGATTACGGGCTGCTTGCATTCCAGACAGCCAATGCCAGCACTCTTGCAACCGGCAACCACCCAATCGCGAACAGTTTGATCGGAATAGACTTGGTGCAGCGTCCATACGGGACATTTTTCAGGGTCACCCGGATCGGTGCGGCGTACACGCGCCGGATCGGTTGGCATTTTGCGAACCTTGGTCGTGATCGCATCCGGCGTATCGCGCATGTCGATGGTGTTGCCGTAGCTTTTGGACATTTTCTGACCGTCCAAGCCAATCAACTTCGCAGTAGGGGTGAGCACCGCTTGTGGTTCGGGCAGAATAACTTTGCCGCCGCCTTCGAGGAATCCAAACAAGCGTTCACGATCACCCATCGATAAATTTTGCACGTCACCCAACAAATCGCGTGCTTCCACCAGCGCAGCATCATCGCCGTCTTGCTGATATTTAGTGCGCAATTCGTTATAGAGCTTGGCTTTTTTCGAGCCGAGCTTTTTCACCGCGGCTTCAGCTTTTTCTTCAAAGCCTTTTTCGCGTCCAAACAGATGGTTGAATCGTCGCGCGATCTCGCGCGTGAGTTCGATATGCGAAACCTGATCCTCTCCCACCGGCACGCTATTCGCGCGATAAATCAGAATGTCTGCGGCCTGCATGAGCGGATAACCCAGAAAACCATAAGTGGTTAAATCACGCCCGTACTGCGCCTGTTTTTCCACCTGATCTTTGTAGGTGGGCACACGTTCCAGCCAAGAAATGGGCGTGAAAAATGACAACAACAAAGTGAGCTCTGCGTGCTGCGGCACCTTTGACTGCACGAACAATGTTGCCTGTGACGGATCAACACCCGCCGCAATCCAGTCTGTCACGGTGTCGTAGGTGTATTGCTCAATTACCTCGGGTGTCTCGTAATGAGTGGTCAGCGCGTGCCAATCGGCGACAAAAAAGAAGCACGGGTGCTCGTGCTGCATCTTCGCCCAATTTTTTAACGCGCCATGATAATGGCCTAGATGCAAACGCCCGGTGGGGCGCATGCCGGATAAAACGCGGTCAGGAAACATACGGAGGGATCAAGCCCTTTTAGTCACAAACACAGGCAAATTTTGCGTGTCAGTAGATGGTAAATAAATTAACTAGGTGAACAAGTTGGACATTCAATCAACGATGCCAAGATCATCGCGACGGGATTCAAACTATCAACGTCGCAAGCAATGAAATTTTCTCACTGCTAATTTCTGCGGATTCTGGCTGATTTTGGTTTAAGCGTCGTTCAGTCATCGCCGGGAGGCGGATTACGACGCTGTTTTATGCAATTCCAAAAACAGAGTATACAGTTTTCATGCTTATGTCTACCAGCGGGCCGAGGAACTTTCCAAAAACACCGGTCAGTAGCAAACCAATCAGGATAAACATCCCGTATGGCTCCATTTTCGAATATTGATACGCCAGGTTGTTTGGCAACAACCCCGCGACAATGCGCCCACCATCGAGCGGGAGCAATGGAAAAAGATTGAAAATCATCAGGAGTGCATTAACAAAAATGCCGGCTTGGCCTACGTAAGCTAAAAACAATATAGGCACGGATTCAGGCATTGATAGGGCAATTTTTGCGACCAGTGCCCACATGATCATCATGGCCAGATTCGCCAGCGGCCCGGCTGCTGCGACCCAAATTGAATCACGTTTCGGATTGCGCAGCGCGCCGAAATTGACCGGCACCGGTTTGGCGGCCCCAAATACAAACGGGCTTAAAAATAAGGTCACCAGCGGCACCACTATTGTCCAGATCGGGTCGATGTGCTTAATGGGATTTAACGTCATGCGTCCCATCATGTACGCCGTGTTATCACCAAAATAGCGCGCTGCATAAGCATGCGCCGCCTCGTGGAGGGTAATCGCAAAAATGAGTGGAATCGCGTAAACCGCGATTTTTTGAATAATATTGGGGTCCATTGTTTCTCGAAATATTTTGGAATTACAAAACTAGGCGGGTGCGGAAAGGCAGACTTTGACTAAATTTCAAAAACCGAACACTGACGAGTCTCCCTTGCCTTGTCTGACCAAGATGGGCTCGTCGCCCGATAAATCAATCACCGTCGTGGGCACCACGCCACAAGCGCCGCCGTCCAAAATCAAATCCACTTGATGATTCAGCTTGGTGCGAATTTCCTCTGCGTCATTAAGCGGCTCGGCTTCGTTGGGTAACATCAGCGTGGAGGATAACAGCGGTTCGTTTAATTCACCTAACAGCGCCAGCGCCGCCACATGCTCGGGTACGCGCACGCCAATAGTGGCGCGCTTCGGGTGCGCGATGCGGCGCGGCAGCTCGCGGGTGGCTTGCAAAATAAAGGTGTAGCTGCCGGGTGTGTGCGCTTTAAGTAATCGATATTGTGCGTTATTGACTTTCGCGAACATGCCGATCTCGGACAAGTCGCGACACACCAAAGTGAAATGATGGCGCTCATCTACGTCGCGAATTTTTCGGATGCGCTCCATCGCGGTTTTGTCGCCGATGTGGCAGCCGAGCGCGTAACAGGAATCGGTGGGATAGGCGATCACACCGCCTGAGCGTACGATTTCTGCCGCGCGTTTGATCAGTCTGGATTCGGGATGCGTCGGGTGTAGGGTGAAAAACTGGCTCAATCCTTAATCCTCAATGCCGTCGTGTTCAAAGCCATTGCGACCATACGGGCACTAAGTCATCCGGCAATGGCGGCAATTTTCCCGGTTCCGTGTGGCTTTCGCCCGGCCCGTGATAATCCGCGCCGCGCGAGGCCATGAAACCGAATTCGCGTGCGCGAATGGCGTACTCGCGATATTGCTGATTCGTGTGGCTGCCGGTAATCACTTCAATGGCCGCACCGCCTAAATCCTTGAACTCTCCCAGCAGCTTGGTCATGTCCGTCTTGGTGATGTTATAGCGTCCGGGGTGCGCGATTACTGCTATGCCACCAGCGGCACGAATCCAGTCAATCGATTCTTTCAAACTCGCCCACTGATGCGGCACAAAGCCGGGGCGGCCGTAGGTGAGATATCGCTCGAATGCCTTGCCCACGCTGCTTACTTTTTTCGCCTCAACCAGCGCGCGCGCAAAATGCGTGCGGCCCAGCATGGTCTTGTTTTCAGCCAAAGCATAGGCCGCGTCAAACATACCGGTAATCCCGACGCGCGCCAGATCGTCGCTCATTAACTTGGCTCGATCAAATCTGCCCTGACGAATGCTGTGCAAACCTTTGGCGAGTGTGTCATTTTCAACGTCCACACCCAAACCAACAATGTGTAACGTAGTAGACTTCGCGTCCACGCTGGGTGCCCACGAAACAGAAATTTCAACACCGGCAATAAATTTGAGCTTCAGATCGAGCGCGGCGGCGCGACCAAGGGCAATCCCATCGGTCGTGTCGTGGTCGGTGAGGGCAACTGCGTCGCAGCCGTTACGTGCGGCCAGGGCGACCAGCGCTGCCGCGGGCAGCAAGCCATCGGAGGCGGTGGAGTGATTGTGCAGATCAAAATTATTCAAAATGATTACAACTTGTTGTGCAATGAACCATCATAACAAAGTACCCTAATCTTATATTTTCAAACTTACGATATGACCGAAATAAAACCTATTCGCTTGGCGCTCAAAGATGCCAGCGTACTCAATGCCCCCGACGATACGCCGCTTTCAGCACGCTTTTCCAAGCTTGCTGTTGCTGTAAATAGTGCCTATCGCGAACGTTTCGGCGCGGGCAGCAATTTGGGCGCAAATGATGCCATTGCCTTGGTGGCCGCGATCAGCGAATTTATCGACGTCAGCGAACGGCTCGATTTTGAATACGGCGCCGATGGCGCACTGCCGCTGGAAGATGCGGGCGAAGCGGCTGACGAAGCGCTACGGGCATCAACCGAGCTGGATCGTTGGCTGGATCGGTTTGATCTTGCCGCGCATCGCGGTGAATTGCAGGCCGTCATTCTCGGTATCGGCATTTGGGCGATGCGCCATGAGTTGCCCTTGCAAACCACCGAGGCGATTGTAAACGCGCTGGCGACGCGCTCGAACGAGGCGCAATCGAAGCAGGAAACGGCGGCTGCTTACGCGCTCATGCAGGGCTTCATCATTCATTTGGCCCCACAACTGAAAGCGGATTTGGAGCGCTCGAATCCGGAGCGTCCATGGCGCATGCTGAATCTGAATTTCGCGATTACCGCGATTCGATCAGGCGACGCCGCGCTCATGCGCTATGCCTTCGATACTCTCAACGACCATTTGCCCGACGAACGCGCCGGGTTTTACGAAGAGGCTTGCGCGGTGGCAGCTCAGCCTGGATTTCCGTTGGATATGCGCGCGCTTATCGAAGCCGAACACGCGAAATGGGCGCGCCTGCACTAGAGGTCGTGGCGCAGAAGCCAGCGCAAACAACCGGCCGGTGATCGCCATTCCTCGTTCACGCGAAAAATGCGATAATCCCAAGTTGTTGATTTTTTACGCACTCTTTTGGGGTGCCCTCGTTGTATGGCCTTTTTGATTTGACCTGATGAAGCTGCTGTTCGATTTTTTTCCGCTGATCTTGATGTTTGCCGCCTACAAGATGTACGACATCTATGTGGCTACGGCTGTCGCCATTGCCGCAACGATTGCGCAAGTCATCTATCTGAAAGCGCGTGGCAAAAAAGTGGAGCCCATGATGTGGATTGGCTTGGGCATCATCGTCGTGGCGGGTGGGGCAACTATTATTTTCAAAGATGAAATGTTCATCAAGCTAAAACCGACCGTATTGTTTTTAGTAATGGCAATTGCGATTGGTGTGGCGCAGTTTGGATTTGGTAAAAACCCGATCTCGGTAATTTTTAATAATCAAATTCAGGCACCGCTACACGTATGGAAAAAACTCGCGTTCGCGTGGATTGTTTTTTTGATTTTCGTCGCCGTGTTGAACCTGTATTTCGCCTATTACCAGTCGACTGACACGTGGTTTTTGTTCAAAACTGTTGGCGATATGGGGCTGTTTTTGGTGTTCATCATCGCGCAAATTATTTGGCTCTATCCGTACATGCCAAAAGACGAGCCCGAAACCAGTAGCGCTACGGCCACATTGACCGATAAAAAAGCCGAGAAAAAGGCCGAGAAAACGCGATGAAAGTAAATAATTAGTGTTGTACGCCATTATTTGTGAAGAATTACCCGGCGCGCTCGAAAAGCGCTTGGCGAATCGTCCCGCCCACGTTGAGCGCCTCAAAGCGTTGCAAGCTGAAGGTCGGTTGATTTTGGCTGGCCCACATCCGGCGATTGACTCGGAAGATCCGGGCCCGGCTGGGTTTTCGGGCTCACTCATTGTTGCGGAGTTCGCCTCGCGTGAAGCAGCAATCGCATGGTCGTCGGAAGACCCGTACTGCCTGGCGGGTGTGTTCTCAAACGTGTCCGTTAAACCGTTCAAAAAAACATTTCCAAGCTAAGTCCACGAACCAATGACCTCCATCCGCGATCAAATTGAACTGCGCCTGCAAGTGCTCAAGCCGGAAATGCTTGAAATTGTTGACGACTCCGCTTCGCACGCGGGTCATGCTGGTGCCAGTGCGCATGCAGCGCGTCATGGAAGTGCAGTGCCGCTAGTGGAGGGTACCCATTTTGAAATTACCGTCGTGTCGGCGGCGTTCGCTGGCAAACTGTTAGTCGCACGTCACCGGATGATTTATGCATTGCTGGATGACTTGATGAAGACCCAGATTCACGCGTTGAAAATTGACGCAAAAGCGTTGCCCTAATTTGTTTCCCTGATTTTTGTTGTCACCTTCGGTAGCTTTTTTTCGTTATGCATCCGCTGTACATTTTTGTTTTACTCTCGTTAAGGAAGATCCATGCAATCTAAATTAAAATTTGTTGTATTTACTCTAACTGCCGCTTTGATGGCAGCTAGCCCAACTGCTTTTGCACAAACCAAAGCTGAAAAAGCCGCCGCCAAAGCTGCGCCAGCGCCATCCGCCGGATCGGCGAGCACCCAAACCGCCAAGGTTAATGGTGTTGCCATTCCATCAGCATATTTCGATGCGATGAATAAAGAACGTGAAGCATCTGGCCAGCCTTCCACGCCAGATGTCGGTAATGCAATCAAAGATGAGTTGGTTAACCGCGAAATTCTTTCGCAAGCCGCCCGCAAAAAAGGTCTTGACCGCAATGGGCTGGTATCCGCGCAAATGGACATGGCTCGCCAAGCTGTTTTGATCCGCGCTTTCTTTGATGACTATGTCAAAGCCAACCCAATCTCGGACGCGCAGCTGAAGACGGATTACGATAAATTCGTCGCACAAATGGGCGACAAAGAATACAAAGCCCGTCACGTTTTGGTTGAGACCGAAGATGAAGCCAAAGCCGTTATCGCCAGCCTCGGTAAGGGTGACAGCTTCGAAAAAGTGGCAAAAGAAAAATCCAAAGATACCGGTTCAAAAGACAACGGTGGCGATCTTGATTGGGGTCCTGCCGGTCGTTATGTACCTGAGTTTGGCAATGCCATGAAAGCGCTGAAAAAAGGCGAAACCACCAAGACCGCAGTGAAGTCACCATTCGGATTCCACGTGATTCGTCTGGATGATGTGCGCGACATGAAAGTGCCTGCGTTCGCCGAAGTAAAAGACAATTTCAAGCAACGCGCTCAGCAAGAGCAGATCACGAAACTGGTCCAGGAACTGCGTTCGAAAGCAACTGTTGAATAAATTGCAATACGTGTAAAAAAGGCGGCCTAGGCCGCCTTTTTTATTGCGCGTTGCTCACGACAATGGGCGCGCCTGCGGAAATGTTGTTTTTTCCGCATGACATTTTTTATTGGCATTGCACATCATTCGAGATTCGATTAACGTAGCGATATGAGCAATCAAATCCAAGTCCAGTTTGCGAAAGCAGGTAATCCCTACCGACTCGAAGTGTCGGTATCACCGCTGCTGCCGCGCGAGGTTCCGCAAGTGGTGGAGGAATTCACCGCGCACTGGACCAAACCTGAAGAAGTGGATCGCGCACGTGTCAACGATGCCACCGCCCTGATCCTGATCGCGGATCATGAAATCCGTGCCGGTGAACGCCCTGGCGACATCGCGCGGGCCTTGACCTATGCTATTTGGCGCAAGCTTGATCGCTATGTAAAAGTCACCGTCGAATCCACCTATCTCGGTGAAAGCCCTGATGCGCATTTCGAATTCGGTGAAGCGCAATACACGGAAGCATTTGGCGCAAGGTTTGAGAATTAGTAACGTGGTTTTAATGCCAGCTTAATTTCTACCCCTATTCTCTCACTGTCATCCCGAACGGCTTCACGTGAGGGATCTGTTTTTTGTCACGTCATCCAGCAAGTAAAAACGGATCCCTCACCCGATAACGCCAGACTCGGGATGACAAATTTGCGTTCAACGTCGAGATCAATGTCTAGCGCTGGCGAAGTGTTTGGGGCAAAAATGCTCGAAAAGCGACGCTAGTGCTAGCCATCATGTGTTGACTTGGCGATTTCAAGCACACGGATTAGCCCAACGTTTTTCGACAGGCTCGGCCACAACAAGATGCAGAAACTTTACGACACCATCGGTTCAACGTACTCCGCTACGCGTTGTGCAGACCCCGCCATTGCCCGAGAACTTGCACGACTTGTTCAAATTGGTAACGACAAGAAATTTCTTGATCTAGCGTGTGGCACCGGCAACTATACGAATGCGCTAGCTTCACTTGGCGGTGATTGGCACGGAGTCGATATCTCTGATGTGATGATCAACCAAGCAAGAGAAAAGAACTTTCGGATCGAGTGGCAGCTCGGCAGCGCCGATGCACTCCCTTTTCAGGACGATTTCTTCGATGGGGCGATATGTACCCTTGCGATTCATCATTTTCCCAAGCTGGTAGCCGCGTTTACGGAAGTCAAGCGGGTCCTAAATGATGGCCCTTTTGTCATATTCACTGCTTTTCCTGATCAGATGCAAGAGTATTGGCTCTGTCACTATTTCCCGAAAATGATGTGTAGCTCGATAGAACAAATGCCGACGCAAGAGTTTGTCGTAACTTCCTTGCACTCTGCCGGCTTCGAAATCGAAGGCGTCGTCCCTTTCGAAGTTACCAACGATCTCCAAGACCTATTCTTGTATTCAGGACGTAAACGCCCTACTCAATACTTTGATCCTCTAGTGCGTTCCAATATATCTTCCTTCGCCTCGCGATGCTCAAGTGAAGAACTGCAAACTGGACTGCAGCTGCTGCGCGCTCATTTGGAGTCAGGAGAGTTCGAAAATGTGGCAAGAAGCTATCAATCTTCACACGGCGACTACGCTTATGTCATTGCCAATAAGTGTCGCGGTTAAAAATCAGCCGACTACACAGCCAATGCGCGCCAGCACGGCAGCTATAGACTCGCGTCGTCAGGCGCAACTCCTGTGACGCAAGCAACGATGATGTTGCGTGGGCGATAAAACGGTTGGTTGAACTTGCGAACTTTATTTGTTCCATCGTTCATGCAAGCAAAAAGCAGATCCCTCACCCGATAAAGCTGGGTTCGGGATGACAAATCTGCGTTCAACGTCGCGATCAATGTCTAGCACTGGCGAAGTGTTTGGGGCAAAAATGCTCCAAAACGTGCGCCGAATAAGGGGTTTTGATTCTCTACCCGACCCACACCCGCGCATTACGAAACATCCGCATCCACGGGCTTTCGCGCGATTCTGCGGCCCACTTTTTCGGATGCCATGACAGATTCACGTTGAGCGCGACGCGTTCCGGGTGCGGCATCATGATGGAGAATCTGCCATCGGGTGTGGTGAAGGCGGTCACGCCGAGCGGTGAGCCGTTGGGATTGGCGGGGAATTTTTCGGTGACCGCCCCGTGACCGTCAACGAAATGCGCGGCGGTTAACCAGCGCACCGCATCTTGCTGCGCCTGATCGCGGAAGATGGCGCGGCCTTCGCC
>JANMQR010000014.1:0-8698 GCA_031370625.1 Burkholderiales bacterium | reverse complement strand
TCGGTTTCTTTGGTGAAGGCTTTACTCATTGTTCGGGTTCATTTAAGTTGCAGCAAAAACTGCTTTAAACCGCCGAGCAACATCTCCACTGCAATTGCGGTCAGGATCAATCCCATCAAGCGCTCCACGGCTTCCATGCCGCGCTTGCCGAGCAGTTTTTCGATGCGTTCACCCAACGACAGAATGAGCGTCGTCACCACCATCGCGGCCGTCAGCGCGCCAATCCAGATGCCCAGCTTGGCCGGTTCGCGTGACACCATCAGCATCACCGTCGCCAACGCAGACGGACCCGCGATCATCGGGATCGCCAGCGGCACAATAAACGGCTCATGATCAAGCGTATCGCCAAACAATCCTTCCGGCGATTTAAAAACCATGCGGATCGCGATCATAAATAAAATGACGCCGCCAGCAATTGACAGTGATAGCTCGGAAAGGTGCATCAATTCCAGAAATTGGCGTCCTCCCAGCATGAACGCAATCAAAATTACATACGCGAGCATGCATTCGCGCAGCACCACGCGGGTGCGCCGGCGGGAGTCGACCTGCTTCAGCAGAGAGGCGACAACGGGCACATTGCCGAGCGGATCGAGAACCAAAAAAAGTAAAACAAAAGCAGAGATGAGATCAGCGTTCATACCGCATTTTACCTGCGGGCGCTGCAAAATCCGCAACTCTAGCGCTTGCTAAATCAATCCCAGCGCTGTGCGAAGTTTTTTCGTGAGCTTTCGCGCCACCAGATCATACGAACGTTTAATCAACGCTTTCAGTTCTGCATCGCTGACTTGTTTCAAGTCTTTCACCTGCACCCACTTTGCGCGCGCGAGATACGGCGCGGGAATAAAGCCGGGGCGATCTGCGTATTGCAAAAAAAGATCGTCATCTACTTTGAATGACACATGCGATTCGCCCGCGCGATCAGTGAAGACAACGGCGAACATCTTGCTACCGATGGTGTAGACGTAATCAATTTCCCATTTGTGCTCACCACGTGCGTGCGGGAGTGACGCGCAGAATTTTTGGATTTGGGTGATGTTCATGAATCGATTCTCCCATCGTAAACACGGCAAAACTCTGCGCAAAAATGAAACGCAACCACTTGCGGGCGTTTACGAGCATTTATGGCTGAAGACCCTCGCCCCGCCTAGAGTTTCGGTTTTGATTTTTCGATAATCTGGTAGAACGTTTCATCCGGTTTCACCATGCCGAATTCGACTCGCGCACGCTCTTCAACGGCATCAATACCCTGCTTCAAGTCACGCACTTCTGCATCCAGGCCCGCGTTGCGCGAAGCGAATGTGGCGTTTTTTTCTTTTTGTTGATCGACTTGTTTCGACATATCCCACACCCGTAGCCAGCTGCCTTTGCCGATCCAGAGTGGATACTGGATGGCGATGAGTAACGTGATGAGAATGTGAGGGAGGTATTTCACAAATGCTTGTTATCGATAGTTTTAACGCAAATTATAAAAAGCCGACTTACCCGGATAGCTGGCCGCATCGCCCAGCTCTTCTTCGATGCGCAACAGCTGATTGTATTTCGCCATGCGATCCGAGCGTGAGGCGGAGCCGGTTTTGATTTGCAGCGCGTTGGTGGCGACTGCAATATCAGCAATCGTTGTATCTTCCGTTTCGCCAGAGCGATGCGAAATCACGGCGGTGTAGCCGGCGCGTTTAGCCATCTCAATGGCAGCGAATGTTTCAGACAAGGTGCCAATTTGATTTACTTTAATCAGGATCGAATTAGCCACACCTCTGGCGATGCCTTCGCGCAGGATTTTGGTGTTGGTCACAAACAAGTCATCGCCGACCAATTGCACTTTTTTGCCCAGCTTTTGTGTGAGTGTTGCCCAGCCATCCCAATCATTTTCGGCCATGCCGTCTTCAATGGAAACGATAGGATATTTGTCTGCCCACGTCGCCAAAATATCGGTGAACTGCGCGGAGGTAAACGATAATTTCTCCGCTTCAAAACGGTATTTACCGTCTTTGTAAAATTCACTCGCCGCACAATCAAGGCCGATCAACACGTCCTGCCCCGCGATGTAGCCTGCTTCCTCAATCGCTTTCACCGCGTATTGAATCGCCGCTTCGTTATTCGGCAAATTAGGCGCAAAACCACCTTCGTCACCGACGTTGGTATTGTGGCCTTCGGCGTGCAAAATCTTTTTCAAGGTATGGAAAATTTCCACGCCTGCACGTAACGCTTCGCGGAATGTCGGCAGCCCAGCCGGGATAATCATGAATTCCTGAATGTCGAGCGGATTATCCGCGTGCGCACCGCCGTTGATAATGTTCATCATCGGTACCGGCATTTGCATCGGTGCTGCACCGCCCAAATAACGATACAACGATAGGCCTGATTCGTCTGCCGCCGCGCGTGCACACGCCATCGACACGGCCAAAATCGCATTCGCACCCAGGCGCGCCTTGGTCTCGGTGCCGTCCAGCTCAATCATGGTGCGATCAATGAAGGCTTGCTCCGATGCATCGAGGCCGATGATGGCTTCGCAAATTTCGGTGTTGATGTGTTCAACCGCCTTCAACACACCTTTGCCGAGATAGCGCGTTTTATCACCATCGCGCAGCTCAATGGCTTCACGCGAGCCCGTGGATGCGCCCGAGGGCACGGCGGCGCGGCCGATTACACCGGATTCCAACAATACATCGGCTTCAACGGTGGGATTGCCGCGTGAGTCCAGAATTTCGCGGGCGATGATGTCGACGATTGCTGTCATGATCTTTTATTTTTCCCTAATTAAATTTATTTAAAAAGTGTTCACCAATCGTAGGTCACGTTGCGCAGCTACGTGACGTTTTTTATTTCATCCACCACGGTGTCAGGTGGCTAACGCAACCTGACCTACTGGCTATGCAATCGCTTTATTCACCGCACTGCCCGCCACCACGCGCAGACCCGCCTCACCATGCACGCGCTTGTGCTGTTCCAATCCCGCCTTCACAAACGAAATAAATAACGGATGGCCCACCCGCGGCGTGGAGGTAAATTCCGGGTGGAACTGGCAGCCGTAGAACCACGGATGCGCATGCTTCGCCGGATCGAGTTCAACCATTTCCGTCAACGATTCAGAATCAGTGCGCGCAGAAATAATCAACCCCGCCGCCTCCAGGCGCGGCACGTAATGATTGTTCACCTCATAGCGGTGGCGATGGCGCTCGCTCACATGTTCGCTCTGGTAAATGCGATGCGCGAGTGTGCCGACCTTCACCGTGCACGGCTGCGCGCCCAGGCGCATGGTGCCGCCAAGATTCGACGATGCATCACGCTTTTCAACTTGTCCGTCGCTGTTTTTCCATTCGGTAATCAGCGCGATCACCGGATGCGGTGTTTCAGGATCAAATTCGGTTGAGTTCGCACCTGCAAGCCCCACCACATTACGCGCGAATTCAATCGTCGCAATCTGCATGCCCAAACAAATGCCCAAATAGGGGATTTTATTTTCGCGTGCGAATTTGACCGCCGCGATTTTGCCTTCGGTGCCACGTTTGCCAAAGCCACCAGGAACCAGAACTGCATCCATGTGCGATAGCGCTTTGGTCACACCCGCTTCACCAGCGGACTCCAACACTTCCGAATCCAGATAATGAATACGGACTTTGGTGCGCGTATGAATGCCCGCGTGGATCAAGGCCTCCGACAATGATTTATATGAATCCGTCAGATCGACATATTTGCCGACCATCGCCAGATCAATCACGTGATCCGGATTTTCCAGCGCGTTAACGATGTTGTCCCACACCGTTAAATCCGCCGGGCGCGGCGTTAGATTTAATTTACGACAGGCGATTTCATCCAAGCCTTGCTTGTGCAGCATGCTCGGGATTTTGTAAATTGAGCTGGTGTCATAGCAGGATATAACTGCACCGACCGGCACGTTGGTGAAGAGTGCAATTTTGCGACGATCATCCTCAGGCAGTGTGCGATCCGAACGACACATCACCACATCGGGCTGAATACCGATTTCGCGTAATTCTTTTACGCTGTGCTGCGTCGGCTTGGTTTTGATCTCGCCAGCTGACGCCAGATATGGCACCAGCGTTAAATGAATGTAGCAAGTATTTTCGCGGCCGAGTTCCACGCCGATTTGGCGAATCGCCTCCAGAAATGGGAGCGATTCAATATCGCCGACTGTGCCGCCGATTTCGATAATGCCGACTTCAGCGCCAATAGTCGCGGCATGAATGGAAGATTTAATCTCATCGGTAATGTGCGGAATTACCTGCACCGTACCGCCCAAATAATCGCCGCGACGCTCTTTGTTGATCACGCGCTCATAAATTTGGCCGGTCGTAAAATTATTCGCTTTCTTCATCTTCATCGAGACGAAGCGCTCGTAATGACCGAGATCGAGATCGGTTTCAGCACCATCTTCGGTGACAAAAACCTCGCCGTGCTGAAACGGCGACATGGTGCCCGGATCCACGTTGATGTACGGATCCAGCTTTACCATCGAGACTTTGATACCGCGGGATTCGAGAATAGCGGCAAGAGACGCGGCAGCGATCCCCTTACCAAGAGAAGAAACAACGCCACCAGTGACAAAGATGTACTTGGTCATGACTTTAACCCCAAGCAGGAAATTAAGATTATATCGCATCGGGGCCGAGGATTCCAGAGCGTCAGCGCAAATTTCAGCGCGAATCCAGTACACTTTTGGCTAATCAACGCTTTTAACGCGCAAGGCAAGCATGAAAATAAAAGGACGTTCCCGCACCAGCATTTGGGCCAATGAGGGCCGCCGCACGGTGAGTATCATTGATCAGACCTTGCTTCCGTTCGCGGTCGGCGAGCATGAGCTCTCCAGTGCCGCACAGGCGGGCGAGGCCATTCGCGCAATGCGCGTGCGCGGTGCGCCGCTGATCGGCGTCACAGCGGCCTATGGCGTGGCGATGGCGATGCAAATCGATTCCACCGACGGCAATTTGCAAGAGACCTGTGCCGCACTGCGCACGACGCGCCCTACTGCGGTCAATCTCGCATGGGCGCTGGATCGCATGGCGCGGCTCATCACGCGCCTGCCCGAACCTGATCGCGCCGACGCCGCCTGGGCGTGGGCGAATGCGATTGCTGCCGAAGATGTGGCAACCAATGAAGCGATTGGCCGCAATGGGTTGAAATTAATTGAGGACTTGCATAATCAACACAAGCGCACCATCAATATCCTTACCCACTGCAACGCGGGCTGGATTGCCGCAGTGGATTGGGGCACGGCGTTGGCGCCGGTCTACATGGCGCACGATGCCGGGATGGACGTACATGTGTGGGTGGAAGAAACCCGCCCACGCAATCAGGGTCTGCTCACCGCTTGGGAATTGCGCGAACACGGCGTGCCGCACACCTATATTGTCGATAACGCGGGCGGCTATTTTATGCAGCAAGGCGATGTCGATATCGTGATCGTGGGAGCGGATCGCGTCTCGCGCAAGGGTGATGTGGCGAATAAAATCGGCACCTACCTTAAAGCACTCGCCGCGCGTGACAATCACATCCCGTTTTATGCCGCCGTGCCTTCTTCAACCATCGATTGGCAGCTCAACGACGCGATGAAAGAGATCGATATCGAGGAACGCAGCGCAGACGAAATTCGCATGCTGCGTGGGCAATCATCAGAAGGGTTAACGCGCGATTTTCGTCTGCTCGATGAAGCGAGCCCGGTTGCTAATCCCGGCTTTGACATCACGCCCGCGCGTCTGGTGACCGGCATCATCACCGAGGCAGGCATCGCCGCGCCCGATGGACTCGCTGCACTTTTTCACAAGAGTTAATTTCAACCATGACATTCTTGAACATCAATCACACGCCGCACGCAGAACTGCGCCAAAAAATAATCAGTACCGCGCAAAAAATGAATGCGCTGGGCATCAATCAAGGCAAATCGGGCAACGTCAGCGCGCGCGCCGATCACGGATTTTTGATTACGCCTACCGGCATTGCCTACGATGAAACCAAACCAGAACAAATAGTCGCCACTGAACTTGATGGCAGTTTTGCGGGCGACACACTGCCCTCCTCTGAATGGCGTTTTCACGCCGATATTTATCGCGCGCGCGCGGATGTAGATGCGATTGTTCACACCCATTCCACATTCGCCACCACACTCGCCTGCATGGTGAAAGTAGTGCCTGCGTTTCACTACATGATCGCCGCCGCAGGTGGTGCTGATATTCGCGTCGCACCGTATGCGACTTTCGGCACACAGGCGCTTTCAGATAATGCAGTGGCCGCACTTGATGGCCGCAACGCCTGCCTGCTTGCGCAACACGGCATGATTGCGGTTGGTACAACATTGGAAAAAGCACTCGCGCTCGCGGTGGAGGTGGAAAGTTTGTCGCGCATGTATTGGCAGGCGTTACAAATTGGCGAGCCGCCGGTTTTGGATGATGTGGAGATGGGGATTGTGATTGAGAAGTTTCGGAGTTATGGGCAGCAGCCTAAGTCAAGTTAGCCACCATCCATATGCTTACAAAAGATAGCGCCAAAATCAAAGTTGCAGCTATGTTAGCCAGCATCGTGGCTGATTTGCCTGCTGACGACGAAATCATCATCGTCGATAACGCAACTATCGAGCGAGACTGGGGCTGGGTCTTTTTTTACACATCCCAAAAGTACTATGAGACTCATGAGATCAAGTACGCGCTCGCGGGAAATGCTCCAGTCTTCGTGGAAAAATCCACTGGTAGACTTCTCTCGACTGGCACAGCACAAACGGTAGAACACTATATTAATAACTTCGAGCGTACTGGTAACCCGCATGACTAAGCCATTGCTTAGCTCTTAGAGAGCTCGTAGGGCGCATTGACCCCGGGCTTGAACCGGGGGATTTGCGCCGCATGTGTTTGTAGTCGGCAGTGGTGATTGATTCACCGGGCGGGGGGGTAGCCCGGCGGCTAATTCCTCTGCTTCGCCAAAAGAAAGGAACCAAAGAAAAGGCGACCCGGGTTCGCCGCCCCGCAAAAAACGCGGGGCTCCCTGCGCTACTCAAAGCGACAGACCGCTGCGGAACTCCTCTCGTCTTCGCTTTACATTGCCATTGCCCCTGCATGGGCAATGGCGTTCGCGGGCTCGCCGCACGCGGCTCGAATTCCCCGCTCACTCTCGCGGAATGCCCCTGTCGCTTCTGCGTTGCTCGGCGACTCTCACGGGCCCTCCTGCTTTTGAGTTGATCTTTAAGACGATGGAATTAGCAGAACCGTAGGGTGGGCAAAGCGAAGCGTGCCCACGGATGCATCGCAACCCGCGCGTGGGCAGATGAGGCCTGCCCACCCTACTGTTTGTGCGATAAGCAGCGAGGAATTAAACCAAAATAAATTAACAATGCGTCTTGAATACAAAACGTTGCATTCGAGAATTCCCGTGTTGCCGCGTCAACATTTTGGAAAAGGGTCGGGGGTTTCCACGAAAATTGTTTGAGGATGGCGAGATAAAGCATCCTTAAAATAAAAATCGTCTCCGCCAGCCGAGTTGTTTTCGTGGCCCGACGCTTTTCCAAAATGTTGGGAACCCCGAAGGAGCGCTGCGTTTGCCAACTACGCGGGGCTGCTTTTCTTTGGTTACTTTCTTTTTGCAGAAGCAAAAGAAAGGTCGGAGCATGCCTCCGACGAAAAGCCGCCGGGCTACCCCTGGCTCGGTCGCAAAACCATCGTTACGCAACCCACAGCCGGCGCAAATCGCTTCGCTCAGTGCGCCCTACAGCACCGTAATATTAAGTTTGAGGTATTATTTTTATAACTCATCGTCAACCAACCGCGCTACCGCCATGGTCACCGTCAAATTCTCCGAGCTGCGTGAAGCTTACGAATTCGCCAGCTTTAACGGCTCAGTCGATACCAGTGCTTTTGTCGATCTCGACACTGGCGAAATTTATTTGGTCTCTGACGAAATGGGGGAATATCAGGAAATACCCGACGACATAGAAGAATCTGATCGCTATCTTGGCGTGCCCGCAAAAAACGAGCTTGATCTTGGTCGCAATCTGGTTTTTTCGTTTGCTGAGAAACATCTGCCCAGCGATTACGATAACGTTGTTGACTACTTTCGCAGGCGCGGCGGGTATGCCAAATTCAGACGTCTGCTCGAAAATCGTGACGTACTTGATGCGTGGTATCAGTTTGAAAACGAAGCGACGGAAACCAGATTGAAGGAATGGTGTGAAGACAATGAAATTCAGGTCAGTTTCGAGAAAACATCGGCATAGACGAAGCTGCGTAGGTCAGGTTGCGCAGCTACCTGACCTACCACACATCAAAACAAAAACGGCACCAAAAACAACAGCAACCACCACCGATTCGCTTTCACTTCAATCGTCTGCGCGCTGCTGTACGGGCCAACAAAACCATCCGCGTCAATTGAGCGATAACGCATGTAGTACAGGCCGGCGTCAGATGGTTTTTCGATAGAGATTTCAGGTTGGGTTAGTTTCTTTTCTTCCACGAGCGTTTTGAATGTTGTATCGCTGGCAAGCTGAAAATCGAAGGTCTGTCCCGACTCACCGCTCCACGAAAATCCGACGCGATTGCCCTCCTCTTTCGGCGGATTCGGCGCTTGCGGCATGGCTTTTAATGTGAACGATTGCACGTCGCCAAATGGGCCTACATCCCCATCCGGCCGCACGCTCGCGACGCGCCAAAAATAGTCGCCTGGCTTGATCGATTCGGCGGGAGAAAACGCAGAGCTCTTG
>JANMQR010000418.1:0-3693 GCA_031370625.1 Burkholderiales bacterium | reverse complement strand
CGCGCGAACTTGCCGGAAAACTCGGCGGTAATATGGAGCGGCCTGAAGTGGTGGATTATGTGTTGCATCGGCCGGACGTTTCGGATCAACGCGCGATTGATGAGGCGATGGATAAATCGCTCGATTGCTGGCCGTTGATGGCGAAAGGCGATATGGAAACGGCGATGTTGAAATTGCATACGAAAGTAAGTGTTACGAAACCTGCAAAATAGTAAATATGTTGTGACTGGCATTTTGTCAGCAAAGATTTATAGAGGCGGTGCCTAAAGATGTTCGGCATCGCTAAGGTGAGCACCTCCCTCTCCCTCAATCCCTCTCCCGCGAGGGGAGAGGGAGGTTAAGCCTCTCTCCCTTGACGGGAGAGAGGGTGTTCGTCAAATCATCACCAGCGTTAAATTGCTGGATCAAATTCTCAAAGGTTTATACAAAATGAAATGCGGCATCGTCGGTCTACCCAACGTAGGCAAATCCACACTGTTCAACGCGCTGACCAAAGCGGGTATTGCAGCAGAAAATTATCCGTTTTGCACCATTGAGCCCAATATCGGCATCGTCGAAGTGCCCGATCCGCGCATGGCGCAATTGTCGGCAATCGTGAACCCACAAAAAATCCAGCCAGCGATTGTCGAGTTTGTTGATATCGCTGGCCTCGTCGCAGGCGCATCCAAAGGCGAAGGCCTAGGCAATCAATTTCTGGCAACGATTCGCGAGACGGATGCGATTTCGCACGTCGTGCGCTGCTTTGATGATCCGAATGTAATCCACGTTGCGGGCAAGGTTGACCCGCTATCTGACATCGCCGTAATCGATACCGAGCTTGCCTTGGCCGACATGGGCACGGGCGAGAAAGCGCTGCATCGTTTTAATAAAGTCGCGCGCGCGGGTGACAAAGAAGCGATCAAAATGGTCGCGATTCTTGAACCCATCATGAAGCATCTTGATCAGGGAAATCCCGTGCGCAGCATGGGTCTGGATGCTGATCAAATGGCGCTAATCAAGCCGCTGTGTTTCATCACCGCGAAGCCGGTTTTGTATGTCGCCAATGTGATTGAACGTGGCTTCGAAAATAACCCGCTGCTCGATTTAGTGAAAGCTCACGCGGCGAAAGAGGGCGCGCCGGTCACCGCAATTTGCGCCAAGATCGAAGCCGAAATCGCGGACTTGGAAGACGAAGACAAGGAAGTATTTTTAGCCGACATCGGCATGACCGAGCCCGGCTTAAATCGCTTGATCCGCTCCGCTTACACCCTGCTGGGATTAGAAACTTATTTCACCGCCGGCTTAAAAGAAGTCCGCGCATGGACCGTCCACAAAGGCTCCACCGCCCCGCAGGCCGCAGGTGTAATCCACACCGATTTTGAGCGCGGGTTCATCCGCGCCGAGGTGATCGCGTTCAACGATTACGTCACGCTGGGTGGTGAGGCGAAATCAAAAGAAGCGGGGAAAATGCGGCTCGAGGGGAAGGAATATATTGTTAAGGACGGGGATGTGATGCATTTTAGGTTTAACGTTTAAGCATTAACCAAAAAATGCACGAGGCTTACATTGGGCGCGACGTTTGACGCATAAATGGCTGGAAATGCGCGCCGGTATTGATAATTGGTTTTTGCGCTACTTCTTCAGGTGCTCCGCAAAAAACTGTTCCATGCGTGAATAGAAGTCCACGACGTTTTCGTCTTTGTTAAAACCGTGTGCTTCACCACTATAAACTTTGTAGTCAATCTTTTTGCCAGCTTTCTCCATGGCGTCGCGCATGGTAGTGCCATGTATGAGTGGTACGCGCACGTCTTGTCCACCCATCGTTAGCATCAGCGGCGCTTTGATTTTGTCCGCATTTTTAGCAGGCGATGTTTTCTGGAATTGGTCACGGTCTGTATCTTTGTCGCCAACCAAGCGTTTATAGTCAGTCTCAAAATAATCCGACAGACGCGCGGTGTCAGACCAAGTGACAGTCTGCAGCAACTCAAGATCAGTTACAGCGATGTAGGCGCTTCCACAGCGCCACAGGTCCTGATCTTTGACGAGCCCCTGTAGAGTTGCGTATCCGCCATAGCTGCCACCAAATAGGCACATTCGATCTTTGTTGACGATCCCCTCGGCCGCCAAATGTAAAGCGCCATCTGTGATGTCGTCCTGCATGGCAAGACCCCATTGTTTTAGGCCGCTAGCATAGTGCTTCCTACCAAATCCGGTAGAGCCGCGCGGCTCAGGTTCGAGGACAACGTAACCGCGAGAGGCAAAAAACTGCGCTGCGGGCCACCGGCCCCATTGCGCACCGTAATAGGAGCGCACATTGGGGCCGCCATGAATATGCACTATCAACGGTAGATTTTTGGGGCTGACAGCACTTGCGGATTTTGGAATCGTAACCCATGCCGGAATTTCCAACCCATCACGTGCTTTGTATTTGATGAACCGGCGCTCGCTCATCAGTTCGGGTTGCAACCATTCCCGGCTTTTGGCGACCTGTTCCAAGGTCATTTTTTCCGCGTTGTAGAGGTAATAAACGCCAGCCTCGGTCTCTGACGAGGCATTAACCAACAAATACTTTTCGTTGTCATCTGCTACCCGGAATGTATTGATTGTGTTGGGCAGGGCCTTATCTATTTGCGTCTGGAATTTTTGCATGTCTGCATCAAGCCACTCGGTTGTGGGCTTCTCAGCATTTTTTCTGATGCCGACCAGCGTCTTCTTTGCGCGGCTAAAAATGAGCCCACCATTCAAGTCGATCAGTGGATGCTCTGCAACTAACTCGCCCAGTTTCTTATGTGCAATATCGTATTTGTAGAGCGCGCGGCGATCTCTGCCGATATTGGAAGAAACATAAAGCGTTTTGTTATCGAAATCAAAACTTAGGGGAATGATGGATCCATCTTTGCCCGCATTGGACGAGTAGCCGATGAGCTGCCAAGGTTGATCCAAACCAGTCCGGTGCCAAATACTATTTTGACGTTCGCTTTTTGAATCCGCACGCTCTTCACGGCGAACAGCAACACGCGGTATCAGGTCGCGATCAACAACCCATGACACCACATTTCCTGGGCTGTCTGCGGTCAGCAGCTTATGTTCGCCCGTGCGGGTGTTGTAGCGATAGACATCCGGGAAGTTCCTGTTCCGCTCATTCATTTCAACGATGACCTCACCCGTGCCGTCGAATGTCTGACTGAGAATATTGAATCTGTTTGCTGTTCCCGCATGCAGGCTGTGCCGCGTCGTGGGCTTCGACAAATTTCGAACAAACTGTCCATCGGCGTTGATGGCATAAACGCCTTTTAAATACAGGTTTCCTGTTTCTTCCTGCGTGTCTGCAACACGCAGAAATAGTCGATCATTGTCGATCCATCTGAAGTCTGAAACATCTTCCGCCGAAAAGCTGGTGATCGCCGCAGATGTTCGTTTCTCAAGGTCAATGATGACCAAATTGTCGCGGCCGTTCGCTGGCGCGATTGCACCAAGTTTTTTTCCGTCAGGAGACAAAAGCATTTGCGCGTATTGGGCTCGGCGAAAAAAACTCTTAACCGGAATTTCGGCGGCGCTCGCGTAATTGGTGGTGGCTGGCGTCGCGGATGGCTGCGCCATTGTGTGCCGCGGGATGCCGGCAGCAACAAACCCAACGAGAGCCAACAGGAAAAAATAATCGGTAATTTTCATTGCGGTTCCGTTTCGCGGGGTTTTCGGGGTTTTGTAAAACTC
>JANMQR010000124.1:0-10042 GCA_031370625.1 Burkholderiales bacterium | reverse complement strand
AGGAGCTTCTTATCTTTCAAGGAGTGGTTTGCACGGGCCAGAATTGTCCAGCCCGGCGCAAAACGACCAAACGGCCATTGGGTGGAAATATCGATTTGCTTTAACGAGTCATCGGTTTTTTTAAACGGGTCAAACCGTGTGTAGCGGTAGGAAAAATTAACCAGTTTTCCGCCATCCACATAGCGGGCCGCGACATTGGATTTCTGGAATTGCGAGTTTGAAGCAGAATATTGAAATCCTGAATCCAGAAACCAATGGTTTGAAACCTGACCTGAGACGGCCACCAATAAATCCGAACGACTGGCAGTGCCGGAAGTGGTGCCTTGCGCGTTGGTGGGCAGGCCGAGCGAACCTGCTGCCGCAGTGTCGGTCAGGGTGACCCGCTGAGTTTGGAAGTAATAGCGCTGACCAATGGCAGCACGCAGGCGCTCAATGCCTGTGGCGTTTTCGATAAAACGGGTTGTCAACGCGGCCGTGACCTGCTTTGCATCAGAAATACGGTCGCCGCCGATGAACAAATTTTCATTGAAAATCTGCGCGAAATTGAAATCACTTTCGGATGTGGAAAAAACCGGTAAGCGCGTTTGATCGCGAAATGGAACGTACAAGAAAAACAGGCGCGGCTCCAACGTTTGCGTAAAGCTTTGTTCTTTAAACGTGAATGGACGCTCGAAAAACAAACCGCTATCCACACTCGCAATCGGCAGGCCGCGTGTACGGCTCTCAGTATTGCCCACGTTTTCAGTCACGTCATAACGCGTCAGGTGATAACCAATTTTTGGTGTGACGAAGCCATACGGTCTCGCGAGCGGCAGCGACATGGAGGGGTACAGCAACCAACGGCGGCCATTCACCAGCGTGGGATGACGAAAATCAGTAAATTCGCCCACGGTATTGAATTCGAAACCGTTGATCCGCGCAGGATTGGCGTTGAAGGTGAGCTGTGGCGCCACGCGGTACGGAATCGGCACACTTCTCTCTGGATCTTGCAGCGTTTGGAAACTCAAAAAACGCGCGTTGAAATTACCGAAGTCGGATAAATAATTAAGCGCTCCCTCGCGCGGTAAATTAGTCTGCGACGTGCTGGCGATGCGCGTGGAAAGGTCCCGGAAATACGCGTCGTCAGAGACTTTTTGTGCGTTGACCGATGCGCTCCAGCCCCCTTTAAAAAAGCCATTGAAGGCGCCGTCGAGATTCTGAAAATGGCGCACCGAGCCGAAGTAGCGGTCACGATTTGCCAATCGATCGCTCGGCAAAAACTCGGCATCGATCTCGCCTACCGATCTCGGGTTCAGGTAACGAAATTCGCCGCCCAACTGTAAGCCACGCCGTGAGAATATTTTCGGCGTAATCGTTGCGTCACGATCCGGTGAAATATTCCAGTAGTACGGAACGCTAAGCTCCAGCCCGCTCGCGGTTGACGACCCAATCGACGGTGGCAGAAACCCGGACTTACGCTCGCCATCGAGCGGAAAACTCATATACGGCAAATACAAAATCGGCACACCCTTGAATTCAACGCGGCCATTTAATGCGGTGCCCACGTTGGTGGTGCGATTCAGCTCCAGCTCCGAGACGCGCAGATACCAATCTTCTTCGCCCGGTTTACAGGTTGTGTAGGACGCACTAAACAGCCGTTCACGATCCGGCCCTTCCATATCCAATTTGGCCGCGGCACCGCGCGCCTCATAGCGTTGATTAGGCCGTAACGGCGTTTTACCCAGAATAAATGTGGCGTCATTCAGGGTGCCGATTTCGGATTCGATTTTCAATTTCAAATCGCTACCGGTAATGATGTCGCCATCACGGTTCAGGCGCATACGACCGGGCACGGTGGCGGTATCGGCAACTTCGTCGTATTCAACTTTGTCAGCGGTCACCGTCATATTGTCTTGTTTCAGGACGACGTTGCCCTGCGCGGTCGCATTTTTTTGGTTCACACCATCAATGCGATCTGCCTCCAATACTTTGGGACCCTCTTTTTTTCGCTTCAGTAAGGTGCCAGGCGTAGGGATGGATCGATCCGGCTTCAAACCTTCACGAATCGCATTATCCAGCTCCGCTTGTGTGGGCGTGGTGGCTTGCTGCGCGATTGCGTCCCGGCTAAGGCCGCCCACCGCGCCAGAGGTGGCGTACGCGCCCACCAGCAGCGACATGAGCGCACGTGAAATTGGCGAAAATTTTGGTCGATGTTGGGCTGGCAAGTTGGGGGGCACGTTAGGAAATGAAGCAATCAAAAATGGGTAATCAAGGAGGCGCTGACATGTCCAAGCCGGATTAAAGGAACAGGTTGCGCTGTTGATGAAGTATCGAGAGTGATAAAATTTGGATTACTTTGATTGAGAAAAATGACAACAAATAAGCAGCACGATCCATTCGATACGTCTTCTGCGCTTGCAGTTTGGCTTGCAGCAACGCTTAGCACCCACAATTACATCACAGAGCCCGCTTATATTGACAAGCACTCACCAAGGTATTTTCGCATAACCATCGGTAATGAAACGCGCGTGCTCATTGATGCTTCATCGGCTGTCGCCGATTTTGGTGCGTATGCGAAGGTATCTGAGCTGATGCGCGCCGCACAAATCAACACGCCAGAGGTGATCGCTGAGGATGCAAAACGCGGCTTTTTCCTGCTAAGCGATATCGGCACACAAACTTATGCGGATGCGTTAAATGAAACCAATGCAGATGCACTTTTTCGCGATGCGCGTGAGACCTTGATTAAATGGCAGCTGGCGTCCCGACCGAATACGCTGCCGGTGTGCGATGCGGCTTTTTTGCAGCGCGAGCTAAATCAATTTGCAAACAATTATATTGTTCAGCACCTGGGCGTCACCCTGACATCTGCGCAGAAAGAATCGCTGACGACCGTTTTGAATGTGATTGTCGAGGCCAATCTCGCGCAGGCGAATGTTTACGTTCATCGTGATTATGTGCCAGCGAATTTGGTGGTGTCGGAACCAACCCCGGTCTTGTTGGGCTTTCAAGGTGCGATGTTTGGCGCGATCAGTTACGACATCGCCTCGCTGTACAAAGATGTGCAAATTACCTGTGACGAGGAGCGTGTGCTGGATGGCACGATTCGTTATTGGGAGGCCGCTAAAAAAGCGAATTTGCCCGTGCCTGCTGACTTCGGCGACTTTTATCGCGATGCGGAATGGATGGGGCTGCAGCGACATTTAAAATTGATGGGGGCGCTGATAAGGTCTGGAGAAAACATCACGCTGAAACATCGCGACGAGATTCCGCGTCTGGTACGGTATGTGCGAAAAGTGGGGGAGCGTTATGTGGCACTTTTTCCGCTGATCCGCCTGTTCGATAAGCTCAATATCAACGACGGTGTTGCGCGCCAGGTGGGAATCAGTTTTTAGTGCCGCTTTCAGCCAACCACGTTCCCTCTCGAATCGCCGTAAACTATTTAACTGAATCAAAAATTGCGAGCCCCAATATGAAACGCGAACAGCTGCCGATCCCAGTCACACTGCCCAACATTAAAGCCCACGCCAAACGCCGCGCCCGATTGGCAAAATTGCTCGGCGAAGGGCTGATGTTGTTGCCCACATCGCATGAGCAAACGCGTAACGCGGATGCGCACTACGACTTTCGCTGGGACAGCTATTTTTATTATTTGACGGGTTTTCGCGAGCCAGAAGCCGTCGTGGCCATCACGTTGGGCAAAAAGCCACGGCATATTTTGTTTTGCCGCGATAAAAATATGGAGCGCGAAATTTGGGACGGTTTCCGCTTCGGCCCGGCCGTGGCAAAAGAAGTTTTTTCGTTTGACGAAGCGTATTCGATCAGCGAGCTCGACACCATGATCCCGGATCTGATGACCAACTGCGACGTGGTGCATACGCCGCTCGGTACCGACCCTGCATGGGATCAAATGATCACGCGCTGGATCAATAGCGTCAGGTCGAAAGTGCGTACCGGTGTGACTGCACCGGTGGAGCTGCGCGATGTGCGCCACCCAATTAATGCTATGCGCTTGATCAAAGATGAAGTGGAAATTGACATCATGGCGCGCGCCGGAAAAATCTCATCTGACGCGCATGGCCGCGCGATGAAATTCGCCAAGCCCGGTATGTTTGAGTACCAAGTTGAGGCAGAAATTTTGCATGAGTTCATTACCCGTGGTGCGCGTCAGGCGGCTTACGGCAGCATTGTCGCGAGCGGCGCGAATGCCTGTGTGCTGCACTATCGCGAAAATTCCGCGCCGCTGAAAAAAGGCGATTTGCTGTTGATCGACGCGGGCTGCGAGCTGGAAAGCTACGCAGCGGATATTACCCGCACGTTTCCGGTTGCCTCGAAATTCAGCGGCCCGCAGCGCGATATTTACGAGCTGGTGCTGGAAAGCCAACTGGCGTGCATCAAAGTCGTCAAGCCGGGTACGCCGTTTCAGAAATATCATGATGTCGCCGTGCAGGTATTGGCGCAGGGATTGATCGATCTGAAACTTTGCAAAGGCAGTCTCGACAAAGTAATCGAAACAGAATCGTACAAGCAGTTTTACATGCATCGCGCGGGCCATTGGCTGGGTTTGGATGTGCATGATGCGGGTGATTACAAACATCAGGGCAAATCTGTCAAGCTCGAGGCAGGCATGGTGCTGACCGTGGAACCCGGACTCTACATTCGTCCGGCAGATAATGTGCCGAAACATTTCTGGGATATCGGCGTGCGCATTGAGGATGACGTTCTGGTGACCAAGACAGGTAACAAGGTGCTGACGGCAAGCTGCCCAAAATCGATTAAAGATATTGAAGCGCTTACTGCAGCATAAATTGCACCATAAAAATATTTAAGCGAACACTGTGAAAATTCTTGTCATCGGTGCCGGGCCAGTCGGCGCAACTTTCGCGCTGCTGGCGGCGAAATCGGGACTGCACGTGACGATGCTGGAGGCACGCGAGGGGCCGTCGCGCGAGGCGCGCACCCTGGCGCTATCGCACGGTAGCCGCAACGTATTGGCGCAAGCGGGCGCGTGGAACGAGACCTTGCGCGCGACCGAAATCCACACCATTCACACTTCGCAAAAAGGCGGCTTTGGTCGCACCGAAATTTCTCGCGAAGATGGTGGCGTACCGGCGCTGGGCTATGTGCTGACCTATGCGGATTTGCAAACGGCACTTGATGCGCAATTGCTTGCAGCAAATGTTTCGGTTGAGCGCGGCGCAATCGTTTCAGCCATTGATAACGGTGACAGAGGGGATAAAGACGACAAAGGTGCCACCGTAACCTACACAAAAAACGGTGCCGAGATGCAAGTCGACGCTGATGTGGTGGTGATGGCGGATGGCGGCGCAAATTTAAGCAAAGTACCAACGATTACGATTACGGAAAAAGATTACGGTCAATCCGCGCTGCTTGGCCATATTCAAACTGACATGCCGCATCAGCATCGTGCATTTGAGCGCTTCACGGGCGACGGTCCGGCGGCGCTGCTACCGAAGCACGGTGCGCGCGAGTTTTCTCTTGTATGGGTGGCAAGCCCTGAGAAAATTGAATCGCTGAAGGCGCTGGACGATGTCGCTTTTTGCGCTGCATTTCAAGACCATTTTGGCTATCGCGCAGGCAAGTTTTTATCGGTATCGCAGCGTCGCTCATATCCACTAAAGCTGCGCACGGTGTCCTCACCCGTGTCCGCTCGAGTGGCCGTTATCGGCAACGCCGCGCAGGCGCTGCATCCGGTCGCCGGACAAGGATTTAATCTGGGTTTACGAGACGCGGCGGCGTTGGTCAAATCGCTAGCGTCCAGTAGCGGAGGTTCGATTCCAGCACTCGCCGACTACGCCAGCACCCGCGCGCGCGATGTCGAACGCAGCGTCGGCTTTACCGATTTCCTCGTTTCCGCTTTTTCCAACGATCATTCGCTGACGCGTTTTCCGCGAGGCGTCGGTTTAGCGGCGGTTGATATGTTGCCGTTCGCCAGAAAGGCGTTGGCGAAACGCATGTTGTTTGGGGCACGACATTGAAATCAAAGATTGTCGTCGTCGGTGCCGGGCCAGTCGGGCTGGCATTCGCGCTCGGTGCGGCCACCCTGCGCAGTGCAGAAGTCACCTTGGTCGAGCGACAAACCCTAGCGCTGGCGCGGCTTTCCGAAGGAAATGCTCTGCACAAGGCCGACCTATTTGACACTCGTGTGTACGCATTATCGCCAGGCTCAAAAGCTTTTTTGACGCATCTTGGTGTGTGGCAACGACTGCCCGCAGCGCGCGTTACTGACATTGAAGCGATGCAAGTGTGGGGTGACGACATTGAGCGCGAAAGCCAGATTCAATTTCAAGAAAACCAACCCGTGGCTCATATCGTTGAACATGCCGCGTTAATGAATGCGCTTGTCGAGTCTCTCGACGCTCATGAGAATATTCGCGTGATTGCGGGCACCTCAATCATGTCAGTCGATGCGCCTTCTGATTCCTCAGCGCGTCGCAGAATTACGTTGTCCGACCAATCCGACATCTCCGCAGATCTTGTGATTGGGGCAGATGGCGCGCGTTCATTGGTTCGCGAACTGGCTGGCATATCGGCAAAGAAATTCGACTACGAGAGCGACGGCGTGGTTGCCAACTTTCGGGCTGAGAAGCCGCACGGCGGTATTGCGCGGCAGTGGTTTTTAGACGACACCGTTGGCGGCAAAAGCGTGCTGGCTTATTTACCTTTGCCCAATCAGCAAATTTCAATCGTCTGGTCAATGACCAAACGCCATTCGGATGAATTGGTGTCGCGGGGTGCAGAAACATTTGCGGAAGCCGTTGCGCAAGCGACAAACTACGCACTCGGCAAGTTAACGCCCACGTCAGAAATAACTCGTATCGGCTTGCAGAAACTAACCGCCACGGAATGGGTGCGCCCAGGGCTTGCATTGATTGGCGATGCCGCTCACGCGATTCATCCCATGGCAGGCCAGGGTGCGAATTTGGGATTTGCGGACGCACGCGAATTGCTGAATACGCTACAAAATCGCTCCGCATTATCGGCAATGGGCGATCTGCGCGTCCTGCGCACCTATGAGCGCGCACGACGTGAAGATGCGGCATCAATGGGTGCTGTTACGCATGGACTGCGTGCGCTTTATTCAAGTGACGCTGCGATCGCGAAACGCGTCCGAAATCAGGGTTTGAACGTATTGAACCAGATACCCGTCGTTAAGGCATTGTTCATGAACCATGCGATGAAGTAGGCTGCGCAACCATCCGTCGGGCATTTTCAGCCAAATAAAGGCCGATCCCCATTGAACCAAGGCAATCCGTCATACTCTGACATACCTGTGAAAAAAGGATTTTTCGTGAATTATTTCAATCGTGTTTCTTGGCTTTCCCCGTTTGCTGGTGTGGCACTGCTGGCCGCTTCCTTGGTGGCTTATGCCAATCCAGATGTCGTGAAAAAAGATATCGAGAAGAAGTTTCCTGATATCAAAGTCGACAAAGTAACCAAAACCAATTTCAGCGGTTTGTACGAGATTTATGCAAACAACGAGATTTTTTACACCGATGAAAAAACCACATTTTTGGTGCTCGGCAACATCCTCGATACCCAAACACGAACCAATGTGAGCGAAGCCCGGCTCGCCAAGTTGAATGTCATCAAATTCGACGAATTGCCGTTCGACCAGGCAATTAAATTGGTGCGCGGCAACGGGTCACGCCGTATGGCGATTTTTGAAGATCCCAATTGCGGCTATTGCAAAAAATTTGAGCAAGATTTGAATACGATGGACAACATCACTGCCTACATTTTTCCGTATCCGATTTTGGCGCCGGATTCGATGGATAAATCCAGAGCTATTTGGTGCGCGCCTGATAAGCTAAAAGCGTGGCAGGACGCGATGTTGCGCGGCACACTGCCGACCAACAAAGGAACCTGCGACAACCCGATTGAAAAGAATGTAGCGCTCGGGCAAAAATTTCGTCTCAATGGCATTCCCGTGACGTTTTTTGAAGACGGTGAGCGCCTCGCCGGAGCGGTCCCGAAAGCAACACTTGAGGCCAAGCTTGTTGCGAGCGAGAAATCGAATGCAAAAGTAAGCGTCAAATAGCGTCGGAACCAGAATATAAAAAAGGGCACCGCTGGTGCCCTTTTTTATTTTTCGCCTGACGAATCCAGGCTATCTAGCGCCCGCGCCAGCAACAATAAAAAGCGCAACAGTGGCACCAAAACCAACCATCCAGACCAGTGAACGCAACGATGCCTTATCAGTGATGTAGCACCAGATGTATATGATTCGCGCCACAATAAACAAAACAGCCAATCCATCGATAAGCGAAGCGGGCGCCTTGGCAATCGTCGCCACGATCACCGCTGCCGCAAAAAACGGGAATGCCTCAAAACTATTCAGATGCGCTGCATATGCGCGCTTCTTGGCACCCTCCTGCCGCGCCAGCCAATCGCGCGGTGCATTGTTGTCGTAGCGCTTATCCCACTTGGCAATGCCAACAGTCACCAACGGCAAGCAGCCAGCGATCAATACACACCAAAATGCAATAGTCATTTTTGTGCCGCTTTCATTTTTATGGCAGTTTCGAAGGTGAGGGAACAGCATTGGGATCATATCCGCGCGGCAGCAATACCCACATGCGGCCTTGTTGTTTCATGCGCCCTGCCTGGCTACCGGCGGCGTCCCCAAAACCCCAATAGAAATCTGCCCGCACTGCGCCATTAATCGCGCCGCCGGTATCTTGCGCCACCATCAGTCGATTCAATGGCCGTTCGGTCGCGGGAAACGTGGTGGATAGATAAACGGGCACGCCCATTGGAATGACGCGCTGATCCACAGCTATCGAGCGCTCTGCTGTGAGCGGTACACCCAGCGTGCCAATGGGGCCGCTCAGGTCATTGGGTAGCTCTTTAAAAAAAACATAGCTGGGATTACCGTTCATAAATTGTTGTACTTTTCTCGGATTGCGTCGCGCCCATTCTTTAATGCCTTGCATGGAGGCGCGTTCCAATTTGATTTCACCACGCCGAATCAGCAAGCCGCCCAGCGAGCGAAACGGATGCCCGTTTTGATCCGCATAACCAACACGAATCCGCGAGCCGTCGGGCAATTGAATCTGACCGGAACCTTGAATCTGCAAAAAGAACGACTCAATCGGATCATCGACCCACGCGATTTCCAAGCCTTGCAAGGGAGGCTGATCGGCATCGATATTGCCACGATCAAGATACGGCACCAGCTTGTTGCCCACCAGGCGACCACGCAGGCGGCGATTCTTCAGATCCGGGTACACATCCGCCAAATCGACCGTAATCAAATCCTGCGGCGGCGCGTAAATTGGATATCGATATTCCGCCGTGCGCGTGCGACTCCCGCGCAGCAAAGGCTCGTAATAACCGGTCACCACACCGGTGTCGCTGTTATCCGCATTCACCGCGTGATACGGCTCAAATTCGGTTTCAAAAAAACGCGTCACCAGCGCGGCTGATCGTGACTTTAGCTGCGCGCCGGTCACACACACTTTCGCCCACACGGGTTGCGAATTCAAGCTCGGACAACCTTGCAAAAACGCATCAAGTGCGACGGTGACATCATCGGTTCCCCAACCGGGAAGCGCCGTGAAAGTGGTGCGCTCCAGGCGGCCACGAGGAAGCTCGGCAGTGGCAGGCGCTGGTTCTGTGATCGGTGCCAAATCGGTAGCAGCGGCAGGCGCAGTGCAGACAGCGCAAGCAGCACAGGGCGCGCACATAGGTGCTGGAGTAACCGGCGGCGCAACCGCGACAGCTGACGGTGGCGGCGATGCACAGGTCGCTAGCAGGATGGCAAGCGCTGGCGAAAGCAACAAAATGGCTGAGCACTGGAGCTTCGTGAAACGCGGCATGGCTGACAATTTCATAGTGTCACGAGTATACAATTGCAGACTGGCAAATATAATTTAACGCATGGAGCGGCGAAATGTTTTGGGTATTTTTACAAGTATTTTTGGCGTTCGGGATTGGCATTTTTATTGTCTGGTGGAGTCTGCCGCGGAAGAAAAAAACACCCAAAACCCCGACACCACCGAACGCTGACAAAGAAGACTAATGCAACACCCGCGGCACC
>JANMQR010000350.1:0-13833 GCA_031370625.1 Burkholderiales bacterium | reverse complement strand
GTTAAGCCTCTCCCCCTCGACGGGGGAGAGGTTGGAGAGAGGGCGATGTTCGTACTTCATCGGATTTCTTTAATTGCGATGCTCTGGACTGAATAAACAGGTATCGCAAATGCTACAAAGCTTCCCACCAAAATCTGCATGGCGAATCAGCCGTTACCAAGCCCCCACCACCTCAATATCGCCCAAAGTCATTTCATAAATCGCGCCCTCAGCATCCTGCATCGACATCCCGCTTGAGATTTTTTTCGGCGGTCGTGTGAACCACTTCATGCAGCCTCGCATTAAATCCATTTGCAGCGGGCTGGCAAAAAACGCGCGCACTAATTCATTGGTGAGCGCGATGTTGGGTTGCAGATAAAAATCGCCAACCGTTTTGAGCGATTCATGCGATAGCGACATGGCAGCTTTTTGCCGCTGAAACATTTGGCGCGGAATGCGAATCTCATTTCCGGTTTGCGCGAGCGCCTCCGGAAAAGCGAGTGCCTGAAAATCGATAATCTGGCCATCGCATTCGAGCCAGCAATGAAAGTTTTCTCGATCACTATCAACATCCGCGTTCTCGCTTTCTCCATCGGCAGATTTTGTGAAGGACAAAACTGAATGCGACTTTTGATCAACGAGAAAAAACGCCGCGCCCACCAGCACGCGCGCTTCTTTTTTATAGAAGTGTCTAAGGATGCCTGCACCGGTCATCGTGAAGAACAACGATGCCTCGTCGCTGTCCACGTCGATGCGCTCGATCACCGCGCGCATCACACGAAAAATTCGCACGTAATCCGGCATGGGGACGATGAGTCGCTGCGTGATTTTTGTTTTTTTCATTATTTGGATTTTATTTGATTCGTGGTGAATGCCGGCTTGATTGCACCGATTACTTTTGCGATGAAATTATTGAGCGCAGGGCCGTTATCAATCCAGCGCACCACGATCAGCAAATCGTTTTCAGTATCGATATAAATGATATTTTGGCCATTGCCACGAAAGGTGACGCTTGATTCTGGCGCAGCGGGCAGCGATTTTTTTTCGGGGTTGAGAAACCAGTTGGCGTAGCCGTATTCTTGATTATCAGTGCCCGGTGTACGCGCCATGCGAATCCAGTCAGGCGAGATAAGTTGATTGTCTTTCCACTGACCATTGCGTAAAAATAAATAGCCAAAGCGCGCCATATCCCACGCGTTGATAAACATGCCGCCACCCCAATGACCACCGCCCGATACCGATTGCATCTTGCGGCCATCCAGCTCGACCCATGAATTATCGTAGCCGTGCCAGCGCCACGTATTGGATGCGCCAATCGGATCCATGATTTGTTCGCGCAAGATTTCCGGCAGCGGTCGTCGCCACACTTGCAATGCCGCGAGTGCCAGCACATTGATACGCACATCGTTGTACTTGTAGCGCGTGCCTGGCGTGTAGAGTTTGCGATTTGCCCAGTCCTCGGGTTTGCCTTCAGGCCGATCCGCCCAATCCGGTTTGCCCCACAATGTGCCTTGCCAATCGCTGGTTTGACGCAGCAAATGATCCCAGGTAATCGGTTGATTGTGTGGCGAGTCAAAGAGCGTGATGTCAGGCGGCATATAGATCGCGGCGCGGTCATTCACATCGCGAATCAGACCTTGCTGCCATGCGAGCCCGACCACGGTGGAAAGAAATGTTTTGCTCACGCTATTCGACATGTCCACGCTTTTTGTATCGCCCCATTCCGCGACCACATAACCGCGTCGCACAATCACCCCATTGATCGCCGCACGCGATTTCATCGGCCCGATAATGCCGCCGAAGCCGGGCTCCTTCGAGCCAAAAGTTTGCGCCCACGCCATCGTCTGATCTTTCGGCGCGGGATTTTCCAATGTGGCGACTAATCGTAGCGCGTCATCAAGGGCTGCGGCATCCATGCCAACGTCAGCGGCACCCCGTCGCTGCCAATCAAATCGTTCAGGGAAATAGGCGCTGGCGACGGCAGGTGAGCCCGGCTTCGCATGTGCGTCGTGCGCACACACAAAACTGGCAAAACTGGCCAGAAGAAAAACGAGGATAAAAATAAATCGCGGCATATGCCTCCCGAGTAAACCGCGAGCATAAAGCAAGAAGGGCGATTTGAATCTGGTGAGGGCCTCCGTTGGCAACATTCATGAGTGAGTTGAGTATGTCTAGCTTGGTCTCGCATTCACGGCCTCCCAACTGCAAAATGGTTGATGAGTTGCTCCAAGCGCTGCACGCTGGCAAGCACCGTATTCAGTTCGACCATCTTCCCGAACACCATACCGGACATCGCCACATAGTCTCGGGCAAGCGCATCCCGCATGTCGGCAGAAGGGGTCAAGGTAAACGTGCCGGGCATGGCACAGTCAAGCCCAAAGTCTGCGCTTCCAAAAAACATCCGTGCATGTTGCGCACAATCCAATGCAAGTGCATGGTTGGTCAACCATTCCTTTGCTGACGCTGTCTGCATCAACTGATGCACGTCGTAGTAGTGGCGCGAAACACGCTGCCCGCCGTGGCGAAGTTCGCTGCGACGGTCATACCACTGACGCAGACCATGCAAGATGATGACTTTGTCCCAAAAAGTACGCTCGGGCTTGACCGTAGTGACATTCGCCACGTTGAGGTCAAGGTCAGGTAGATCATGCGCAACATAGGGCGTGACCGTGGCAGCAATGTTCGGATCTAAAGCCGACTTCGCACCACATTCAATCTTGACGGCTGAGCGGATGTAGTCGCTGGTCGTTGCTGTGACGGCGGGATACCAAAACAGCAAGGTTTGGCCGTCTTTGTCTTCGGGATCAAGTTCCAACCGAAAGCGAGCTTGTGGGATGATCGTACTCGCGATGCGACTGAACTGTTCCCTCATGGGGCCGGCAATGTAGGCTTGGCAGGCGTTGCGGATGGCATCCAGCCGGGCGCGACGTTTCTTACCGCTCAACGCATCCAAATCTGCCACGTCGGTTGCCTGTCCCAAGTCGCCCCGAAAGACCGTAATGTCAATGTCTTCGGAGAAGCGCGAAATCAAACCAAAGGCTTTGGACAAGGACGTACCGCCCTTGAACAACAGCCGCGGCTCGCTCGCATCCAAGCCGTTAAACAACACATCGAGCGTCCAGCAGACCCAAAAATCTTTCTCGATATTTTGGACGGGAGTGCCTAGGCGTGTGGCAGCGCTGAGGAACAGGTCGCGCCGTTCGCCATCGCTGGCGGTAATCACGCTTTGAAATGATGAATTCAAGAAGTGACCTCAGGTAGTTTTACTTTACTTTACGGCGGCGAACGCCAGACGTTTGCACAGTCTCTTGCAGCGGAGGTCCCTTGGCCACCCGCCAACTGATGATCCATACCAGGTAGCTGCCGAAGCAAGTCTTGCATCCAGGCGGGCAGCACTCCAAATCCATCGATCAAGTCTTGACCAATCGCAGCACCATGGACGGGGTCCGACAGCACTTGTGTTAACCGGCTCAAGATACGGTCACGGTCAGATGCCAGGGTATCTTTCAACCAATACAGCGCTTGCACCACTCGCATGGCTGGACGCCCAGCCCAGTAAAGGCGGCTGGGTGCTGTGTATTTGAAATCTATGATGAGCCGGTCAAGCTGGATGCTACGGCGACGTGCATCGGTATGAATGGTGACGCGGGCGGGTACAGCATCGGTCAAACCGAGGTCGTTGGCAGCCGTCATACCGTCAACCAACATGCGCAACTGATCGCGGCGGGCAATCGCCCCCAGCACAGCACGATAGTCCGGCGCGGTTGGGCATTTGGTTAGCCGGTTGAGCACTGGCTTGTCGTAGAGGCCACGGTCAATGCGGCGCAGATCACCAGCCAGCGCCATGCGTTGCAGGGCTTTGTCAATGGCATCGCGATTGCCGAGCTGCGCAAAATCGGTCGGCACCCAGACTTGGCCTGGGCCGATAGCGTTGATTCTCGCGGTAATAATGGATTTGAGATCGGACATGATTTACTCTGTCCGATATTTGTACCTGTTTTTCGGACTTTTGGCAAATCTATTGTCCGAAAAATGTATATTTATTTCAGACAAACAAAGGCATTACGTAGCAACCCATGTGGTCAAATTTGTGCGAACCACTTTTACGGTCCAGTAAATATGGCCATAACAATCATTGTTGCAGCTCGAAACCGCAAGCACTGGCCGACTGGCTCGCACCCCTCCTGAAAGAGCGTGGCGAATCTGGTGAGACGTTTTTTATATAAGGAAAAGAGCGCGTGTGTTTATCGCGAGGGTGCAAGAAGGGTGATGCGCAATGCGTCGAATGACTTTTTGAATGTAGAAATCGAAATCTGATCTCGCAGGCGGCGTCAGATACGGTTCAGCCTTGACCTTAAAAATGGTTACTCAAAGGACTGGTGAAATACCACTTGGTTGACGCCAATCGGCAATGTGCAGAAGTTAATTCAGCGCTACATAGCGCCAACGCGAATCTCTTGAATTTTCTGATTAACAGATGAATGACCGAGACGTATTCCCAACCCGGAGAACACCGTCTTGCGGTTTCTCGGTTTTTGGGCTTTTTGGTAAAAATCCGCTACATCAATAAACAGGCCGTGATCCTTTAAAACATAGTTTTGAATGGAGTCGTTATTCATGTACTGGATGAAATTATCGTTGCGACCATCCCAGTCGGGTTTGCCATCCAAGTGAATACCGAAGCCTGCTTTTCTTTTAGTCAAAGCAAGCTTTTTGGAAGCTGCTTCAACCAACGGTTTGTCCACCACATAGCTGTCGATTTTTATCCAGCGCCCGTCTAGAAACACTTCGGTTAGCGCATGGTCAACATAGGGCGTACCTGGGTCTAACAGGCCCTGTAGGACCTGAGCGGAGAGATCTACCATTCGGATGCGAGTTGGAACCGCAATCGCTCTTAGCAAGGCGTGGAACAGGGTAACCTTCGTATTGCAGTAGCCAACCTTTGCGTCCAATGTTTCCGTAGCGGTGGTTTCATAAAACCCGCGTGGTATTCCGAATGGGATCTGATCACGTACCCAATTATGCAAAAGAATGGCTGCCACACGCTCACTGCCTGCGCCGCTGGTAATCTCTCTGGAAAGCGCCATAATTCTTGGGTGGTCTGACTCAATCAATGACGTTGCGTTCAGATTTTCGGCAGTTGGTAAATCTCCGCCAGCAATCTTTGTTGAACTCATCGCGTCTCCCACTGCGAGCACTGTTGGTAGGATCAAAGTATTTTGCATAAACGTACGTCTTGACGGTTGCATGGAATCACTCCTTTTCTGAAGTCATTGCTTGCGCAGCGAGTCTGTTCATTACTTCTGGCAGCGCAACACGAAACTCAGGGCCAAGCAGATTTGCAAAAATCGACGACGCAAAGCCTGAGAACTCCACTTCGTGGGTGAAAGTAGTGAAGTTATCCTGTGTGATCAAAGACCGGGTGACCTTAAGTTTCGCAGCGATCAACGAGGCTTCGAGAGCCCACTTTATCTTGGGCTCGAAGCTGACGATCTTGAAACTCGAGGGTAGCCCCCTTTTGGGGACGACTCTTCCTTGAGCGCCAAGTTTCAACGGTCCTGCGGAAGAAGACGCTTTAATTAGCGGATCCCAAGTTGGCCAATTAGTTACATCCATCCATATAGACCAAACTCGCTCTGGCGGGGCTTTTACCGTCACACTATGTTTGAAGAGGGAGTTGGTGCCCTCTGCAGTAGTTGTGGATGCTCGTACATTGTCGGTTGATGGATTCGTAGCTGGCATAATTAATTCAATTGAGGGTGCGGTAAGCGGAGCCGAAATATCAACACTTACCAATAAAATTTAAAAAGCGCATCAGATTAAAAATAAACGATCTTAATAACATTGTTATAACATTGTTATTAAGGTCGTAAGATAACATATATTTGTAAAGATGCAACTCAACCAGTTATTAGACGGCGCATGAAAAAACAAAACAAAACGATGTTGCCACCGGGCTACGCAAAAGCCGATGAAGCCAGTACTGCGTTGCTAAATGCTGCGCGCACCATCTTCATCGCTGAAGGGGTAAAGGGCTTATCCGTTCGCCGCGTGGCGGAGAGCGCAGGCTGCACAACCATGACGTTGTATTCGCGCTTTAAAGATAAAGAAGGAATTCTTGCCGCTCTCTTTGATGAAGGCTTTGATGTCCTATCTAGCGCGCAGAACGCAGTTGACCCGGCGCTAAAGAATGAAGATCGGCTCGTTGCTTTTTGTCAGGCTTACAGAGCTACCGCGCACGCGTACCCTCATCACTACGCATTGATGATGGGACAATTCAGCGGCGATCATGCGCCATCTGCATTTAGCCAAGCTAAAGCAATAGCCACGCTTGACCGTCTTACAGATGCAGTGGCCAAAATCTCGTCCATGAAGAGCAAAAAGCGAGCAGCGTGTGTTGAGATATCGAACCGGCTATTCGCGTTCTGCCACGGCTGGGTGTCATTGGAAAGAGCTGGAATATTTGGCCAACCTAGTAAGCGTGATGCAGCGTTCAACGCCGCTGTCTTGTCGCTCATAGCTGGAAAAGCGCAAGCGTAAAAGACCGGCTTCTCGGTATGCACGATTGCGAGAGAGCGTAATCTATCCACTAGAGTCCGGTTAATGGCTACGGATATAGTCAGTGTAAATCCGCCTCGGAAATTGATCGACACGAAGTTTGCTTAAGAAGGCATGAATCTTGTTTCTGGTGCCTTCCGCAAAGGGTCGTTTTTAGTCCATCGCGAGAACCATAGTAAATCGCCGCTTGCTGCCGAGCGCTTTAGGTTCGAAGCCTTTGGACGCGTCTGCAAGATCAGATTCCAACTTTTATAGTTTAAACACTAGAACGGGCGGGCGTTTTGACGGTGTTTTGTCTGAAAAACCGCTCTGGATAAGGGGTTTGCTTATGAGATGCTGGCAATCCGTACGCTCAAATCAAACCCAAATCTTTCGCCCGCGCTTTCGCTTCCGCACCTGCAAAAATCTTCTCATTCTGCGCATTGTTGAGCCCGTACATGCGCGCAAACAGTCCGCCGAAATTCGCGCGATATTCGTTGAGCACAGGGTAGTCGGGGTTTTGAAAAAGTATTTTCTGCTCGATCTTGATCTGCTCACCGGCAATCTGATTGCCACGAATGCCGCCGCCTAATACCCAGTACACCGTGCCATGTCCGTGATCGGTGCTGCGGTTGCCGTTTTCGCGAAACGTGCGACCAAATTCGCTGATCACCACCACGAGTGTTGCGCTATTCGTCGCCCATTTCTTGGCTGAATCAGTTGATGCCGCGGCCAAGCTCGTCGAATCGTCCGGCGATATAACCAGTCGCGACACCTTGCCCGACGTGTGTGTCCCAGCCGCCCACATAGACAAAACCGATGTTGCGTTTTTCTTTCATTAGCTTGGCGATGCGTCGGGCTTCGAGTTCGAAACCTTTGGCGGAAATCGCGTTGCGACTGGCGCCGTCCATTTCAGCGGCGAGCTCGCGCATCACTTCATCGCGAATCGTGAATCGTGAATCCCTGATTCTCCTTTTGCGTGAGCGATGTGCCCTGATACATGCTGGCGATCAAGGCAGCAATCGTTTTTTAAACCCATTTATTCACCGCAGTTGTAAAGCACTTACCCGAAGGCGCTTATGGATACTAGAGTTTCAAATTTTTTTGGTCATCTCATGCGTCCATAACAAGTGCATTGCTTCAACAAACCGCGCTGCAATTTTTTCCGCGCCTGCATGATGATGCCCTCGCACGATCCACCGACCCGCCACCATCACGTCACGCCACGGGCTCGCCGGGCTGGAAAATACTAACGCGTCGAGTGAGTGTGCATCGGGTACACCGAGCAAATTCGCATCATCTGCATCCAACACCAGCAAATCCGCGCGTGCGCCGATTGTTATGCCCCAGTGTTTGAATCCAGCGGCAACGGCACCGCCACTTTGCGTTCGCATCCACAATCGCTCTGCGGTTGAAGGCATGCCTTGCTGCGGTGAGGCGCTGATATTGCGCTGCTGTTTAACGAGGCGTTGACCGTATTCGAGCAGCCGCAATTCTTCGCGCCAGTCGCGTGTGATGTGGCTGTCGGAGCCAATTGACATTGGTACGCCACTCGCGAGCCAACTCGATAAATCGCACAAGCCATCGCCCAGATTGGCCTCGGTGCTGGGGCAGATCACCACGCCTGCGCCGCTGCGTGCGACCGATTTAATTTCGGATGTGACGGTGTGCGTGGCGTGTACCAGTTGCCAGCGTTGATCGAGCAGGCCCTCGCGTGCGAGCCATTCGACAGGTCGTGCGCCAAGCGTCGTAATGCAGTCCTCAACCTCCTGCACTTGCTCACTCACGTGAATATGAATCGGGCCATCATCCATGTTGCGGGCAAGATTGTGCAAGGTCGTGATGGATGCGGGCGAGGCGGCACGCAGAGAATGAATCGCCACGCCTGCGTTGAGCAGGGCGCGCCCGCTGTGATGCAACGCTTCGCGCGCCGCCCATGTGCTCGACGGCGTGCTCGCAAAGCGTCGCTGATCGGAGTGCAGATTTGATTGATTAAAGCCTGCGCGTTCATAAAGTACTGGCAACATGGTGAGGCCCAATCCGGCTGATTGCGCTGCATCAGCCAGCGCCCACGATAGCCGCAATGGGTCGGCGTAAGGTGTGCCATCTGGATCATGTTGCAGATAATGAAATTCGCAAACCTGCGTATAGCCACCACGCAATAACTCAACATATAGCTGCGCGGCAATGGCTTCAAGCTGCTCTGGTGTGATGCGTAACGCCACGCGATACATGCGATCACGCCATGACCAAAAATTATCGTGAGCATTTTCGCTGCGCTCAGCCAGCCCTGCAAATGCACGCTGAAATGCGTGACTGTGTGCGTTGACCAAGCCCGGTAGCGCGGCACCTGCCAGCACAGTCGCATCACCGGGCAGTGCCACGTTCGATACGACATCCGACCAATGACCATCAGCACCAATCGTAAGCAATACACGATCATGCCAGCCATCAGGAAGCCATGCGCGCGGTGCCCACAAGCGTTGTGAATCAGACATTGGGCTGCCAGTCGATTAACGTTTTGATCAGCGTGCGCAATAACGGCTGCACGTTCGCGGCCAGCTCGGAATCGTAAACAAAAGGCGGGCATTCTTGCATGTAACAACGCCAGCACATCTCAAGTTGCACCGCATGCACGCGATCATCAGGCCGACCATAGTGGCGCGTGATGTAGCCGCCCTTGAATCTGGCATCGACGACGTGACTAAATTGCGTTTGCGATTGCAGCACATTCGACAATGCCGCACGGATGGACGTGGCACAGCTTGTGCCATCGACGGTGCCAAGATTTAACGCAGGCAAACGGCCTTCAAACAGCCACGGCAATTCGGATTTGATGCTGTGCCCTTCGAACAAAATAGCGTAACCATGTATCGATTTCAAACGCTGAAGTTCGCTACTCAGCGCGTCGTGATACGGCCGCCAATATCGGTCCCGTCGCCGCGCAATCTCGGCATCGTCTGGTGCCGCGCCGTCAAGATAAAGTGCTTCACCAGTAAAGAAACGGGTAGGGCACAGCTCGGTATTATTGGTGCCGGTGTACATCTGAATATTTTCAGGTGATCGATTCAGATCAATCACATAGCGGGAAAATTTTGGCATAAGCACACTCGCACCCAGCTCGCCGACGAACGCGTAAAGTTTGTCGAGATGCCAATCTGTGTCTTCGCTCGCGAGGGCACGCTTGACATAACGGCCGCGCAAATCTTCGGGGACGGCAGTACCAATATGAGGCAGGCTGACCAACAGTGGCGTGGTGCCTTGATGCAAAGTAAAAATAGAATTGTTCATGATGTAAATACCTTACCGCCGATGACAATATTTGCGCAAGGATTATGGCCAAACCAATAGGCTAACTCATTCGGGTTTTGCACATCCCACACCGCGAAATCTGCGCGCTTGCCAACCTCAATGGTGCCGTGGGTCGCTGATAATCCCAGCGCGCGCGCGGCATTCACCGTCATACCGCGCAACGCTTCTTCGGGCGTTAACCGGAACAATGTGCAGGCCATATTGAGCATCAGCAGTGGCGAGAGACAGGGCGATGAACCGGGATTGTGATCGGTGGCGATGGCGATGGGCACGCCTGCGTCGCGCAACGCTTGCACTGGCGGCAGCTTTGTTTCGCGCAGAAAATAAAATGCACCCGGTAGCAACACCGCGACGCTGCCGCTCTTTTGCATCGCCTTAATGCCCTCATCGCTCAAAAATTCCAGATGATCGCAGGACAATGCGCCGAATTCCGCTGCGAGTGCCGCGCCACCTTGATCAGATAATTGCTCCGCATGCAGTTTTATGCACAGACCCAGATCACGTGCATGCTCAAATACGCGCCGTGTTTGTGCGGACGTGAAGCCGATGCGCTCGCAGAACGCATCCACCGCATCAATTAGCCCCTCAGCATGCAGCGCAGTCATCCACTCATTTTGCGCATCAATATAGTCGTCAGCACGGCGATCAAATTCGGGCGGTAGCGCGTGCGCGGCGAGGTAAGTGGTGCGCACCGTGATCTGTAACGCCTGCCCGATGCGCCGTGCTGCACGCAACATGCGTGTCTCATCAAGTTGCGTCAGCCCATAACCGGATTTAATTTCAAGCGTGGTCACGCCTTCAGCCATGAGCTTGCGCGCTCGTTCACAACCGCTCTGTAAAAGTGTTTCATCGCTCGCATTGCGAGTCGCCAAAACAGTTGAACGAATGCCGCCACCAGCGCGGGCAATTTCCTCATAACTTGCACCTTGCAGCCGCTGCTCGAATTCGCGCGCCCGATCTCCACCGTAGACCAGATGTGTGTGGCAGTCGATCAGTCCCGGTGTGACCAAGCGATTATCGAGATCGTGTTTTGCCGTGATGTGCTGCATGAGTTCGGCAGGACATTCTGCTTCGGCTCCGACCCACACGATTTTTTGATCATGGGTAATGATTGCGCCGCCCTCGATCAATCCCCAGGCACGATCATCAGTCATGCAGGCAATGCGTGCGTTGTGCCAGAGTGCGCCCATCAACCGCGCTCCTCTGGTGTGAAGCTCAGCCACCACCCGGCGGGCATGATCGATCCATGCAGCGATTCAAAAATCAGTGGCACCGGGGGCGTTTCATCAAACCACACCAATGAATGTGCTGCAATCGGCCCGAAGGATTTCGCGCCGGCATGAACAAAGCCCGCAACAGCGCTAAATAATCCACATTGCGCAGCCGTGGTGCGCCATGCGAGGCGATCCAGCGCGATTTGCATTTTTCCCGAGCCGCCTCGAATCATGAGATTCAAATCGCGTGTTGACCCGCTTATCAATTCGCAATCAGGTGGCGCACCACCCTCAAAGCAGAGTGGGGCGCTGGTACTTGTCATTACCATTTCTTCATTTGCAAATCGCAATCTAACACCCGCACCCTCCACCACAGCAAACCAGCGCGTAACATCCTGAAACGCTGAGAACGGCCCATTGCTCTCAATATCAGCCAAACTGATGCGCATCTGCCATGCTGATTCACCAAGCGGCCACACCATCAATTCTCGTGTCTCACCGCCACCATTACGCCAAGCCTGTGACACAACACTATTGGCTTGAATGATCAAGGGCTTCATGGTTTGAATTGCCCCTCAAGCAAATAACGTGAACCTGGATGCACCAATCGCGCCACCGTAATCGGCACATTGCGGCTCACCGTGCGGCGCACAATAATCAGGCACGCATCATGGCGACCAATGCCGAGCAGTTTTGCTTCACGTGCGGTAGGTGCTGCGGCCTCAATCGAATATTGCGCCTCCCATAGCGGGGCAACTTCCAGCAGATAATGCGTCGGCGTTGTCTTAGTAAAATCGACGTTCAAGTAATCCGGTGCGCAGGCGGGATTGACGTAACGATCCTCACACTGCAACGGCACATTATTTTCGTGATGGACAATCAGGGTATGAAACACGGCTGCACCTTTTGTAAGCCCCAGTTTTTCTGCCAGCGCCGCGGTGGCTGCTTCTTGGCGCGCCAGATGAACTTCTGCATGATGGGTGTGACCGCGCGATTCAATCTCGGTGTGCAGATCACGAATTGTCAGCGTGGAAGACACGCGATGCAATTGCGCGGCGAACGTGCCCAAGCCCTGGACGCGTTCGACCAAGCCCTCAACCTGCAATTCCTTGAGCGCACGATTGACGGTCATCCGGCTCACACCAAATTGCACAACCAATTCGGCTTCGGACGGCATGAGCGCACCTGGTGGCCAGCGGCCTTTTTGAAGACGCGCCTTCAAATACTGCTTGACCTTGGCGTAGGGTGCTAAATTGGGTTGGCGTGCAGTGACCATAGTTGAAAGAATACTTGACTGTGCTTGTCTAGACAAGTACGATTTATGCGTAGATTAAATCCACCGTTTGGATGTGTGCAAAGGATTCCCCATGAACGATCTATCCGCCATCGAAAAAGTTGCCGCGCCTCATCCCGTTCGCGCACCACGCGGCACCGAGATTGTGTGCCGCAACTGGTTAATCGAAGCCGCTTATCGCATGCTGCAAAACAATCTCGATCCCGAGGTTGCCGAGAATCCGGATGCGTTGGTGGTCTATGGCGGCATCGGCAAGGCGGCGCGTAATTGGGATTGTTATGAAGCCATTCTGGTTGCCTTGCGTGCGCTGAAAGAAGATGAAACTTTGCTGATTCAATCCGGCAAGCCAGTCGGCGTGTTTCGCACCCATACCGATGCGCCGCGCGTGCTGATTGCGAATTCAAATCTGGTGCCGAAATGGGCGACCTGGGAACATTTTGACGAGCTGGATCGCAAAGGTTTGATGATGTACGGCCAGATGACAGCGGGCTCGTGGATTTATATCGGCACGCAGGGCATTGTGCAGGGCACATATGAAACATTTGTCGAGGCGGGCCGCCAGCATTACAACGGGGATTTGAGCGGGCGCTGGTTTCTCACGGCAGGCTTGGGCGGTATGGGCGGCGCGCAGCCATTGGCGGCCAGCTTTGCCGGTGCATCGTCGCTCAATATTGAATGCCAGCAATCGCGCATTGATGCGCGCATCAAGACCCGCTATCTGGATGAGCAGGCAAAAAATTTAGAGGATGCACTCGCGCGCATTCAGCGTTACACGCGTGAGAAAAAAGCCATATCAATTGGTCTGCTCGGCAACACCGCAGAAATTTTGCCGGAGTTGGTCAAGCGTACAAAATCGGGTGGCATTCGTCCTGATCTGGTGACTGACCAAACCTCGGCACATGATTTGGTTAACGGCTATCTGCCCGCCGGTTGGACTAATGCCCAATGGCGTGCTGCACAAAATGATTCTGCACAACATGCGGCGCTGCGCACAGCTGCTGCAAATAGTTGTGCGGTGCATGTGCAGGCGATGCTCGATTTTCAGGCAATGGGTGTGCCAACGGTGGACTATGGCAATAACATTCGCCAAGTCGCGTTCGATCAAGGTGTAAAAAACGCATTCGATTTCGCGGGTTTTGTACCGAAATATATTCGCCCACTTTTTTGTCGCGGTAAAGGCCCGTTTCGCTGGGTTGCGTTGTCGGGCGACGCTGAAGATATTCGCAAAACTGACGCAAAAATGAAAGAGCTGTTTCCTCAAGATAAAGACTTGCATCGCTGGCTCGACATGGCCGGTGAGCGCATTGCGTTTCAAGGCTTGCCTGCGCGTATCTGCTGGATTGGTTTGGGTGATCGGCACCGCGCGGGCTTGGCGTTTAACGAAATGGTGAAAAGTGGTGAATTAAAAGCGCCGATTGTGATTGGTCGCGATCATCTTGATTCTGGTTCAGTCGCGAGTCCCAATCGCGAGACAGAGGCGATGCGTGATGGCAGTGA
>JANMQR010000299.1:0-15546 GCA_031370625.1 Burkholderiales bacterium | reverse complement strand
GGCCCTGCTGCGCTAATCACTTTGCTAATTGTCCTGGCCCTGCTCGGCATTCACTTCGGGTTGATGATGGGGCCAGGTTTGGTGGTCAAGCTCATGCTACCTGCCTCGCTACTGCTAATCGGTCATCTGCTGCTCACCACCAAACGCTTCCTCCTCACTGAAAAAGGCAAAGACCAATCCGACGCCGCCGGCGCCGAATCGAACCGGATGCTGGGCTTGGCGTTCCAGCAGCAAGGTCAATTGGATATGGCGTTTGATAAATTCCGCAAATGCCCGGCCGATGAGCAGCTGATGGAAAACATTTATTCTCTCGCGCTTGATTTCGAGCGTCGTCGTCAATTTAACAAAGCAGAAAGTGCGTTCGCCTACATTCATAAATTGAACCCCACATTCCGCGATGTCGCGGATCGCATGAATCGCGCCAAGGCAATGTCAGAAACGATCATCCTCGGTGGTTCGTCCGGCGCGCGCAGTGGCAACGCGACCATGATGCTGGGCGGTACCGGTGAAAAGCCCACGCTCGGCCGTTATCAGGTGGAAAAAGAGCTGGGCAAGGGCGCGATGGGCACGGTTTATCTGGGCAAAGACCCCAAGATTGGCCGCGAAGTTGCTATTAAAACGCTGGCGCTGTCGACTGAGTTTGAAGGCGACGAATTAGCCGAGGCCAAGGAACGTTTTTTCCGCGAGGCAGAGTCCGCAGGCAAGCTGGATCATCCCAATATCGTGCGCATTTTTGACGCCGGTGAGGAACATGATCTTGCTTACATCGCGATGGAATTTTTGAAGGGCAAGGATTTGGTGCCGTTCACTAAAAATCCTAATTTGTTGCCGCTGGATAAAGTGCTGATGATTGTTGAACGTGTTGCAGAGGCGCTCAATCACGCGCACCAAATGAACATTGTCCATCGCGATATCAAACCGGCCAACATCATGTATGACCCAGCTACCAGCACGCCGAAAGTAACTGACTTCGGCATCGCGCGTGTGACGGATTCTTCGCGAACAAAAACTGGCATGGTGCTGGGCACACCGTCGTACATGTCGCCTGAGCAATTGGCGGGCAAAAAGATTGATGGTCGATCTGATTTGTTTTCACTCGGCGTCACGCTCTATCAACTCACCACCGGACGCCTGCCGTTTCAGGGTGAGTCGATGACGCAATTGATGTTTGCAATTGCCAACGAGCCACACGCAAATATTCGTGAAATCAATCCCGCTTTGCCAGATTGGATGGCTGATGTGATCGACATGGCGCTGGCGAAGAAAGTTGATGAGCGGTTCCAGTCTGGCTCAGAATTCGCTGCCGCGATTCGCACTTATCGGCAAGTTGGTTAGTGTGGTGTTGAGCGATTGATGCGACTTATTTAAGCTCTCACCGGACTGCTCCTTCACCCGGCGACGGGGGAAGGAGGTACAACAGCCGCCAACGCGTTTTTGTTTTTATAATGGGGGTCTTCTCCAAAGAGCGTCTTCCCCATGCCACTTTCCCCCGCAAAAACCCAACGCCAAGCGCTCCACCATCGAGAAATCAACGTGCGCGGCTACAAACGCGACGACGGTTGCTTTGATATCGAAGGCCATCTCCATGATCGTAAGGACGTTGAATTCAAGGTCGCCAGCGGCTTGAGGCCCGCCGGTTCATCCGTGCATTCGATGTGGCTGCGCATCACCATTGATCGCAACATGACTATCGTCGATGCTGAGGCAGCCTCAGATGCGATGCCGTACGCGGGTTATTGCAGCGAGATTACGCCGGAATACAAAAAACTGATCGGGCTTGCCATTCGTCCGGGCTTCTCGCGTCGGGTGATGGAGCTATTTGCCGGGACGCGCGGTTGCACCCACATCACTGACTTGATCGGTACGGTGGCGACGACAGCATTTCAGACTATCGCGGGCCAGGGCTTGCAAGATCCGACAAAGGTGCCATTCCAGCTCGATAAATGCCACGCCTTGGCGCTCGACGCACCCGCGGTGGCGCGTTATTACCCCAATTGGTATAGCGGTGAGCCGGTCGGTGTGACGGTCGTGGCCAACGCGGCAATTGAGCCAGAGAATCATTAGCGAGCGGCACCAACAGCAAATTGTCTACAAGTCTGCTTGGCTGTTAAAATAGCGAGCTTAGCGGACGCAAAGGCGCGTCCCGGTTCTAGTCTGCTCCCGAGTTTCCTGTTCCCCTCCCGCTTTAATCGCAATTTTTAATCGTCATCGTCAACAAGAAAGTCACTCTCCATGAATGTCCATGAATACCAAGGCAAGGAAATCTTGCGCAAATACGGGGTCGCCACGCCGCGCAGCATCCCATGCTTTAGCGTTGACGAGGCCGTAAAAGCCGCCGAAACATTAGGCGGCAAGGTTTGGGTCGTGAAGGCGCAAATCCACGCGGGTGGACGTGGTAAAGGCGGCGGTGTGAAGGTCGCGAAATCGATTGACGAAGTTCGCACCTATGCGAGTCAAATTCTTGGCATGACGCTCGTGACGATTCAAACCGGCCCCGAAGGTCGTTTGGTAAAACGTCTGTTGATTGAAGAGGGTGCCGACATCAAGAAAGAGCTTTACGTCGGCATGGTGGTAGATCGCGCCTCACAGCGCGTGGTGCTGATGGCCTCATCCGAGGGTGGCATGGATATTGAGCACGTGGCTGAGCACACGCCGGAGAAAATTTTCAAAGTGGCGATTGATCCGGCAAAAGGATTGCCAGACGCAGAAGGCGACGACATTTCCCGCAAAATCGGCGTGCCAGAAATTGCCGTGCCGCAGGCCAGAGCCTTCATGCAATCGCTTTATAAAGCATTCGTGGAATGCGATTGCTCGTTAGCCGAAATTAATCCGTTGATTTACACGGGTGACAATAAAGTTTTAGCGCTCGATGCGAAATTGAATTTTGATTCCAATGCACTTTATCGCCACCCCGACATCGTCGCGATGCGTGATTTGGACGAAGAAGACCCAGCCGAAGTTGAGGCCAGTAAATTTGATCTGGCTTACATCTCACTCGACGGTGATATTGGCTGTCTGGTCAATGGTGCCGGTCTCGCCATGGCGACGATGGACGTGATCAAGCTCTACGGCGGCTCGCCCGCCAACTTCCTCGACGTGGGCGGTGGTGCTACCACCGAGAAGGTGACCGAAGCATTCAAGATCATGTTAAAAAATCCATCGCTCAAAGCAATTCTAGTCAACATTTTCGGCGGCATCATGAAATGTGACGTGATCGCCAATGGCGTTATTTCCGCTGCGCGAGAAGTGCAATTAAAAGTGCCGCTGGTGGTACGCATGAAAGGCACCAACGAAGAACTCGGTCGCCAAATTTTGAAAGATTCAGGCTTGCCGATTATCTCGGCAAATAACATGGCGGAAGCCGCTGAGCGTGTGGTTGCGGCCGCGAAGGGAAAATAAAAGTCCGTCGTCCCCGCGTAGGCGGGGAACCAGTGGCGTCCGTCGCAATGGAAAAACTGTTCTACGTGTACATACTCGCTAGTCAACGCAATGGAACAATTTATACAGGTGTCACATCCAATCTTTTGCAACGGATTTGGCAGCATAAGGAAAAATCTGTTCCAGGCTTTACTAAAGAACACGGTGTCGACAAACTTGTCTGGTATGAACAACATGAAACTGCTGAAAGTGCGATAACACGTGAAAAGCGAATCAAGAAATGGAATCGTGATTGGAAGCTGAAATTGATTGAAGAAAAAAATCCGTATTGGAACGATTTATATTCCACGTTGACGCCGTAACGACACTGGGTCCCCGCTTTTGCGGGGACGACGAAATGACTAATAAACCTTGTTTAATAACCAAATTGGACAAGGAAAATGGAGCAAGGAAAATATGAGCATCTTGATCAATAAAAACACCAAAGTTATCACCCAGGGCATCACCGGCAAAACCGGCATGTTCCACACCAAAATGTGCAAGGAATATGCGAACGGTGCAAATTGTTTCGTCGCCGGTGTGACGCCAAAAAAAGGTGGCCAATCCTACGAAGGCATCCCGATTTTTGAAACCGTGGCCGAAGCGAAAAAACAAACGGGCGCGACTGCATCGGTGATTTATGTACCGCCACCCTATGCTGCCGCTGCAATTGATGAAGCTGTCGATGCGGGCTTGGAATTGGTCATCTGCATCACTGAAGGCATTCCGGTTCAGGACATGATCAACACCCGCTACAAAATGCGCGGCAAGAGCACGATTTTGGTCGGACCAAATTGCCCTGGCGTGATTACGCCCGAAGAAATCAAGATCGGCATCATGCCGGGCCACATTCATAAAAAAGGTCGTATCGGCGTGGTTTCGCGCTCGGGCACCCTGACCTATGAAGCGGTTGGTCAATTGATGGATTTGGGACTGGGGCAATCGTCATGCGTCGGCATTGGCGGCGATCCGGTGAATGGCATGAAGCATCTTGATGTGATGAAAATGTTCAACGATGATCCTGAAACCGATGCCGTGATTATGGTTGGCGAAATCGGCGGCGATGACGAAGAAACCTGCGCACGCTGGATTAAAGATCACATGAAAAAACCGGTGATTGGTTTTATCGCCGGTGTAACCGCGCCCGCAGGCAAACGCATGGGCCACGCCGGTGCGATTATTTCTGGCGGCAAAGGCACCGCGCAGGAAAAATTGGCCGTGATGGAAGAATGCGGTATTAAAGTCACCAAAAACCCCGCCGATATGGGTAGATTGTTGAAGTCGGTTTTGTAGAAAATTTCTGATTGCAGAGAGCGGGGTGCGCGTGATTGCGCGCCCCGTTTTGTTTTGAAAGTGGGCTTTGATTACGACCCGGAAAATGATTGAGATCGACGCAGAACCAGTTGCGGAATTAAGCGCGCAACTGGGCTACCCGGTGTCGAAAACGGAACTGAGAAGTCGCTTTCGCAGGATTGCAGCAACGAGCGGTAACGGTATTTTTGTCGCATTGAATAATGAGCAAACAGTGATTGGCTGGATGCATGTCCACACTGTTGACCGCCTTGAGGTTGGACGCTATGCCGAGATTGGCGGTATCGTTGTGGAGGAAACCATGCGCGGACGTGGCGTCGGTCGTGCGCTCATGTTGTGTGCGGAAACATGGGCGCAACAGCACGGCTTTGATCGCGTCAAACTTAGTTCGGGTGCGCATCGTATCGAAGCGCATGCATTTTATGAGCACATTGGATACAGTAATATTCGCACGTCACTTCGATTTGAAAAAATATTAAAAGCATAGAAAGCGCACATGACTTCACCCTATCCACATCTGCTGGCCCCGCTCGATCTCGGTTTCACCACCTTAAAAAATCGCGTGCTGATGGGCTCAATGCACACTGGCCTTGAAGACAAGGCAAAAGATTTTCCGAAGCTCGCTGCCTATTTTGCGGAGCGCGCACGGGGTGGTGTTGGCTTGATTGTGACGGGTGGTTTTGCGCCGAATGTGGAAGGCTGGTTGACGCCGTTTGGATCGCGGCTGGCATCCTCGCGCGCAGCGAAATCGCATCGCGTGATCACTGAGGCGGTGCATCAAGCCGGCGGCAAAATCGCGTTGCAAATTTTGCATGCGGGACGCTATGGTTACTCACCGTTCTCGGTTGCACCGTCAAAAATAAAATCGCCTATCACGCCATTCACGCCGCGTGAACTCTCGCTGCGTGGCATTGAGCGGCAAATAAAATGTTTTATCCGCGCTGGCAAACTCGCGCAGGATGCAGGCTACGACGGCGTGGAAGTAATGGGCTCGGAAGGTTATTTCATCAACGAATTTTTATCGACGGCCACCAACAAGCGCACCGACAAATACGGCGGCGCGTATGAAAACCGGATGCAATTGCCGATAGAAATTGTCTCGCGCATGCGCGAAGCCGTCGGCAAAAATTTCATCATCATTTATCGGCTGTCGATGCTTGATCTCGTGCCGGAAGGCCAATCGTGGGAAGAAGTGGTGATGCTCGCGAAGGGCATTGAGCGCGCCGGTGCGACCATTATCAACACTGGTATTGGCTGGCACGAAGCGCGCGTGCCAACCATCGCGACCTCAGTGCCACGTGGCGCATTCGCGTGGGTCACGAAAAAATTAAAAGGTGAAGTCGCGATTCCGCTCATCACCACCAATCGCATCAACACGCCGGAAGTGGGTGAGGAAATTATTGCAGGTGGAAGTGCGGATATGGTGTCGATGGCGCGGCCATTGTTGGCCGATCCTGAGTTCGTCAACAAAGCTGCCCAAAATCGCGCGCTCGATATCAACACCTGCATTGGCTGTAATCAGGCCTGCCTCGATCACGTGTTTCAACAAAAACTCGCCTCGTGTTTGGTGAACCCGCGTGCGTGCCATGAAACGGAAATGGTTTTTACCAAAACATCGAAAAAGAAACGTATCGCGGTTGTTGGTGCAGGTCCGGCAGGGCTCGCATGCTCAACCGAGCTCGCCGCGCGCGGGCACGAGGTGGATCTGTTCGATTCGGCAAACGAAATCGGTGGTCAATTCAACATGGCAAAAGTGATTCCTGGCAAAGAAGAATTTCACGAAACGCTGCGTTATTTTTCTCGCCGCATTGCGGCGACGGGTGTACGGCTAAATTTGAATCAACGCGTCGGGGCCGATGAGTTGAAAGGCTTTGATGAAGTCGTCATCGCTGCTGGCGTGACGCCGCGCAATCCAAAAATCCCCGGTCAGGATGGTGCGAATGTGTTGAGCTACATCGACGTGCTGTTACACAAAAAACCGGTTGGTAAACGTGTCGCAGTGCTCGGCGCAGGTGGCATCGGTTTCGACGTGTCAGAATTTTTGGTCGAAGACCATTCACCGACAATGGATCTGGATGCATGGAAACGCGAATGGGGCGTGGGCGATCCGTCAGTGTCGCGCGGCGGTTTGGTGAAGCCGGAAGTTGCACCGCCCGCCAGACAAGTCACGCTGCTGCAACGCAAAGCCACCAGCATCGGCAAAGGCCTCGGCAAAACCACCGGCTGGATTCATCGCGCGGCATTGAAAAAGAAAAAAGTCGAGATGATTGCAGGTGTGAATTATGAAGGCATTGATGCCAAAGGTCTGCACATCAGCTACGGCGAAAAACACGAAAACCCGACGTTAATTGAATGCGACACGATTGTTTTATGCACCGGTCAAGAGCCGCTACAAGAATTAGTTGCGCCGCTCGAAGCCGCCGGTATCAAAACACATTTGATTGGTGGTGCGTTTGAGGCGGGCGAATTGGATGCGAAACGAGCGATTGATCAAGGGGTGAGGTTGGCTTATTCGTTATAGCAAAGCCCAGCGCTGGCGGGCGTCTTAAGGCATTTATATTCGTAAAGCCGTGCCAATGCTGGCTCTAGGCTGTCGTCCATCGCAACCGCTTCTCAGAAAGACCGTACGTGCTAACGATTCTTTTTGTAGGTCAGGTTGCGAAGCTACCTGACACTCTTCAGTTTTCACGAAATGTCAGGTAGCTGCGCAACCTGACCTACGCTACTTATTCGTTGTAGAGAAGTCTAGTACTGGTGGGCGTTTTGAAGCATTTATCTTCGTAAAGCCTTGCCAATGCTTGTCCTAAGTTGCCGTTCCCCGTAAAAGCGGCGGGATGACAGTCTGTTTACAAGAATGGAACAACACGATGTCAGCATCAAAAAACTCTACCTGCGATGGCGGCACATTGCTGATTCCGCATGTCACGCTGTCTGACCGCGCTGATGGCGGTCATCTGGTGGTGAATCCACCGCGCGATGTGTGGGAGCGTAGTGAGCTGTCTGCGCGTGAGCTGATGCGTTGGTCGTTTCTGGTTGCAGCGACCGGTGAGGCGATGCTCGCGGTGTTGCCACAGCTTGAAGGAGGATGTGTGAGTTATTGGGGGGCGGGCAATTGGGCGCTCAATGATTTGGCAGAACCTGTCGGCGCGAAGGAGGTAAAACAATCGCGGCGCGTGCATTTGCATATTTTTGGTCGAAGCAAAGATGCAAAAAATGCTGATTGGCGCTGGGGTGAGTCGCCAAAGTTTCCGGATTTTGTGGATTCGGGCAAATGGGCGAGCCAATTTAATCCGCTGCGCGACGATGAATTTGAAAACGTAAAAGCGCGCGTCGCTAAATCAATGCAAGAAAAATATGCCCTCTAAATTGTGGGTGAGCCACATGAAAAATAATTCTCGCGTATGAGCACAGCCGCGCTTTTGCTCGTACTCACCGCTGCGATACTGCACGCGACATGGAATTATTTTTTGAAAAAAAGTGGCGGCGGCGTGGGGTTGGTGGCGCTGTCCACCGTGCTTTCGTCGTTTATCCTTACCCCGCTGGCGATTTATTTCATCATTGCCGGTCATTCATTGACGTGGATAGAGGCGGGCGTTTGTTTCGGCAGTGGCGTCATACACACCATCTATTTTTTACTGCTTGATCGTGCCTATCGTGCTGGTGGCGATCTTTCGGTCGTCTACCCACTCGCGCGCGCGACCGGGCCGCTATTGACGATTGTCGCCGCCACACTTTGGCTCGACGAAAAAATGACCTTGATCGCCTTCGGTGGTGCTGTGCTGATCGGCATCTCGGCATTGTTGCTGGCCGGTAATCCCGCATCTTTCAAAGGCAGTGCCGCCAGAAAAAGTATCAGCTTCGCGATTGCGGCGGGCTGCATGATCGCGGGCTACACCGTGTGGGACAAAATCGCGGTGTCTGTTTTGATGATGCCGCCGTTATTGTTTTACGCAGGTTCCAATTTGTCGCGCGTTCCGTTTCTCATGCCGCTCGCCTTGAAACGCTCGCCCGGCGGCATCACAGCTGCGTGGCGCGACCAACGACGTGCAGCGCTGGTGATTGCGTTGCTGAGCCCGTTGTCGTTTGTATTGGTGCTATACGCGATGACGTTGGCACCCGTGAGTTACGTCGCCCCCGCGCGTGAAGTGTCGATTTTGGTCGCGGCTTTGCTGGGTGCGCATGCGTTGAAGGAAGGCGATGTTGCGCGTCGCACAATTGCTGCAATTGGCATGGTGCTGGGTATTTCGGCGCTGGTGTTGGGATAGCAAACGCTAATATCGGCGGGTGTTATGAAGCATAAATCTCTACGAAGCCCGCTATTGCTAGAGTGTAGGGTGGGCAAAGCAACGCGTGCCCACGGGATGCATGACGGCGCACTGGTGGGCACGCTGCGCTTTGCCCACCCTACGAGTGCGTTTATTGATCTTGTCGCTAATACCCCGCTGCTTTACGCAAGGACTTTCATTTGAAAATGCCCTACACATTTTCCCGAATCAAACGCCCCAATTGAAACAAGCCATCGCGCAATTGATCGTCCCACACGGCACCGGAATGCATGCGCAAATAATTATTGTAGCGACCGGTGAGGGAGAAAACGGCACCGGGTGCAATCGCGATATGTTTGTCGGCCGCGCGACGAAACAACACGCGACTGTCAACCGTCTTCGGCAATTCCACCCATAAAATATAACCACCGCGCGGCATGGAAACGCGGCAACCTTCCGGAAATGCTTCGCTCATGGCGCTGATCATGCGTGCGGTATTTGCTTTTAATGCGGCGCGGAGTTTGCGCAGATGATGTTGGTAGCCACCGCCAGAAATAAACGCGGCGACCACGTCTTGTTGCAGTGATGTTGACGCAACTGACGTAATGTATTTGATGGTCGCGGCACGTTCGCGATAACGTCCCGCAATCAAATAGCCCACGCGCAAACTCGGCGCAATCGTTTTGGAGAACGAGCTGCACAGCAACACACGCCCGTCGCGATCCCACGCTTTGATCGGCCAAGGCCGTGGCATTTCGTGATGCAGATCGCCGTACACATCATCCTCAATTATCGGAATATCGCGTTCAATGGCGAGCGCCAATAATTGTTGCTTGCGTTCATCACTCATCAAACTGCCGAGCGGATTTTGAAAGTTGGGCATCACTACAATTGCTTGCACTCTTCCCCGCTCGCGGGTAGCAAGTTCAAGCGCTTCAATCGAAATTCCTTCACGCGGATGGGTCGGGATTTCGAGCAGATTCATGCCCAGCGATTCAAGCGTTTGCAGCAGCGAAAAATAAGTCGGCGACTCAACCGCGATCGTGTCGCCGGGCTTCGCCACGGAGCGCAGCGCAATCGACAGTGCTTCCATGCAGCCTTCGGTGGCGACAATATCGTCAGCCGAAATCTGCACGCCGTTGGTGAGTACGCAGCGCGCAATCTGGTTGCGTAATTCAGGCGTGCCGATATGCGATGGATAGCTCGCATTAAAGCCGCGACGACGATTGATGGTGGCAATCAACGATTGAATTTTTGCTTCAGGCAGCAGACGCCGGTCAGGTGTGGCCGCAGCAAACGGCGTCACATAGGGCCCGCCGCATAGCTCCGCAAATTCACGCACGATGCGCGTGGTATCAGGCATGCCGCTCACGGGTGCTTCAAGCTGCACGCTATCCACCACCGGCAGGCGCGCCGAAGACTGCACGGAGAGCTGCAATGAGGCATGACGAACAAAGTAGCCCGATTTCGGTCGCGCCTCCACCAACATGCGCATTTCCAGCACGCGAAATGCCTGCGTGGCCGTGCCCGGACTGACGCCAAATTGCGAGCACAGCGTGCGCACCGAAGGCATCCGATCCCCCGCCCGCAATGTGCCCTTGTTGATCGCGTCATGCAGCTGGTCGGCAATCGCCTGATAAATCGGTAGCGCACTATCGCGGCCAAGCTGCGCCATCGCGGGTTTTGAATTTGCCGATGTTAGCGGATGAGTTGAGAAGTCGAGCTGCATAGGCATATGATGAAGATTCAATTCAAGGATGAACAGTCACAGATGTGCTTACTCTACACCAGCACAGTTACGTGCGGCGATGCGCTGTGCCAGTGGCAATTTGCAAATGGTGTGGCTTCAAAGCGCGCAGAAATGCGCAGAAGATGGTGTTATGAAAAACATCGCCATCTTCCCATCATTGGCTACCGCAAGCGCCGCAGAGCGAGTCAACTACGAGCTTGCTAAAGACAAGGCAATGACAGTGCCGCAGCGACACGCCATCGTGATCCAATGTCACGCAGGAATTTTGTGGCTAACCATGTCGGGTGACGCAGAAGATTATTTTTTGCGTGCGGGTGAATCGGTTACATGCCGGAAAGATCGTACAGTCGTCGTTGGGGCTATGCGTGATCTGGCGCGATTTCGGATTTTTGATAACTAAAATGTCGCATAAACGTATCGATATGAGTAACGTTTCGTTTCGAAGGCGCAAATTTATTTTGTTGGGCAATGCGAATCACTACTTTCAGCCCAATGCAGAACATTAATACCACGACTAGAATTTGAACGAAGTCCGCGTCGTAAAGCTCATTAGAGATGGTTCGATTGCGCTCCGTTTGCTTCGCTGCTAAGCTGCGATTTGCTTGATTGGGCTGAACGCGGAGGAGTTTTCAACGGTGTTATAAAACTTGATTCTGTTATGTATTTATATTTATTTAGCTAGACGATGAGACTCATTGATTTCAAGCGATTTTTCCGCAATTTCACCGGAGTGTTAGAGCGAAACGCGGAATGTTATGCGGATGTGGTGCTCCCTAATTTAAGTTATGCCTCATGAATAAATCACACATTGAGTTAGTTCGGCAAGCAATTCCACTTTGGCATGCCCAAATGGCATGGGCAAAAGAGCTTCTGATCCGAACGTTCCACTTGGAACGTGCCGAGGATATTCTAAATCAGGAAAATAGGGGCATTTGCCAAGTCCCAGCTACTTCTTGGTTCATTCGAACGCATGGTATTGGTGTTGATGTATTTAAAACCCCTGATGTTGGTGGCATTGACTTCGATTTTGATAAACCAAATCCAGATGCTTGGCGGCTAGTCATTTTTATTGAGCGTCAGGTCAACGATGGGCAGTTAAAATATGAGCTCTATCGCGAGCTAATCGACGATGAAGAGCTCATGAATAAAGCGGTTAACGAGGCATTAAATGCGGCATAACCCGTCATTCAAGCGGGACTGCTTTGCAGCCCGTTAATGCAAACGTTAGACCTCGCATGAGCCTCACCCCGACGATTAAGCATATTGCGGCCCTCTACAGAAAGTTGCAGCGAGAGGAGTACCGCACGCTACATTGTCGCGTGGCAACGCATAGAGCTGACCACTTCTTGAATTTCTGCGTCACAGCTCACTCAATGAAAGATCATTTGCTGGAGCACCTGAGAAGTACAGGAACTCCTGATCCAAGCTCGCTACACCAGCGTTGGAATCAATACCCATCAATTGTCGCTGCAGGAGACATAGCGAACTCTGCCAAGCACTTCGTTCTTCGTGATCGCAAAACGAAACAGCCCATCACTCCACAAACAAAAGCAGTCCGCCCAGGGCGAAGTCGATACCTAGATTTTACCAACTGCCCAGCGGAGAATTAACGACTCAAGAAGTTCACATCCCCGACTACTTCGTGCGTCTTTCCAATGGCACAAGGCACGATCTGTACTCATTCATGCATGAAGTACTTGCCTTCTGGAAGCAAGAACTTCAATCTCATGGGATTCAGTTGAGTCGGCAGTCCTTTGCAAGCTTGAGTGGTAGGCAGAAGGAGCCAGCATGAAATTCGGAGTTTTTTCGAGGCCCGGTTTAATGATCATCTGACCTCATCGTGCAAATTGAGGTTCCTCAACCTCAATCACCCGCTCGCCATCAAACCCAACCTGTTCGCCCTTCTTCGCATACCCCAGCGGATTCGACACGACGCGACACCCGTTCAGCAAATAATCGCTACGACAATGCAAATGCCCGTGCACCCACACATCCGCATGCGTGACCAAATCATCGAGATGGCTGCAAAATCCGGCGGTGCCGGGTGTGATACCGAAGCGGGGGTCAGCGCTTTTTAGGCTTGGTGCGAAGTGGGTGATGACGACTGTTTTTCCATCGAACGGCGCTTCCAGATTCGCGCGCAGCCACGCCTGATGTTCACGACTCAGATCAGCAACGGCATTCGCGTCAAACGGCACGCCGAATCGTGTGGTTGCGGCTGCTTTCAAATGATAAGTCGCCGCGCGAAAACACACTTCGCGCATTTTCATATTGCGCGTCATCGCACCGGGCATGTGGTCGGGCCATTGTGAGAGAACTTCAAAATCTGTCCATAAGGTTGCGCCAATAAATCTTACATTGTCCATCACCAAGACTTCGCGATCCAGCCATGTGATGCCGAGTCGCGCGCATTCCGCCATCAACGCAATACGTGTTGTATCAACATCGGCACCATCGTATTCATGATTGCCCGGCACGTATAAAACCGGTGTCGGCCAGTTTGCAAGCGTAGGCGAAAATCGCAGCAAACCATAAGGATCATCGCGGCCTAATTTGCTGCCTTTGCCATCACCGCGGCCCTGGCCGCCGATGTCACCGGCGAGGACGAGAACATCCGCATTGCGCGCAGGCGTGGGTGCGAAAGTGGGATCGACTTCGAGGTGAAGATCGGAGAGTAGTTGGATGCGCATATGCTGTGAATTTTACGCGAATGATTAACACGGCTACATCATTTACAAAAAGCAAACCCTAATACTGACGGGTGATTCAGAGCAAAAAGCATTGGAGATTCCCGTCTATGTTGGGGTTTGGATCCAAAAAGATGCGTCTGCAACTGCGCAATCGCACTTGATTTACGATTCGACATTCGGAAAATCACACGGCGACGTAATATGCGAATGCACAATTAAAAAATTGGAGAGATTCAGTCATGGCATTTATTTTCTACCTCACGCATATCCACATCGGCAACGATTCGCTGGCGCAGTTGAAATCAGAATGCGAGCGCATCGGCATCCATCGCCCGTTGATCATTTCAGATAAGGGTGTGGCGGCGACGGGAATTGTTGAGCGTGTTGCGGAAAAGCTTGTCGGTTTTCCTGTCGCGATATTTGATGAAACGCCATCAAACCCGACTGAGGCAATTGCGCGCAAGGCGGCTGCGATGTACGTTGCAGAAAACTGCGATGGCCTGATTGCGGTCGGTGGTGGCTCATCGATTGATCTCGCCAAAGCAGTCGCGATTATGGCGACGCATAAAGGTGAATTCAAATCGTATGCGACGATAGAAGGTGGAAGCAATTTAATTACTGACAAAGCCGCGCCGTTAATCGCTGTGCCGACCACATCCGGCACCGGGAGCGAAGTCGCGCGTGGTGCAATTCTTATTCTAGATGACGGCAGAAAACTCGGCTTTCACTCGTGGCATTTATTGCCACGATCGGCGATTTGCGATCCGTTACTCACGCTCGGCTTGCCACCGTATTTAACGGCAGCCACTGGCATGGATGCGATTGCACATTGCATCGAAACTTTTCTGTCGCCGGCGTTCAATCCACCCGCAGATGGCATCGCGCTGGACGGTCTCGCCCGTGCGTGGCGCAGCATCGAACGTGCGACTACTGACGGCAGTGACATCGAGGCTCGGCTCGACATGATGAGCGCATCGATGCAAGGTGCGCTCGCATTTCAAAAAGGATTGGGTGCCGTGCATTCGCTTTCGCATCCGCTCGGTGGGCTCAAAATTAATGGTGCCACCAGCCTGCATCACGGTACGTTGAATGCGATTGTGATGCCTGCGGTGTTGCGCTTCAACGCAAGCGGGTCATCGGTGATTACGAAAAATAAAATGGATCACTTGCGCGTGGCGATGCGTCTTGATCCGTCAGCCGATGTTGCCGATGCGGTTTTAAAAATGAATCAGCGGCTGAAGCTGCCAAGCGGTCTTGCGGCGATGGGCGTGAGTGAAGATATGTTTGACGCGGTGATTTACGGCGCGCTGCGCGACCATTGTCACAAGACCAATCCGCGCGAGGCAACGGCGGAGGATTATCGATTGATGTTGAAGGCGTCACTTTGATTAAATGTGAAATTTTTGCATCGTTAATGCGATCACCGTTGTTGGGCTTGATGAAGCCAGTCCATACCTACCGCGTTTGAAACATCCACCGATAAAGCAGATAAGCGAGTGCTGCGCCAACTACCTGTGCGCCAATAAATCCGGGTGCGTCAAGCGGACGAATGCCAGCGAATGTATCCGTGAGAGATCGCGCCACGGTGACTGCAGGATTCGCAAATGAGGTCGATGCGGTGAACCAATAGGCGGCGGTGATATACATACCGACTACGGTGGGGATCGAGTTTGATTTATGTTTTGCGCAGTAAAGAATTACGGTGATGAGCCCAAACGTGGCGACGACCTCGCTCCACCATTGCGAGATTCCCGAGCGAATGTGTTGTGAAGGCAGCAACATGGGCAATTCAAACATCGCGTGTGCCGCGAGCACGCCGGCAATCGCGCCGACGAATTGGCATCCAATATAAGCGAGCATAAGTTTGGTGCAGAGTTTGCCTTCAGCTCGCTCGATTATCGTGACGAGTGGATTGAAATGCGCGCCAGATATCGGACCGAGTGTGGTGATGAGTGCATAGAGTGCTGCGCCGGTGGCAATAGCATTGGCGAGCAGGGCGATGGCTACATTGCCGCCCGCGAGACGCTCACCCATAATGCCGGAGCCGACTACGACGGCCAAGAGCAAGGCAGTGCCGAGCGCCTCGGCCACGAGGCGCTGCGGCCAGGCCGAG
>JANMQR010000195.1:0-3245 GCA_031370625.1 Burkholderiales bacterium | reverse complement strand
GTCCGCAGCAGGCGCATACCATGCGTGCAGCGTTTCGGTGGCGTTAACAGGTATCCAGCGCTCTTCAAACGCAGCATTCGCTTTACTGTAGCCGCGCCATTCGCCGGCAACCGGGCGGAAGATCCACTCGCCTTGTTTGGTTTCAATGAAGGCGCAGCCCGTAACGAGGATAATTGCTAAGGCTATTCCAATAAATTTAAGGCTGCGTTTCAAGTTTTCTCTTTCTTTGTTCCGTGCGCTTTTTCCGTATTAGGTGCAGCTCGAATCAAGCCACCTTCAAATCATCCGCATTAAATGGTAACGCACGAAGTCGCTTTCCGGTTAACGCGAATATCGCATTGGCTACCGCGGGCGCAATCGGCGGCGTGCCCGGCTCGCCAACCCCCGTTGGCGACACCCCACCCGGAATAATATGCACCTCAATTTTCGGCATTTCCGTCATGCGCAGAATCGGGTAATCGTTAAAGTTTGATTGCTCGACCATGCCATCTTTGAAGGTGACTTTGCCGTACAACGCCGCAGTCAATCCAAACGCAATCGCGCCTTCCACTTGTGCGGCGATGGTGAGCGGATTAACAGCCAGGCCGCAATCAATTGCCGCCACCACGCGATGCACTTTGATTTGCCCGCCTTCCACCGATACCTCAGCCACCTGCCCGCACACACTGCCAAAACTCTCATGCACAGCCACACCGAGTGCGCGACCCTTCGGCAAGGCCTTACCCCAATTTGCTTTTTCGGCAACCGTATTGAGCACCTTCAACACACGTGGATGTTTGCCCAGATACGCGCGACGAAACTCAACCGGATCTTGTCCTGCCGCTTTCGCCAAATCATCCATCATTGATTCCATCGCAAACGCGGTATGCGTGTGGCCGACCGATCGCCACCACAATACCGGCACGCCGCCTTGTTGCGTGTGCAAAGTCGCTTGCATGTTGGGGATGTCGTAGGGTGTGTCGGAGACACCTTCCACGCTGGTCGCGTCAACGCCATTTTTAACCATCATTGGCGCAAACGGCGTGCCCGCTAAAATCGATTGCCCAACAATGGTGTGATCCCACGCGCTGATCTTGCCCGCACTATCGAGCCCCGCGACCACGCGATGCGCCACCATCGGCCGATAAAAGCCGCCCTTGATATCGTCTTCGCGCGTCCACATAGTTTTTACCGGCACCCTCGCGCCTTTCGCGATTTCAACCGCTTCGCGAATGTAATCTGATGTCGGATTCGCCCGTCGCCCAAAGCCACCACCTGCCAGCATGGTATTGATTTTGACCTGCTCAGGCTTCATGCCCAACACTTGTGCCGCTGCACCTTGATCGACGGTCTGGAATTGTGTGCCCACCCAAATTTCACAACCATTTGCACTCACGTTCACGGTGCAATTCAGCGGCTCCATCGGCGCATGTGCCAGATAGGGCAATTCGAATTCGGCGGTGACTGTTTTAGCAGCAGTCTTGAGCGACTCCACATTGCCGGCTTTAGCGACCGCACCGGGCGTTTTGGCAATATCAAGATAGGCCTTTCGAAGCTCGGCAGAATCTGGTTTTGCGACTCCGTCAAAATCCCAAATGATTTCAAGAGCATCGCGTCCGACCTTCGCCGCCCAAAAATTCTTCGCCACGACGGCCACACCATTTGCCGTCTGCACCACATGCGTGACGCCGCTGATGCCCTTCACCTTATCGGCATTAAAACTTTTTACCTTGCCACCAAAAACGGGCGAACGTTTCACCAGCGCGACATGCAGATTCGGCACTTGTTTCGCCGTGACATCCAGCCCAAACATGGCACTGCCGTTTACCTTGGCGGGCGCATCAATTCGCTTGGTCGATTTACCAATAATTCTAAAATCCTTCGCCTCCTTCAACGCAATTTTTTCGGGCGGCGTGAGCTTGTTTGCCGCATCAGCGAGATCACCGAAATTCGCGCGCTGATTAGCCGGCCCAATCACCACGCCATTTTCAACGCGGCATTTATCGGGTGCTACTTTCCATTTCGTTGCGGCTGCTGTTACCAACATAGTCCGCGCGGCCGCGCCCACCATCCGCATTTGCTCCCACGAATTAAGCACCGAGCTGGAGCCACCCGTCATCTGCATGCCGAACATCGTGTGCGCGTACGCAGGCGCTGCAGGCGCCAGTTCAGCGCGAACTTTTGTCCAATCACAACCCAGCTCTTCCGCCACCAACATAGGCAGGGACGTCGTGACACCTTGCCCAAATTCGAGGTGCTTTACTTGCACGGTCACACTACCGTCGCGGGCGATGCGCAGAAACGCATTCGGCGCGACGTTCGGTTTGGGCGGCTCTTGTGCGTTGGCGACTTTATTGCCCGTCACAAAGTGAAATCCAATCACCAATCCACCGGATGCAGCCGCAGATGTTTTCAAAAAGTCGCGGCGATTAATTTTGCTGTTCGATTCACGTTTTGTCGTAATCATTTTCGTCCCCTATGCTTTGGCTTTAGCCGCAGGCGTGGTAACGCAGCTGCGGTTTTAATCGCCGCACGAACGCGGTTATACGTTCCGCATCGGCAAATATTGCCGCTCATCGCGGCGTCAATTTCGCTATCCGATGGCGATTTGTTTTTAGCGAGCAACGCCGTCGCCGACATGATCTGACCCGACTGGCAATAGCCGCATTGCACCACGTCCTCGGCAATCCACGCCGCCTGCACTGCTTTGCCCACTGGCGTGCGGCCGATTTCTTCGATGGTGGTGACTTTCTTGCCATTCAGTGACGACACTGGCGTCGAGCAGGAGCGCATCGGCACGCCATCCACATGCACGGTACACGCGCCGCACAGCGCTATGCCACAACCGAATTTGGTGCCGGTCAGCGACAAGTTATCGCGCAAAAACCATAGCAAGGGGGTTTCCGGCGGCACATTGGTTTCGAGGTGTTCACCGTTGACTGTAAAGCGGATCATGGGATGCTCCTGGGAAATTGAAATTTGATTTGGAAAAACCGGGGCGGGCCGAGCGATCTTGCTATTTTTTAATGTTATTTATTGATGAATCTTGAGACGGATTGTAGGGGTAATAGTTCCTACGGAAAAGAGGTTTCTATAGGCTCAACAGACTATGATTAAGTCGTGTAGGTCAGGTTGCGCAGCTACCTGACGCAGAAGGTAAAGGTAATCACCGATGTCAGGTAGCTGCGCAACCTGACCTACACGACTTCATCATAGTCTGTTGAGCCTATAAAAACCTCTTTTCCGTAGGAACTATTACCCCTACA